>DDSR01000189.1 GCA_002343455.1 Deltaproteobacteria bacterium UBA2385 | reverse complement strand
ACGAGGCCGATGGCCAGCACCAGCCCGAACAGGGTGAAGACGTTGACCGAGAAGCCCAGCAGCCAGTGGACGAAGAAGGTGCCGACGATCGAGACGGGGATGGCCAGCAGGGGGACCAGGGTGCTGCGCAGATCCCGCAGGAAGGCGAAGATGACCACCGCCACCAGCCCGAAGGCGACCAGCAGGGTGAGCTGCACGTCGTGGATCGAGCGCCGCACCGGCTCGGCGCGGTCGTACTGGACCTCGACCTTCATCCCGGTGGGCAGGGCCGCCTGGATCTCGGGGAGGCGGGAGCGCACATCGTCGGAGAGCTCGATGATGTTGGCGCTGGCCAGCGGCGCGACCGAGAGGGTGATGGCGGGCACGCCGTCGGCGCGGGCGGACTGGCGCTCGTTGGCCGAGCCCAGGCGCACCGAGGCGACGTCGCCCAGGCGGACCACGCCCCCGCCGGCGTCGGAGATCACCAGCTCGCGGAACTCCTCGGGGGTGCGCATGGCCGCGTCCAAGCGCAGGTTGATGTCCATGGCCTGGCCCTCGACCCGCCCGGCCGGGAGCTGGACGTTCTGGGCCTGCAGCGCCGCCTCGACGTCCAGCGGCGACAGCCCCCGCGCGGCCATCGCGGCGGGGTCGAGCTCGACCCGCATGGCGAAGCGCTGCTCGCCGTTGATGTCCACGCCTCCGACGCCGATCGCGTTCTGGAGCCGCTCGCGGACGATGGTGTCGGCGACCTCGGTCAGGCTGAGCATGTCCATGCCCTCGCCCACCAGCCGCAGGAAGAGCACCGGTTGGGCCGAGGCCTCGGCCTTGACGACGACCGGCTCCAGCACATCGGGGGGCAGGCGACGGCGGGCCCGGCTGACCCGGGAGCGCACGTCGTTGGCGGCCGCCTCCAGGTCGCGCCCGACCTCGAACTCGACGGTGATGCTGCTCTGCTGGTCGACGCTCTGGCTGGTCAGGGTGCGGATGCCCTCGACGCCGTTGATCTCGCGCTCCAGCGCCTCGGTGACCTGGCCCTCGACCAGGGCCGGGTCGGCGCCGGGCCAGGTGGTCGAGACGGTGACGACGGGCTGCTGCACATCGGGGGTCTCGCGCACTGGCAGGCGAGGGTAGGCCACCAGGCCGAAGATGATGACGACCAGCGAGAGCACCAGGGCCATCACCGGGCGCTCGACGAACAGGCGCGGGCCCATCAGCGGGGCCCGGCTTCGGCGGCGGGCGCGTCCGCCGGGGGCGCCTCGCGGACCGCTCCGCCGGGCCGCAGCCGGACGAAGCCCTCCAGGATCAGGCGGTCACCGACCGCGAGGCCCGACTCGATCTGCACCTCGGCCGGGGCGCGGTCGCCGATGACCACCGTGCGCGGCTCGGCCTTGTCGCCCTCGCCGACGACCCAGGCGCTGGCCCCGGTGGCCCCCTGGATGACCGCGTAGGCGGGCACGACGATGGCGCCTTCCTGACGGCCGACCTCGATCCGGACGGCGGCCGAGCTGCCGGGGCGCAGGCGCTGGTCGGGGTTCTCGACCTCGACGCGCACATCGACAGTGCGCGAGCCGCTGCGGGCGCGGGGGGAGACGTAGCTGACCCGGCCGGGGATCTCGGTGTCGAAGAGGGCGCTGGCCGAGACCATCGCGGTCTGCCCGGCCTGGACCCGGCCGGCGTCGTCCTCGGAGACCGAGACGTCGACGACCAGCACCTCCAGCCGATCGATCCGGGTCAGGACCCGCGAGGGGTCCACCGTCGCGCCCACGGCGAGGTCGCGGCGACCGACCACGCCGTCGAAGGGGGCCACGATGCGGGTGCGGCGGACCGCCTCGCGGGCCCGAGCGACCTGGGCCGCGGCCAGGTCCCGCTCCGCCTGGCCCTGGTCCACCTCGGCCTGGGCGGCGTTGTCGGACTCCCGCAGGGCCTTCAGCCGGCCCAGGGTCAGCTCCGCCAGGCTCAGCCGCGCCTCGGCCTCGGCCAGCTGCGCCCGGGCGTCGGCGTCGCGGAGCTTGACCAGCAGCTGCCCCTCCTTCACGGTGGCCCCGTCGCTGAAGTGCAGCTCGGCGATGACCCCGCTGGTCTCGGGGCGCAGCTCGACCGAGTCGCGCACCTCGACCACGCCGGTCGCGGTGATCGCCTCCTCCCAGGCGCGGGCCACGATCGTCTGCGTACGGACCACCGTGGCGGGCGGGCCCCCGGCGGCGGGAGCGGGAGCGGTGGGCGAGCCCTCGCCGCAGGCGAGGAGCAGGGTCAACAACCACATGAGCACTCCTATTGGACCTCGGGTAATAACGGTCCGCTGAGCGCAGGCGAGCCGGTTCAGCGGCCCTTGAGCTCTTGCTGCATCCGAAAGGCCGCCGCCCGGCCGCTGCTGAGCGCGCCGACGATGCCGTGGCCCGACCGGGTGTTGGCCCCGGCCATGAACAGGCCCGGGATCGGCCCGCGGTAGCCGGGGCGGCCCTTCATGAACTGGTCCGGCGTGGCCGCGAGGCCGTAGCCGGTGCCGTCGGTCGCCCGGGTGAAGCGGGTGTGGGTGACCGGGGTGGCGCTCTCGCGGAAGACGACCCGCTCCTTGCAGCCGGGGAACTGGGCCTCCAGCCGGTCCAGCAGGGCGTCCTCGACCCGCTGCTTGTGGGCGAGGTACTCGGCGTTGTCCCGGTAGGCGCCGCTGAAGACCTGCTCCTGGCTGACCCCCCAGGCCTCGGCCCGGCCCGGCGAAAGGCACATCACCTCGACGCCCATGACGCCCTCGGGCGTGTGGCCGTGGGTGTCGGGGTCCTTCAGGCTGGCGCTGGTGATGTAGACGGCGCGCGGATCGAGCTTGCCCTTGGCGATGTCGCTGTAGATCTCCTCGCCGTCCAGGCTGTCGAAGCACCAGTAGTTGCGGGGCCCCATGCCCAGCTTGGCCAGGTCGCCCTTGATGCCGAAGCAGGAGAGGAAGATGGCCCCGCCCATCTGGAAGTTCTGGGCCCGCTTCCACTGCTCGGGCGGCAGGTGCTTCTCGGGCAGCAGCTCCAGCAGCGTGCGCCGGATGTCGGCGTTGCTGAGGACCTGCTGGGAGAGGACCTTCTGCGACTCCTGGCGCATGCCGCGGACCTGGACGCCGCAGGCCTTGCCGTCGAGGACCAGGATCTTCTCGACCGTGCGGCGCAGGCAAATCACCCCGCCGTGGGTCTCGATCACCTCGCAGAGGCGGTCGGCGATGACCTGGCCGCCGCCCTTGGGGTACCAGGCGCCCTTGAAGTAGTGGTTGGCGAGGCCCATGTGCAGCATGGCGCTGACCCGGCTGGCGGGCAGCCCGTAGTCGCCGCTCTGGCCGAGGATGACGGCGCGCAGGGCCGGGTCCTGCGTACAGTCGTCCAGCACCTGGGCCATGGTGGCGTTCTGGTAGCGGGGGACGAGGCGGGCCTTGGTGGCGGCAGTCCAGAGCAGGCCGGCAGTAGCGCTGAGCCCGCGGCGCTCGCGGTTGATCTCGGCGCCGAGGACGTCGACCTCCTTCAGCAGGCGGACGTAACGGTCGATGCCCTTGACCTCGGCCGGAAAGAACTCGACCAGGCGGTCGCGGTAGGCGTCGTGCCCGGCGGTGATGGGGAAGGTCAGGCCGGGCAGGACGATGGTGTCGAAGCCGTCCATATCCATCGGCAGGAACTCGACCTGGACCCCGGCCTGCTCCAGCAGCATCGGCAGCCGACCGCCGGGCTGGCAGTCGCCAACGTAGTGCAGGCCGATGTCGAACTGGTAATGATCGCCCTTGCTGACCCGGTGGTACATCGTGGCGCAGCCGCCGGCGACGTAGTGCTGATCGAAGATCGCCACCTTGTGGCCCTGCTTGGCAAGCAGGGCCCCGGCCATCAGCCCGCCCAGCCCGGCGCCGATGATCGTCACATCGGCGCGGTCGGGGACCGGCGTCTTGACCCGGTCCGAGGTGCGGGCGGTGGGCAGGTCGAGCGTGCTCACGCGCGCTCCCAGCGCTTCCAGCGCTCGTCGGGGGCGACGTCGCCGAAGAGGGGGTGGTCGTCCAGGGCGGCGCGGCGGCGGCAGTGCACCAGCCAGAGCCCGTACTCGGCGGGCTCCTCGGCGATCCAGGCGGCCTCCTGGCGCAGGACCTCGTGGGCCAGCTCCCGCCAGTCCTTGCCGGGGAAGAGGGGCTCGCCCACCCGGCAGACGGCCGGCCCCTGGCGAGGCGTGTGGCAGAAGGCCGGGACGATCGGCGCTCCGCGGCTGACCGCGAGCCGGTAGGGCCCCGAGCTGAGCACCGCCTTGCGGCCCAGGAAGTCGTGGACGAAGAACTTCTGGGAGGCCCGGCCGTCGAAGGCGATGCCGACCAGCTCGTTGTCGGCGAGGCGGCGGTAGAGCTCCCGCGTCGGCTGGTCCATCGTCAGGAAGGTGCAGGGCACCTTGTCCTCGTTCTCCTCGCGCACCTTGCGGACCCGCTCGCGCACGGGGTTGCTGGCCATCAGGGCCGGGTTCAGGGCGGCGATCTCGGGCGGGGGCAGGCCGCGGGCGGCGAACTGTACATATCGATAGCCGCGGTGGGCCAGCCAGGCCAGCATCAGCATCACCGCGCCGGCGTGCGGGTAGGTGTAGATCGCACCCTTGCCGCCCTCCAGGGCTCTGTCCAGGTTGGCCCGCCCCTCGAAGCGGATGTAGGTCTCGACCGTCTCGGCGTCGACCTTGCCCAGCAGCAGCTCTTCGAGGTGGACCCTCCAGCCGCGGCGGTAGGCGTCGGCGACCAGCCCTTTGTACTCGGCGGCGGTGTAGCGCTCGCCGAAGCAGCGCCGCAGCTCGTCCTCCATCAGGACACGCCCGCCGCGGGCCGTCAGGTGGTGGAGGTGCCAGGCGGCGCCGAGCGCCTTGACCCGGGCCGGCCGGTGCGGGTCGAGGGCGTCGCGCAGCGGGCCCCAGAAGGCCCAGCGGGCGAGGTCGGCGGGGGTGACCGGGGCCCGGGGAGCGGAGTCGGGGGAGTCAGCCATGTGCGATTGCCAGACGAGGGGTTGTGAGCTCAGCCACGGCGCGGGCGACCTCGATCCGGACCATATGCTTGCGCCAGGTGCTGCTCCAGGAGTGGGTCGAGAGGGGGTTGCTGGCCTTCCAGGCGGCCTGGGCGAGGTCGCCGAGCTGCTCGACGCGGACAGAGACGGGGGCCGGCCCCAGCGCGCTGATCACCGCGCTTCCGCCGTCGCCCTGGCGGCGCACCGCCACCAGCAGCATGCCGTAGTCGATCGCCCCGCGGGGGCGGACCTTGCGGTGCAGGACCACCGCCCCGGGGGGAGGCAGGATCACCGCGCGGAGCAGCTCGTCGCGCTCGATCCGGGGGCCGTCCCGCCCGTCGGCGGAGAACAGCTCGGATAGCGCGAGGCGGCGGCTGCCGCGGCGGCTGAGCAGCTCCAGCTCAGCCTCGTAGAGCATCAGGGAGGGCACGGTGTCGCTGCTCTGGGCGGCGTAGCAGCCGGTCCCCCGAGGGGCGACATGGCAGACGCTGCCCTCGGCCTTGAGGCAGCCGCCGATGCTGGCCCGCCAGCCCGCCGGCTGGTTGTAGTACAAGCAGCGGGTGTCCAGCATGACGTTGCCGCCCAGGGTGCCCATGGCCTGGATGGTGCGGGTCGCCACCGTCGCGCAAGCCGAGGCCAGGGCCGGCCAGCCCGCCCGGACCCGCGCGTCCTGGCGCACGCCCAGCAGGGTGGCCATCGCGCCGATGCGCAGGCCGCCGTCCTCGGTCGGCTCGATCCGGGCCAGCTCGGGCACCCGGCTGAGGCTGAGCAGGGTCGCCGGCTTGAAGAGGCGGTGCTTCATGCTGGGCAGCAGATCCGTCCCGCCGGCCAGCAGGCGCACGCCCGGCTGGCCCAGGGGGGCGAGGACGTCGTCCAGGCGATCGGGCGCCAGCAACGAGAACGAGGGCAGGGGCAGCATCAGGTGGCCTCGCGGGCGCGCTGGAGATCCCGCTGGCGCAGGGCGCGCAGGACCTTCTCGGGGGTGAAGGGGGGGTGGGTCAACCAGATCCCGCTGGCGTGGAAGATGGCGTTGGCGATGGCCGGCACCGTCGAGAGCTGGGGGCCCTCGCCGCACTCCTTGGCGCCGAAGGGGCCCTCGGGATCGTGCGACTCGACCAGGATCGCGTGGATCTCCGGCGTGTCATAGACGGTGGGGATCCGGTATTCCAGGATGCTGGGGGTGGTCATCACTCCGTCGCGGTAGCGCTGCTCCTCCAGCATCGCCTCGCCCACGCCCATGTAGACGCAGCCCTCGATCTGGCCCATGGCGATCTCGGGGTGCAGCACCCGGCCCAGATCGTGGGCCGCCCAGATGTCGTGAACGGTGACGATGCCGGTCTCTTCGTCGACGGTGACCTCGGCGACCTGGGCCGTGAAGCTGTAGGCGGGCGAGGGGCCGACGCTCTGGCGGCGGAAGCGGCTGCCGATCTTGGGAGGCCGGTAGCTGCCGGTGGCGCCCAGCGTGCCGAAGCGGCTCTCGGCCAGCTCGATCACATCGGTCCACTTCAGGGCCTGGTCGCCGGCGCTGTACTGCCCGTCGCAGCAGAGCACATCCTCGGGCTGGACCCCGAACTTGTCGGCGACGGCGGTCACCAGCCGGCTGCGCATCGTCTCGGCGGCGTGCAGGGCGGCGTTGCCGGCCATGAAGGTCACCCGGGAACTGTACGAGCCCAGGTCGACCGGACACAGATCGCTGTCGGCCTCGATCACCGTGATCATCTCGGGCTGGATGCCCAGGCGCTCGGCGACGACGCAGGCGACCATGTGGTTGCTGCCCTGGCCGCAGTCGGCGGTGCCGGTGAAGGCGGTCACCCGGCCGGAGCGGTCGATCTTGAGCTGGATCCCGCTGTGCGGGGTGTCCGTCTGGTAGATCGGGTGCAGGGCGCCGCACATATAGGCGCTGGCGGCGAGGCCGATGCCCCGCTTGAAGGGCCCGCTATCTTGGAGGCCGACCTTCTCGTCGTAGCCGCTGGCCTCGCGCACCTGGGCCAGGCAGTCGGGCAGGCCCATGCTGGTGATGCGCAGGCCGTTGACGGTGATCGAGTCCGGCGGGAAGAGGTTGTTGGCCCGCACATCGGCGGGCTCCAGGCCCAGCGCCCGGGCCATGCGGTCGAGGTGGACTTCGAGGGCGAAGCGGGGCTGGATGGCCCCGTGGCCGCGCTTGGGGCCGGCCGGCGGGTGGTTCGTGTACAGTCGGGTCGACTCGAAGCGGTAGTTGTCGAGCCGGTAGGGCAGGGGCATGAAGACGCCCAGGTAGTAGCTGGTGACCACCCCGTAGCTGCTGTAGGCGCCGCCATCGGCCCAGGCCTTGAAGTCGATCGCCGTGATGCGACCGTCCTTGTTCATGCCCATCTTCAGCCACATCCGGGTGCGATGGCGGCCGCGGTGGGCGTAGAAGACCTCTTCGCGCTCCATCGCCATCTTCACCGGTCGGCCGAGCAGGCGGGCGAGGTGGGCGGAGAGGATGTCGCTGCAGAAGGTGTCGCACTTCCCGCCGTAGCCGGCGCCGACATCGGGCTTGATCAGCCGGATGGAGGCCTGCTCCATGCCGAGGACCCGAGTCAGGGTGCGGTGCATGTAGTGCGGGTTCTGCGTGCTGGACCAGACGGTCAGGCGGCCCTCGTCCGAGGGGGCGGCCACTGCGCAGTGCGCTTCGAGCGGGACGTGGGTGCTGGCCGGGTACTCGTAGCTCTCTTCCAGGACCAGGTCCGAGCCAGCCAGGGCGGCGTCGACGTCGCCGTAGCTCTGGTCGACCTTGCGCAGGACGTTGCCGCCCTTGCGCCGCCACTCGTGGATGGCCGGCTTGTCGGCGTCCAAGGCGTCCTCGATGGTCAGCACCGGCGGCAGCAGCTCGTAGACGACGTTGATGCGCTGGCAGGCCAACCAGGCCAGCTCCTCGCTGGTGGCGCAGACGCAGGCCACGGGCTCGCCGATGTAGCGGACCTTGTCCAGGGCCAGGGCGGTCTCGTCCATTACGACCGGGATGGCCCCGTGCCGGGTGGGGAGATCCGTGCCCACGACCACGGCCAGCACGCCCTCCATCGCCAGCGCCTCGTGCGTGTCGATGCTGACGATGCGCGCGTGCGGGTGGGGGCTGCGCAGCACCTTGGCGTGGGCCATCCGCGGCAGCTTCAGATCGTCGGCGAAGATCGCCCGGCCGGTGATCTTGGCCAGCCCGTCGATCTTGCCGCGCCCGCCGGCCCCGACGACCCCGCCCTCGGCCGGCTGGCCGGATCGGGTGTCGGCCGGGCCCATATAGGTGCTGGGATCGGTCACATCGGCCGCGGTGCGCTCCTCGGCCTGCTGGGCCTGGGCGGCCTCCTTGGCGGCCCGGGCGGCCAGTCGCTCGGCCACCCGCTTCTCCATCGCGGCCTTGCGGTCCAGATCGTCGCTGCGGTCCATCAGGCCGTCCCTCCATCGCTCGGCTCGCGGGCCCCGGCGGCCCGGCCCCGCTGTCGGTCGCCGCCGGCCAGGACTTCCCGGGCGGCGGAGAGGATCCGGGTGTAGCCGGTGCAGCGGCAGATGTTGGCGCCGAGGACCTCTCTCAAGGTCTCGTCGTCGACGGCCTGGTCGGGGTCGTCCACCAGGGGGGCCAGGGCCATGACGATGCCCGGGGTGCAGTAGCCGCACTGGGCGCCGACGTGGCGGTGGAGGGCCTCCTGGATCGGGTGCAGCAGGCCGCCCTCGGCCATGCCCTCGATCGTCCGCACGGCGCGGCCGTCGGCCTCGGCCGCCAGGGTGATGCAGGAGAGGCGGGGCTGGCCGTCGAGCAGGACCGTGCAGGCCCCACAGTCGCCGACGTCGCAGCCGTGCTTGCTGCCGGTCAGGCCCAGGTCTTCGCGCAGCATGTCCAACAGGCTGCGGTTGGCGGGCACCAGCAGCCTGGCGGACTCGCCGTTGATGGTGGTCTTCAGGACGATCTCGTCGGGCACGGGGCCTCCTTGCGGCGGCGGTCCTAACGTGTCCGGCCGGGGTCCGAAGGGTCGCCAAGGCCGGGTGGAGGCAATACGAGTCGGCCTCTGGCTTCGACATCATCCGCTGAGCGGGGGCTACCGTGCTCGACCTCCCCGACCTGCTCCCCGCCCTCAAGGGTGAGGCCCTCCCGGTCGATCCCGGGGCCCTGCTGCCTCCTCCCGAGGCCCTGGTCGACGCCTTCCTGGGTGCACGTCCCGGGCCCGGGCTGGAGGCGCTGCTCGGCCAGCTGGGCTGCCCCGGGATCGAGCTGCTCAGCTCTCCCGCCGCCGCCCGCGCCGGCCTGCTCGCCGCTCGCATCGGCCGGGCCTTCACCCACCACGAGCTGCGGGTCCGCATCCCGATGCCCGAGGAGCTGCACCCCGAGATCGCCGTCTGGCAGGCGGGCACGGTCCCGACCTGGAGCGACGGGGTGCTGGCCGAGCCGAAGTACTTCAGCTTCTTCCAGGACGATCCGCACAGCCCCTTCAACCCGAACCACCGGGCCAAGTGGCGCAGCCACGAGCTGCTGCACGGCGTGGTCGGCTGGTACTGGCACCCGGAGATGACCCGCTTCGAGGCCTGCCTGGGGGCGCGGCTGGGCGAGCTGCTGCCGGTGTTGCACTGGTACGGCCTGGACGAGATCGGCCGGGCGCGCTGTCCGCGGCACGCGCTGGCTTCGCCGACCCGGGAGGGCTGCCTGGACTGCGAGCGGGCCTCGCTGCGGGTCTTTGCTGGTCAGGAGAGGGAAGCCGGGCTGCGCAGCGCCCGCTGGAGCGAGGCCCACCTGGCGCGGGAGTGGGCGGCCTGCCTGGAGATGCTGGAGAGCGGTCGGCCGGTCTCGACCCCGGTGCCCGGCATCGACGCCCAGTCCGACGCCGAGGGCTACCTGCTGGGCCACTGGAACCGGCTCACCGCCTGGTCCTTTGGGGCCTGGGTCGAGCGTTTCTGTCGGCCGGGGGTCGACTACAGCGACAGCATGGTGGGCATGGCCCTGCGGGTCGCGCGCACGACCCATTCGTTGTGCAGCGGGCCTCTCACTGCGGATCCAGGGCAAATGCGCCGACTGCGCGCCCGGCGGGCAGTGCAGGACCTGGGCTACCGGCTGCTGCTGGTGCTGGAGCACGCCGGGGAGGGCCCGATCGAGGACCGCCTCCTGCCCGAGATCGACGTTCTCGCCCAGGTCGCCGCGGGGCTGCTGACCGAGGGGGAGGAGTCTCGGGCCGCCCAGGCCATCCAGACCGCGCTGGGGGCGCTGGACGAGGTCGCGGCGCTGCTACCCGACCGGCTCAGCTCGGCGGTCGGGGCCATGGGCATGCGCTTCCTGCTGCGGGAGGCGCAGATCGACGCCGGCCTCGACCAGCTGCTCGAGGGCCTCGCCGACGCGCTGCCCGACACCTGGGAGTCCATGACCGAGCCCGAGGAGGTCGGCTGGCGCTTCGCCGCCTCGGACCACTTCGACCGCTCCGGCACCCTCGCCGCCCGCTTCGCTGCCTGGTGGGCCGAGGAGGGCGGCGCCGACGCCGATCTCGTCGCCCTGGAGGCCCTGGTCCAGGACCTGCCCCGCCGGGACGAGGAGGCCGAGCTCTACGCGGTGGTTCCCGAGGCCCCGCCGCCCGCAGGCCAGGGCGTCAACCGCCTCAACCGCACCCTGCGCCGCGCCTGGCTGGACGAAGACGTGCTCGAGGCCGAAGACATCGAGGACAACGACCGCTTCGACGAGGAAGGCCGGGTCGAGGTCGCCGTCGTCTGGTTGGCCGGAACTCCGCGCATCCTGGTGCTCGACGAGGCCCTGGCCCAGGCCCTGGAGGACGTGGAAGCCGGCCGGGAGGCCGAGCTGGAGCCCTGGCTGCGGCTGGTCGAGTCCGGCCATGTGGTCACCTGGCCGTCGCCGCGGCGAGCGTTGTGAGCGAGCCCGGATCGACGCCGATCCGGCAGGGTGTTCCGGAGCGGCCGGTGTGGGCTCGGCGCTTGGATCGCCTCGTGTTGCGCCTCTCACCGCTCTTGAGGCGGTTGCTGCCGCGCCCCGCCGACTCGGCGCTTCAAGCCCTCGCTCGTCCTGATCGAGGCCCCGCGCCGGAGGTCGTCCTCCCCGACCTCCCCGACATCGAGCGTGCCCGGCAGGCCTTCGCGACCGGCGCCTACGGTGAGGCGCTGTTTCTGTTCGGGGAGATCCTGGCCGTCGACGCCGAGAACCCATGGGCCTGGCACGGCCGGGGGGACGCGCTGCAGCTCCTCGGTCATCACGCGGCGGCGCTGGAGGCGTATGAGCGCGCCCGGGCGCTGCAGCCGAAGGAGCCGCTGCACGAGGCCGGGCGGCAGAACGCGCTGCGAGGCCTCGGTGGCTGATATAGGCACCTCCGCCCCGCAAGCGAGGGGACCAAGACGGAGATCCAATCCTCCTCCCGCTTGCGGGGGGAGNNGCCGGAGGGGGGACGTCCATTCAGCGTTCAGAGCTGAACCCCCCAAGGTCTCCCCTACCGTCTCCGCTCGCCACAACGAACCTCGGTGAAGCCGGGAGGGTCGAAGGTCTCGCTCACGCATCCGGGTTGGGTGTCGACACACTCTTCGACGGCCGAGCGCAGGGCCGCGGTGTCGACGCAGGTGAAGGGGCTGGGCTGCATGAAGGACTTCTCGTTGGCCGGGTCGAACCAGAAGCAGCGCACCAGGCTTCGGCCGGAAGGACAAGTGCGATCGTCAGGGGCGGGCTCGGCGCCCTCGCATGGAGAGGTCATGGTGCAGACTTCGAAGTCCGCCTTGACCGGTTCCTCCCGGTCCCAGCGTCCTCCGCAGGCGACAAAGACCAGGAGCGGAATTGCCGACCTCATTTGTCCTCCTTGTTCGACCGCGGGCTCGCGTAGCCGCAGTAGGCGTCGGCGATGCCGAGAGCTTCGTCGATCTCAAGAGCGCAGGCGGGCTCTTGCTGTTCGCATCCCGCAATGTAGCCATCCAGGTAGCAGGGTTCCAGACAGTACCAGCGCGTGGGATGAGGACCGCGAGTGAGACCGCTCGAGTCGGCCTCAAACCAATAGCAGCGGGTGGCGATCTGTCCTTCGGCGCATTCGGGGAAGGTGTCGGAACTGCTGTCGCCGTGGAAGCAGACCGGTGGGACTGCGCAATGATAGGCCGATACGGGCTCGTTGAAGGGGGAGTTGCCGCAAGCGAGGACGATGGCAAGGGCGATCACCATTTTGGCCCGCACTCCATCGGGCTGGCCCAGACTGCTTTGGAGCGCACGTTCCGGGACAGAGGCCCATGATCTGATGTCTGGCTATTGTGGCCTTTGGTCTGTTGTTTACTATAGGGTTCCGGTCTGGCGTAATCAGTGCCGATCATGTCGGCACAATACTGATAGTAGCCATCAAGGAAACACGGGTCGATACAACGCTGGGTGGGTTGCCACACTGACGGAGCGACCTCCTCAAGATACGGGCAGTCTACCAGTTGCATCCCCGATTTGACACAATTGGGATCGTCTTCCGGCACCTCGAACCCGAAAAGGCAGATGTCGTCCTCGATCGGGCAGAAACCTGAACCCTGATCGGTACCTCTCGCTACCCCGCAACCTGGTAGAAAAAAAACAGTGCCGCAAAGGACTGTACGATTCTGAGGCGCGCGTATGAGCAGAAGATGGCTGAGAGGCAGTGGAAGGATGGCTCAAGCCTCATACCTCATCTCTCGAATAAGCGACGCGAGCCTTCTTGGTGCTTCGCGAACCGGGGACATTCATGTCGCACTTGCTTTGGCACTTCTCGTCAATCCGCTCAGACTCACGCAACTCAGATTGCAGAAGGTGCTTCAGTCTAATCGCATTGACGTGCTTCGACGGCTTGTCGCATGGATTCCAACACTTCTTGTGGAATGTCTTCGTCAGGCCGTCGTTGTCGTCCCGCTTCCAGCATGCCTTGTACTGCCGTCGAAGCGCGTCGCGCTCGATCTTCCGCACCTTCTTGGCCTGGCTTTGCTCTCGTTTCCAAGTTCGGTCGGCACTCTTGGCTTCGCCCTCCCGCACCTGGCATTGACGCTTGCTCTCCGGCTTGGACAGCTTGCAATGGCGTTTCTCAAGCTTGTTCTGGAGCCAGGTACATGTATCCCTATCGGTGATTCCCACGCTCAGACAGGTTGGCCGGTCGGTGGGGTCGTTCGACGGTGCGTACCCATCGCCTCCAGGCTCAAAGGTAACCTTTGATGTCGGCCGACTGAATCCCACGATTCGCCAACGGATAAAAATGTCATCTCCCTTGATGCGGCTGCAGTTCGAGTTGTCCTGGATATTGAACGTGTCATTGTTCCCAACAGCCGATGAAAACTGAACTTCACCAGGCTCTCGCCCGTCTACAAGTTCCGAGTATTGATAACTCCACAGTCGGGGCAGCGCCAGTCGTACCGCTGCTTCGCTCAACCAGGTGACTGACATCTTCTCCTGCCCGCAGCCCGTCCTGCAATGGTCGGAGTTCCTTGACAGCCAGGATATTCCGTTTGGTTGCCCATCGAATAGATTAAAATGAGGCAGGTGAAACAACTCATGAAGCAGGGTCTTGAGGTTGGGCCCCATGACCCCGAGGTGAGCACGATAGGCCGCCTTGGCGAGGCGATCGAGCGTGCGCGTGGTCCTTTGGTTGAGTTGCCCTTCGAGGCGAACACGAACCATCACCAACAAGCGGGCGAGGCCGTAGAGATCTGCCGCGGCCCGTACGAACGGCGCCACATAGTATCCGTAGAGGTGGACCCTTCCATTGCCAGCTGATCCACGGGATTTTCCGAAAGTTGGCAGGACTTCCCCCGGACTCAGCTGATTCGCTGTCCAGCTCAACGTCTGCACATCAAAGGTCGCCGTCTCCCACACGTAGGTCGTCCCGGATATGGCCAACCTGGCGCCGTCCAGCCACATTGAGGTGTCGTCGAGCAGCAAACGCCAACGCGGGGATCGATCGATGTCCAATCGTCGGGTAGCTCGCGCGCTCTCGATCTTGCGCTTCTTGTTCTTGGCCCGCGGCGTGATGATCGACTCCGGAAGGTAGGACTTTGTTGCGAACAGGACATTGACCAGGCTCGCGGCATACCAGGTCCGCTCGTAGTCGAACCATGGCGCCACCGTGGTCCATTCCCACTCAGTGTCAGTCCGCTCGTCCTCACTGCGAGCGATATCTTCGATGCTCTCCACTTCCAAGGGAAAGGTCGGATTGCCGCTGGTCAGGATCTTGTCGAGCCAGTGGAGGGGGTACCGACGGCCTTCCAGGCTGCCGAGGCGATCGTCAATCGTCGTGACATCCATCCAGTCCGAGGTCCAGTCTCCCAAGTCTGCCAGGAGGGCAGGTAGCTCCGCCAGGCTCAGACTCGCCATCCCCAGCTCGGCGGCAAGGTCGTTGGGGAAGTTCATGGCCACGCCGTCGAGGTTCAGCGCGAGGCTTCCGGTTGTGCTCAAGGCACGTAGCCGGGTGACCGTCGCGCCCTCCTCGGTACGAGACGACTGGCCCGAACTCGACCTCGGAATCTGCCTTCCGTCCGACTCTTCCTCAGGTTCGAAGCCGCCCTCGGGCCGATCCTCCCCTCGGTTCCAGTTGGAGCGGGGGCTGCTGCTCTCGCGTGCGGCGCTGGCAGTCGAGCCGCATGCTTGCCTGGCGGCAGAGGCTCGTGGAGGCGTCGTCCCTTCCGGTTTCGTATCGAAGTCCTCCAGCTCGGGTCGAAACATGGGGCGCTGGCTGCGGTCCAACAGCCAGTGGCCACGCTCGAAGTTGCCCCCCCGACGTCGGGCCACGAGGTCCAACGTGAAGGTCACAAGCGGCCTCCCCTGTGGGAGCTCGATGCGGATCCCGACCCGACCCGGGATCGGCCCCGACCATGCCGTCATGCTGAACACCGCTCGACTGTTGATGTCGGGTGTAGTACTGGCGTACTCATAGACGCTGGTTCCGTAGGGCATCTCCCAGAGGATCGTCAGCTTGCCTGTCTGGGGTTGGAAGTCATCGCCCTCGAACTGAAAGAAGAGGATCCCCTCGCCGGCCTGGGTGGCCCCAAGGCGCGACATCTCCTGGTCGGTGAACCAGCGGATCTGGTCGACGGAGTTGTCACTCAGTCGAAATCGGCGGCTCAGCACGCGGCTGACGGTCGTCTTGAAGTACTCGGGCACAACCTCCTCGTCCGTTGGCTTGGCCTGCTGGAGCGGGTTGTGCGGAGGTCGGCCACTCTCGAGCCCCAGCAGCCCTGCGGGTCGCGGGTACCGTCGAGGGCGCTTCCGTCCGGAGCATTCGCAGGAGCGGCGGGCACAAGCCCCCTTTGCATCGGCCGCAGTCACCTACAGCTCCTCGGTGTGCATGGCGTTGAAGACCCGAAGGCCGATGCTGCCCCCGCTCGCCCCGGCGACCAGTAGCAGCCGTAAGCCCAGCCAGGGGGGAGGGGGGGTGTCCCAGGAAACGGGCCATGGGCCCTCCTGGGTCAACTCCGTCACCGGCGTGGAGTCCAGAACGCCGAGACGATCCTCTCTGGGGCCGCCAAGTCGGTATACCTTGACCGTGACCTCGTCGATGAACTCGATGTCGATGAAGGCGAGGGCCATATCGGCGTAGCGCCCATCCCCAAGACCCTCGCCCGTGGCATCCACCACCAGGCTCGCCGAAGGAGCCAGCTCCTTCGTAGTCGGGGCCAGGAGCGTGCGTTGCCAGCTCGGCATCCCTCAGCCTCCCACGGTTCGGAACACTTCGTCAACCTCGAAGGTCACCGAGCCCGAGCCGCTGCTGGTCTTGCCGCTGATGACGAGCTTGCGAACGGCGCCTGCAGGACCGGTAGGCCAATCGAGCCCATGGGGGCCGATGGTGGTGAACGGCCCGAGCGCGGGGGTGACCTCGCGCATCCGGTCAGGTCGAGCGCCTTCGTTGCGGCGGACGCTGATCTCGGCGCCGGTGCCCGAGATGGCCTCGATGAATAGCCATCCCTTCTGCTCATCCGCGGCGGCGATCTCCTGGATGTAGGAATGATCGGTCTCGGCGAGATCCGCTGTGGAGACTGCAAGGCTGGCAACCTTGCGGGGGATGGTGGTGCGGGTCCAGGCGGGCATGGGGTCTCCGAGTCGCCCCAGGGTTTGACGAGGCGTGGGTACCACGATACAGCCCCTCGGGCT
>DDSR01000404.1 GCA_002343455.1 Deltaproteobacteria bacterium UBA2385 | reverse complement strand
GATGTTCGGCAGCTTGATGATGTTCGTGGTCGGTTCGAGGCAAAGTTTGCCGAGATAGGCCAAATCATCGTCCTGCTGCCCGAACTGGGCCAAAATGCGGCCGGCGAGCGAGATGTCGCGCGTCTCGACCTCGATGCCCGCCGCCTTGGTGAAGGCTTTGACGATGGGAAGCAGCGAATATGTGGCGAGGAGCGGGGCTTCGTCGGTGAGGGTGTAGATGATTTTGGCGGACATGTCTTGTGTGCGGGGGGATGAGCGCCTGAGTGCTAGCGCCAGCGCGCGGGAAGCGCAACGCGGAAGGCGTTTCCGGTCCAAAATGCATCCCGCCACTGGAGATGAAACCCTTCCGCCCCGCCGCTCGTTATTCAGTTCCCATGAAGACACTTCTCACCCTCTCCATCACCGCCGCCCTCGCCGCCACAGCCTGCGCGGACGGACTCTACGACATCCCCCTCAAGGACATTGACGGCAAGGACACCAGCCTCAAAGCCTACGAGGGCAAAGTCCTGCTTATCGTCAACGTGGCTTCGCGCTGCGGCAACACGCCGCAGTACACCCAGCTCCAGGCCCTGCACCAGGAGTTCGCCAAGCACGGCCTGTCCGTCCTTGGCTTCCCCTGCAACGACTTCGGCGCCCAGGAGCCCGGCACCCCCCAGGAGATCCTCGAGTTCTGCGACACCCGCTTCAACGTCACCTTCCCCCTGCTCCAGAAGCAGGAGGTCAACGGCCCGGGCCGCAGCGCCCTGTACCGGGCCCTGGTGGGCAGCGAGGCGGGCGGCGGCCACGACATCGAGTGGAACTTCGCCAAGTTCGTGGTCGGCCCCGACGGCCAGGTAAAGGCCCGCTTCGCGCCGACGACCTCGCCCGAGGACCCCGCCCTCCGGGCTGCGCTTGGACTTTAGCCGCCCTTCGGGCGGGCTCAGTCGTCGAAGTCGTCGAAGGTCTCCAGCGTGTCGCTGCCGTCCAGGCAGTCGACCCGGGTGATGCCCCGCTGGGTCAGCAGGATGCGGTGGACCCCCCACTGCTCTTGCCAGCGGCCCTGCTCGGCCTTCCAGCGCAGCCGGGTGATCACCGGCATGCTGGTCCGGTGAGGCAGCTTGCGGGTCACCGGCCGGTCGTGCTCGTCCAGCGCGACGATGCTGCGCTTGGGGTCGTCCAGGGTGCGCACCCAGCGGGAGAGGTTCAGCCGCATGGACTCGTTGATCCCGACGAAGGGCGGGAAGACGGAGAGGGCCACCCGGGGCATCAGGACGAGGCGGCGACGGTAGTGGAGGATGTCGTCGTGGAGCTCGGTCGGCAGGCGGCTGCCCAGGGCGGCGAGGTGGCGGCGCTTGACCTCGGGGTCCAGGTCGGCGGCCGTCTCGTAGGCGAGGCGCTCGGTGGCTCGACCCAGGATGGTGCGGTCGATGCCCCAGGCCAGGGCCGCGCCCCGATCGTCCAGGAAGCGCGGGAGCTGGCGGGCCAGGACCTCGGCGGACCAGGCCTTGATGCGGTCCTTCAGGATGTAGCCGAGCACGGCGATGGTCGAGAAGGCCACCACGATGCTGGTCCCCGCCCCCTTGCTGAGGTCCAGCCCCAGGCTGTAGAGGGCGAAGACCTGCAGCCCGACCGCCCAGGCCATCGCCAGCGCCGCGGCCAGGCCCAGGATGGTGTTGTGGGCGACCTTCTGGACCCGGCTGGGGATCTGCCGGAGGTAGAGCACGCGCTCGACGAACAGCTTCAGCGTGCTGGCCTGGTCCAGGAAGGCCTCTTCGCTCTCCTTGCGTGCCGGGTCGGGCATGCGGCTGCGCCAGCCGTTGTCCCGGCGCAGGGCGTCTTCGCGCCGGGCGACCGCGACGAAGCCCGCCCGCAGCTCGCCGTTGGTGCCCAGGCTGTCCATCAGGGCGAGGGCCCGCGTGGCCAGCAGCTCGGTCTGCAGGCTGAGGTACTCGTCGGTGGACTCCAGGCAGAGCGCCGTGTCGGCGTCGATGCGGCCCCGGGTCAGGCGGGCGTTGAGCTCGCGGAAGCGCGGCCCGGTCTGCTCCAGGGCGCGCAGCAGGATCGGCAGCAGGGTCGGCAGGTGAGGGGAGCCCGGCTGGCAGGCCGCGAGCACGCGCCGCCCCGCGCTGCGCAGCACCCGCGCCACCAGCCGGGCCTCGCGCCGGACGTCCCGGCACCAGGTCGGCCCCAGGTCCGGGGCATCGCAGAGCAGGTTGAGCGCCGCCAGCGGCGAATTGCGCCCCTGCGGGTCGGCGAGGTCCTCCAGGCGCACGATCGGCGTCCGCAGCCGGCTCCGGACCCGCAGGTCCTGGTAGAGCCCCTCGGCAGGGGTCCGGTTGGGCCCGATGCCCAGGTCGCCGGGCAGGTGCAGCCAGACGTCCAGCTCGAAGGAGACGGCCTCCTGAATCACCTCGCGCACATTGCAGGAGACCTTGATGTCCGCTTGCAGACGGTCGTGACGGCTGACCCGCACCGTCCCCCCGTTGGCGGCGCGTTCATGAAGGTGCTCGTGGCTCAACCGGACTCCGGATTTGGCGCTCAAGTGACAGCCAGGTGTCATTTACGCTACAGCGTTTGCCCCCGAGGCGCCACCTCGGCTCCCATGAGATGCTCCCGCCGTGCTCCTCCTCGCCCTCGCCCTCGCCCTCAACCTCGCCTGCCACGGAGCCCTCGAAGAGGACTCGGGACGGACGTCGACGGATGGGGGTGCCAGCGACGGGGGTGCCAGCGACGGGGAGGGCAGCGACACCGCCGGCCCGACCGACTCCGCTGACCCCTGCGCCGACGTGCCGCTGGTCAACTACAGCACCTTCGGCGCCGGCTTCATCACCGCCAACTGCCAGGGCTGCCACGCCTCCACCGCGCCCGAGCGCTTCGGCGCCCCCGAGTCGGTCGTCTTCGACACCGTCGAGCAGGTCTGGACCTGGAGCAGCCGCATCCTCCAGCTCGTGCCCGGCGACGAAGAGCGCATGCCGCCGGCCGGGGGCATCACCGAGGACGACGCCACCCGCCTGCGCTGGTGGCTGGAGTGCGCCGAGCCCGGCACCTGAGGAATTCACACCTTGCGCCGGCCTCTTGAGGTAGCGTGGGCCGCCGAAGGAGGTGGGCGTGCTGTGCTTTCTGATGCTCTGGGCCTGTCGACAGGAGGCCCAGCCAGATGATCAGGGGAAGCCGGACGGCGGAGAGGCCGATGGCGGCGCCGTGGTCGAGACCGACACGGGCACCCCGGTCGAAGAGCAGACCGAGGAGGAGGAGGAGGGCTCGCCCTACATCCTCGATCGGGAGGACGAGGACAGCCCCCTGCACAGCCTGGAGGAGGTCGAGGCCAGCCTGGTGGAGGTCTTCGCCGCGGTCAAGCGGGTGGACCCGATGACCCTGACCGCCGCCTACGAGGGCCTCCGCACCTCCCTCGGCGACAGCGCCTGCCCCTACTACTACACCGACGCCGACGGCGAGACCTACTACGGCTACCACTACTGGTTCGGCGGCTGCTCGGCCGGCACGGGCGCGGCCTTCTCCGGCTACGGCTACAGCTTCTACTACGAGCCTTATGTCTCGGGCTCCACCATCTACGACGACTACAGCTACACCCAGCTCTTCGGCTCGATCACCGACCGCTTCGGCAGCGAGCTGGAGATGAGCGGCTACGCCTACCACTACACCGCCGGGACCCAGGGCAACCCCGACCGCACCGGCTACGCCTACATCCAGGGCGACGCCCGCTGGAGCGACCCGCAGGCCGAGGGCAGCTGGCTGGCCGAGGATCTCTCGGTCGACCTGGTCTGGAGCTGGAGCTACGACGCCGACGTCGAGCAGGGCACCGGGCTGTCCCTCAGCGGGGCGATCTCGGGGGTGCCCGGCTCGATGAACACCGCCCTCTTCGAGTCGGTCTACATCTACGCCAGCGACGCCGGCTCGGCCTGCGCGCAGGAGCCCAGCGGGACCATCTCGGTCCGCGACGCCGCCGGCGAGTGGAACGAGGTGGAGTTCCAGGGGCCTCCCTGGGCCGGCGCGCCGATCTTCCAGCCGCACTGCGACGGCTGCGGCACGGTCAGCTGGCGGGGCCAGCAGCTCGGCACCATCTGTCCCGAATTCGAGCCCCTCCTCGACTGGGAGACCCGCCCATGGGACTGAGCCTGCTCCTCCTCCTGGCCTGTGCGCCTGAGCCGGTCGTGGACCAGGCGCCGCCCACGACCGATCCGCAGCCGGGGACCGAGACCGAGCCGGGGACCGAGACCCAGCCGGGGACCGAGACCCAGCCCGTCGAGATCGACCCGGTGCGGGTCTTGATCCGGGCCAGCCTCGATCTGCGGGGGGTGCGCCCCTCGGTCGAGGAGCTCGCCCTCGTGCAGCAGGACCCCGCCCAGCTCGACCTGCTGATCGAGGGCTTCCTGGTCGACGAGCGCTTCGAGGACCGCGTCGTCGCCCTCTTCAGCGAGATCTACCAGACCCAGTCGGACAGCCTGCTGGTCACCTACTGGGAGACCAGCAGCGATCACCCCGGGCTGGTCAAGAGCATCGGCGAGGAGCCCCTGCGCATCCTGGCCCATGTCGCGGCTAACGATCTGCCCTGGTACGAGATCGTGACCGGCGAGTGGACCATGGCCGATCCGTTGATGGCCGAGGTCTGGCCCTTGGACTACCCGGCGGGCGAGACCGGCTGGCAGCAGGTCCGCTACACCGACGATCGCCCCGCCGCCGGCATCCTCTCCACCAACAGCCTGTGGTGGCGCTACAGCACCACCTACGCCAACGCCAACCGCGGCCGGGCCAACGCCATCAGCCGGCTGCTCTTCTGTACAGACTACCTGACGCTGCCGATCGAGTTCGACCGGGACGTCAACCTGCTGGACGAGGGGGCGATCAACGAGGCGCTGAAGAGCAACCCCGGCTGCGTGGCCTGTCACAACACGCTGGACCCGCTCAGCAGCTACCTGTGGGGCTTCTACTACAACTCGGCCACCCACGTCGACGTCGCCTACTACCACCCCGAACGTGAACAGTGGTGGCGGACGGCGACCGAGGTCGAGCCCTCCTTCTACGGCGAGCCCAGCTTCAACATCGAGGACCTGGCCTGGCAGATCGCCACCGACGAGCGCCTGCCCACCTGCGCGACCGAGCAGGTCTTCGAGCAGCTCCTGCAGCGGGAGAGCACGCTGGACGACACCCGCGAGCTGACCGCCCTGCGCGAGACCTTCCTGGACCAGGGGCTGACGCTGCGCGCGCTGATCCGCGCGGTCATGGCCAGCGAGGAGTACCGCGCGGTCGGCAGCGTCGGGCAGTGGAAGCTGACCCGGCCCGATCTGCTGGCCAGCCAGGTCGAGGAGCTGACCGGCTACCGCTTCACCTACGCCGACTACGACATGATGACGACCGACACCTACGGGCTGCGCACGCTGGCGGGCGGCATCGACGGCGGCTTCGTCACCTCGCCGGCGCCGCAGTTCAACGCCACCATGGCCCTCAGCTTCGAGCGCCTCGCCCAGGCGGCGGCCTGGAGCGTGGCCCGCCACGACAAGTCCTGGCCGGACGAGGCCCGGCTCTTCACGCGGATCGCCTTCACCGAGACCCCGGCCAGCGCGCCGGAGCCGATGATCGCCCAGATCCAGGACCTGCACCTCCGCCTGTTCGGGGCGACCGTGGCCGCCGACGGTCCCGAGGTCCAGGCCAACCTGGAGCTCTGGCAGGAGCTGTACGAGGCCGAGGGCGACCCCTCGGCCGCCTGGGCGGGGCTGCTCTCCGTCCTCCTCCGCGATCCCGCCTTCCTCTTCTACTGAAGCCTGGACCTCGCCATGAAGCACCTCACCCGACGACAGATCCTGGCCGCCTCTGGCGGGCTGCTCGGCGCCGCGACCCTGCCGCTGCGCAGCGCCTTCGCCTCGCCCCAGGCCCTCGGCAACGACCTCAAGCTGATCTTCGTGGCCAACTACGGGGGTTGGGATCCGACCCGCATCTTCGCCGACGAGCTGTGGAACACCGCGGTCGACATGGAGCGGCAGGCCGAGACCTCCACCCAGGGGGATCTGAGCTGGGTCAGCCACCCCGACCGCCCCTCGGTCGACCGCTTCTTCCAGGCCCACGCCGACCGCAGCCTGATCATCAACGGCATCCTGGTGCCCAGCGTCGCCCACGAGAACTGTCTGCGCCTGGTGATGACCGGCTCGACCAGCAGCGAGCGGGCCGACTGGCCCTCGATCATCGGCCACTCCCGCGCCGAGAGCTACGCCCTGCCCCACATCGTCATCCAGGGTCCGGCCTACCCCGGCCAGGCCGGCTCGGCGGTCACCCGCACCGGCAGCTCCGGGCAGCTCGAGGGCCTGCTCTCGGGCTCGATCATCGACTGGAGCGACGCCCGCACGGGCCGGCCCGTCTCCGCCGCCGAGGCGCGGATGGACGCCTACCTCGCCCGGCGGCTGGGGGCGGTGGCCAAGGGCGACGCCTCGGCCTCGATGCGGGAGCGGGCCGAGTACTACCGGGTCGCCCACGACCGCGGCCGCGAGCTGAAGGACCTGGCGCACGTGCTCGACTGGAGCGGCGGGGCGGACCTCGGCGCCCAGCTCGAGCTGGCCACCCAGGCCCTCTCCATGGGCATCAGCCGCTGCGCGATGCTGTCGGGCGGCTACGGCTGGGACACGCACACCGACAACGACCTGACCCAGTCCAGCAACTTCGAGTCCCTCTTCGGGCACCTCGTCGACCTGATGACGCTGCTGCAGGCCACCCCGGGCACCGGCGGCGGCAGCCTGGCCGACGAGACGCTGGTAGTCGTGCTCTCCGAGATGGGGCGGACCCCGCAGCTCAACGCGACCGACGGCAAGGACCACTGGCCCTACACCTCGGCCCTGATGGTCGGACCGCGCATCACCGGCGGCCGGGTCGTCGGGGACTTCGACGCCTTCTACTACGGCAAGCGGGTCGACCGGGCGACTGGCGAGCTGTACGAGGACGGGCACGACCTGAACGTCGAGGAGCTGGGCGCCACCATCCTGATGGCCGCCGACATCGACCCGGGCGACCACCTGACCGGGGTCGAGGGCATCGCGGGGCTCATTGCCTGAGGCGAAGCCTCAGGCCAGCCTCACTGTCTGAGGCGGCGCCGGATGGTGAGGGCGGGGAGGAGGACCAGCGCCAGCGGGCCGAGGCCTCCGGGGCCGCCCGCCCCGCTGGCGCAGCCGCAGCCCTCGGGTGCCTCGTCCTTGTCGAGCTTGGGGCGGTCCTGGCCCCCATCGCCCGGCTGGCCGCCCCCGTCGCCCGAGTCGCTGCCTCCGTCCCCGCCCGTGTCCACCGCGGTGTCGTCGCAGCCCTCGTGGACAGTGGCGTCCCCGTCGTCGCAGTCCGTGCCGTAGGGCTGCACATCGTATCCGTCCTGGTCGGCGTCGAAGTCGCTGCCGGACAGGCAGTCGCCGTTGATCCCGTCGTACCAGGTCTCGACCCCGCCTGGGTGCGCCAGGGGCTCGGCGTCGTCGCAGTCCACCCAGTTGTCCCAGCCGTCGGCGTCGGCGTCCTCGACGACGATGCCGGGGCCTCCCCAGGCCCCGATGTCGCTGGGGCCGCCGTCGGGGTCGAGCAGGGTGGAGGAGCCGGCGTCCAGCAGCGGGCTGTCCCGCAGGGGGACCAGGATCTGGCTGTCGACGGAGGCGCCGGAGCGGTAGGAGGAGAGCAGGGGGTCCAGGTCGAAGAGCGAGCCGTCTCCCATGCGGCCCTCCGCCAGCGAGCCGCCCGTGACCCCGCCGCCCAGCTCGAAGAAGGCGTTGTGGTCGAAGACCCCGCCCCGGGCGGACTCCTCGTCGAAGGCGTAGAGGGCCTCGCCCGACTCGCTCCAGGCGAAGAGGTTGTTCAGGACCGTGGCCGGGGACAGCACCAGGCCGAGCGCGCCGACGCTCTCCACGCCGGTGTTGCCGACGAAGGCGTTGTTCAGGACCTGGCCGCCGTCCTCGCTGAGGATCAGGGCGCCGCCGATCGTGGCGGTGTTCTCGATGAACTGGTTGTTGGTCCAGCTCCCGCCGCCGGCGATCGGCCCGTAGGCGTAAGCGGCGCCGCCATAGCTGGCGGTGTTGCCCGAGAAGGTGTTGCGCTCGACCTGGAGCGCGCTGGCCTCGGTGACCAGCAGGGCCCCGCCCATCCCCGAGTCGCCGCTCGAGTTGACGTGGAAGCGGTTGCCGCTGACGCGGAGCTGATCGTAGTAGCTGGCCACCGCGCCGCCGTTCCAGCGGGCCTCGTTGCCGGTGAAGTCGTTGTTCTCCACGACCGCCTCGGCGCCGTAGCCGGGGCCGTAGTAGCTGTAGACGGCGCCGCCCTGGCCGGTGGTGGTGCGGTTGTCCGTGAACGCGGAGTTGCGGATGATCAGGCCCGAGTACAGCGCCGCGATGGCGCCGCCGTCGCTGTAGCTCTCGTTGAGGGAGAACGTGCTGTCCAGGATCTGGACCAGGTTGTAGTAGTTGGAGTGCAGCGCGCCGCCGCGCTCGTTGGCGGCCTCGTTGCCCTCGAAGGTGCAGCCCTGGACGCGGTCGCTGCCGTAACCGCTGCCCAGCAGCAGACCTCCCGCGGAGTAGTAGGCGTAGTTGTCCTGGAAGACCACATCGGTCCAGCTGCTGCTGCCGATGTAGTACAGATAGGCGCCCCCGCCGTAGGAGTAGGTGGCCGAGTTCTCCAGGAAGGTGCTGCCCTCGACGTCGACGTTGTAGTAGTTGGTCGCGAACAGTCCGCCGGCGCCGTAGTAGGACCAGTTGCCCTCCCAGGCGCTGCCGCGGTCCACCAGGCTGGCCGGTCCTTGGAAGTACAGTCCTCCCACCGCGTACCCCCAGTTGTCCAGCAGCTCGACCTGCTCGAACTCCGTCTCGGTGCGCGCCAGGAAGAGGGCCCCTCCGTAATAGTTGTAGTTCTCGCTGAAGACGGTCTGGCGGGCGCTCAGGGTCGAGTCGTGCATGTAGATCGCCCCCCCGTAGTAGCCCGAGGCGTACTCCGAGCTGGCGTTGAGCTCGAAGCTGCCGCCCTCCAGCGCCACCGCGGAGTAGTCGCCGTAGATGGCGCCCCCGTGGCCCGCCCCGCTGAGGTTGCCGTAGAAGGTCGTGTCCACCGCGCTCAGCGTCGCGCCGGTCAGGTAGACGGCGCCCCCGGCGTAGCTGGAGGCCAGCCGGTCGAAGCGGACCCCCTCCAGCTCGACCGTGGCCCCGCTGGCGAAGATGGCGGCGCCGAAGGCGGCGGAGGAGCTGCTGAAGCTGCTGTCGGTGGCGACCAGCCGGGTGCCGGAGGCGAGGTAGACCATCCCGTAGTGGGCGCTGCCGCCGTCGATCTCGCTGGACTCCAGCACCGCCTCGCCGGCCTGCACCTGGATCGCCGAGCCGTCCAGCGTGTCTGCGCCGGGGCTGTCGATGCGGACGCCGGAGAGGGTCAGGCTGCCGCCCTGGACCGAGACGGTCCGCCCGTCGGGGTTCTGCAGGGTCAGCGACTCCACCCGGGAGCTGCCGGTGCTGCTGAGCGTGGCGCTGGCCGTGCTGCTGCCGACCAGCACCGTCAGATCGGCGCCCTGGCCCTGCACCGTCAGGGACTTGCTGCCCAGGTCGGCCGCCACCGAGAAGGTCCCCTCGCCCAGCAGGATCAGGTCGCCGTCGGCCGCGCGGTTGATCGCCGCGGTCAGCGTGGCGGCGCTGCCGCTGCCGTCGGCGTTGACGGTCCAGGTGGCCGCGCGGGCGGCGGGGAGGAGGAGGAGCAGGAGGTGCACGGCGAGGCCTCGGGAGGGTGAGGCGAGGGTAGCAGACGGCGGGCAGAGGCGGGTGTTGGGTGGCTGGGTGCTCGGGCCCGGTCCGCTGGGGGGTACCGCGAGCGAATGCCGATGAGCCATTTGCCCCCGGCGCTGAAACCGGGGAACGATTCCGACGTGCTCGGCTCGCCCAGCGTGGACAGATCCACGGTTCCGTCCAGGCGGCGTCGACCGTCCACGCCGTGGCGTCGTGGTTCGAGTCGTGCGCCTGCTCCCGGGGAGCGCGGCACCGACGGCGGCGGTCTGGGAGATGGGGCACACCCGACCTCGACGACGCGAGCCTGTCGGGCGCCACCGCCTGAGCGGAGCTTGGTCACGGCCTACGGCCAACGCCTCCCGCGTGCGGTTATCGCCCGGACATGGCAGCCGCGCAGCTCCAGCTCAGCGACCGGGTGGTCAACCTCCACCACGCCTTCGTACGCGTAGGAGAGGGCGAGGACGCGACCACCCTCCCCCTGACCCAGTCCGAGGTGGCCGCGCTGCGCTACCTCGGCGAGCGCGCGAACGAGGCGGTCAGCCGCGAGGAGCTGGAGCGCAGGGTGTGGGGCTTCCGGGCGGGCGTGCGGTCCGAGGCCGTGCCCGTGGCCATGCGGCGCCTCCGGCAGAAGCTGGAGCCGGACCCGGGCGAGCCCCGGCACCTCTTCACCGTCCAGGGCGTGGGCTGGCGCCTGGTGGCCGAGGTGGCCGCGGCGGAGGAGCCCGCGCCCGACGCCAGCCTGAGCCCGGCGCCGGTCTGGCTGGACGGCTTCGTGCCGCGCCCCCGGGAGCAGGCGATGCTGGAGGAGGCGCTTCAACGCGGTCGCCTGGTCAGCGTCGTCGGGCCCGGTGGGGTGGGCAAGACGCGCCTGGTGGCCGAGCTCGCGCGCGGCGCCACGCTGCCGGTGGCCTTCGCCGCGCTGGCCGATGCGCCCTCTCGCAGCGAGGCCGGCCTTCGGGTGTGCGCCTCCCTGGGGCTCTCCGGCGAAGACGGAGACGCCGCCTCGGTGGGCGCCGTGCTCGACGGCGCGGGGCCGCTGCTCTTGCTGCTCGACACGACCGAGCACCTCGACGGCCTGGGGCTCGACGTCGCCGCCTGGCTGGCCGCGGCGCCAGGGCTGCGCGTCCTGACCACCGGCCGGCGGCCCTTGCGGGTGAGCGGCGAGCAGCTGGTGCCTCTGCACCCGCTGGACGAGGCCGCCGGGGTCGCGCTCTTCCTCCAGCGGGCCCGCGCCGTGGACCCGTGGAGCGACCTCGACGCCCCGGCCTCGCGCGAGGCTGTTCGCCGCCTGGTGGGGCTGCTCGATGGCATCCCCCAGGCGCTCGAGCTGGCCGCCGCCCGGCTCCCTGTCTTCGAGGTGAAGGACCTGCTGGCACGCGACAACCTGCACCTCGACCTGCTGCAAGGCGACCACGGAGACACCCGGCGAGAGACCCGGCAGGGGACGGTGGAGCGGACCCTGCGCTGGAGCTGGAGCCTGCTGGAGCCCTGGGCGCGAGAGGCCCTGGTCGAGCTGTCCGCCTTCGAGGGGGCCTTCGAGGTGGAGGACGCCGAGGACCTGGTGTGCGGCGACGGCGGGGGGCCGACCCCGGTGGATCGGGTCCTGCACCTCGTGGAGCACAGCCTGGTCGTCGCCCGCCACGACTCCCGGCCTCGGCTGTCGCTGTTGGCCTCGGTCCGGGCCTTCGCCCGCCAGGAGGGCGCGCCCGCGCTGCTCCGGCAGGCGCGGGACCGCCACGCCCGCTGGGCCGCGCGCTTCGGCGCGGTGGAGGCCGTGCGGCGCGCCGAGGTCGACGTGGGCGCCCGCTCGCGGCGGGTCGCCGCGCTGGCCGACCTGCACGTGGCCGCGGTGCACGCCCTGGCCACCGGCCAGGCCGACCTCGCGCTGGACTGTGCCGTCGCCGCCGCCGAGGTGCGCCGGCAGGTCGGCCCGGCGGCGCTGGGATTGCAGCTGATCGAGGCCGTCGCGGCGGCGCTCGCCCCGGAGCGCCCGTCGCGGCTGGACCTGGCTGCCGCGCGGCTGGCGGACCGGGCCGGCCGCGGGACCGAGGCACGCGCCCTGGCCGACCGCGCGGTGGGCGCCGCGCGCACCGATGGGGAGCGGCTGGATGCGCTGTTGACGGCCGCGTGGCTCCGCCAGCAGGCCTCCTACCCGGAGCTGGAGGCGCTGGCCCGCCAGGGGCTGGAGCTGGCGACCGCGACCGGCGACGCGCACCGCGAAGCGGGCTTCCTGCGCCTGCTGATCGAGGGCGCCCGGGTGCGCGGCGACCTCGATGCGGCCGAGAGCCTGGCGGGGCGGGCGCTGGATCTCATCCGGGAGGCCGGGGACGGCCCCGGCGAGGTCCGCGTCCTGGTGAACCTGGGCAACCTGCGGGCGGCCGGCGGCGACCTGGAGGGCGCCCTCGCGGCCCTTCAGCGGGCGGTCCACCTGCTCCGCGGGGCCGGTCAACCCGTGGCCCTGGCCAGCGCGTTGATGAACTCCGGCATCGCCCATGCGCGACACGGGCGGGCGCAGGAGGCGATGGCCCTGCTCGACGAGGCGCTCGCCCTGGCCCGCCGCGTGGCCGACCGCCGCCTGGAGGCGCTGTGCCTGGCGAACCTCGGGCGGCTGCACGTGCTGCGCGGCGCCCCCGCCGAGGCCGAAGAGGGCCTGCGTCGCGCCATCTCCCTGGCCGAGCGAGGAGGGTGGCGCGGCGTCGAGCACGACGCCCGAGGCTCCCTGGCCGAGGTGCTCCTCAGCCGAGGGCGGCTGGAGGCGGCCCTCGCCCAGCTCGACCTCGCCGCGGAGGGGATGGCCGCGGTCGGGTACCGCTCCAACGCCCTCGACCTGCTCACCCGCGCGGCCGAGCTCTGGCAGGAGGCCGGCGATCCGGCGGAGGCGCGCTCCCGGGTGGACCGGGGCCTGGCCCTGGCCCAGGCGCTCGGCGAGGCCGGCCGGGCCTGCGCGACCCGCCTCGCGGCGGTCCGGGCCTGGGCCGGGCCCGCTCAGTAGCTGCAGCGCACATCTCCGCTGGTCGCCACGCAGCGGAAGGTGGAGGTGGTCGTCAAGGCGGTCCAGCCCCCGTCGTAGCCGACCAGGTCGTTCGGGCTGTTGTCCAGCAGGCCGGCGCCCCAGTCCGTGTTGGCGACCTCCAGCGTGCCCCGCGACAAGGCCAGGGCCCCGTTGCCGCTGGCCGCCGCGTTCCGGCTCAGGACGGCGCCATCCAGCCGCGAGCTCGTACCCTCGGCGCTGAGGTAGACGCCGGCGCCCCGGTCGGCCGTGTTGCCGTCGATGGTGGTGTCCGTCAGGTGGATGGGCCCGGCGGCGAAGACCCCGCCTCCCCAGCCGCCGGTCGCCTCGTTGCCCTCGATCGTCCCCCCCTCCAGCTCGGCCTCCGAGGTGGGGTGGTACAGGTAGAGCGCCCCTCCGCGCTTGGCGACGTTGTCGGACAGCACCAGGTCGATGCCGGTCAGGCGGGCCGAGTAGACCACGATGGCGCCGCCTTGGCCGTAGGAGCCCGACGCCTGGTTGTCGCTCACCGTGACCCGCTCCAGGGTGGCGTCCGCCTCCAGCGCCAGGCCTCCGCCGGAGTCCGCCCGGTTGCCCGTGACGATGGCGTCGCGCAGCGTGAAGCCGTCCGCCGCGTGACCCACGTGCACCCCGCCGCCGGTCATCGCCCCGGCGCCGCCGCCGCGTCCGCCGGTCAGCGTGAGGCCGCTGACGGTCACGTCCGCCGCGTTCACCGTCAGCGCGCTGCCCGCCTCGTCGGCGTCGATGACGCTGTGCGCGGCCCCCTCCAGGCCGACGAGCTGGATGCGGGTCTCGATCGAGACCTGCTCGGTCCAGCTCCCCGCGCACAGGTAGACCACGTCCCCGGGGTCGGCCGCCGAGGTGGCCGCCGCCGGGCTCGCGAACTCGCCGCCGCCAGCGATCCAGACCAGGCCGTCGCTGCAGCCCTCCTCCCGGATGTGCCCCTGGTCGAGGCCATAGTCGTAGAGCCGGTCGAAGGCGGCGCCGCCCACATAGGCGATCGAGTCGAGCTCGGTCAGGCTGGCGATGGCGCCGGCCTCGCGGGCCGCGACGATGTTGCCGGCGGCGCGGCTGTCCAGGGCCACGTCCTCGTCCAGCTCGGCCTCGGACAGGCCGTTGGCGAGCACCAGCATGGCGATGGCCGCCGGGCTGCCCTCGGCGACGCCGTGGACCAGCACCGCGACCTCCTCGACCTCCTCGGGCCCGTAGATCGTGAGGGCGTAGTCGACCAGGAGGGCCAGGGCGGTGTCGCCGACGTAGGAGATCGCGTCCAGCTCCGCCCAGGAGTCGAAGCGGTCGTCGTCGGCGGTCCCGTCGACGCCGTCGGGGCCGGCGCGGTGCGCGACGATGTTGCGGGCGGCGCGGCTGTCCAGGCGGGCGTCCTCGTCCAGGGTCTGCTCGCTGGCGCTGTTGACCAGCTCGAGCACGATGCGCTCCTCGTAGGGGGTCGCGGTGGCCACCGCCTGCGCCGCGGCGCCCATCGAGGGCTCGGCCGAGGTGCCGTGGACGGGCTGGGCCCCGTCGACGCAGCCGCCGAGCGCCAGGGCGGCCAGGAGGGAGGAAGCGCAGGGGAGGAGGGCGGTGCGGGTCATGGGAGGCTCCAGGGTTGGGGTGACGAACGACCCCCAGGTAGAGCGTCCCCGTCGAACAGGGTCCCGAACACGATCGAACAATGAGCCGACCATGGTCCGGCCCGGGACCCCCGCGCCCCCGAACCCCCCCTCAGCGCAGCCAGGCCTGGGGCTCGTGGAAGGCCTCGGTCACCGCCCGCCACAGCATGGAGAGCGCCTCGTCGGCTCGCCCGGCCTCCGCGAGGACCCGCCGCTGCCCGTCCCGCCGCAGCCCGGGGGTGGCGAGCATCATGCGGTCGGCCATCTCGCGGCGGTGGGTCTCCAGTGTGGCCGTAACGGTGCCCTCCACCACCAGCGGCCGGAGCTGACCGGTAGCGGCGAGGCGGCAGGCCGAGGCGGCGGCGCGGCGCAGCGCGGGGCCGGTGAAGCGCGGCCCGTGGCAGGCGGCGAGGTTGAAGCCGAGCGTCTCCTTGGTGCAGACGAGCTCGACCGGGCCGCAGTCCTGCAGGTCGGCCCTGGCCTCGGCGCAGAGGTCGTCCGCCCCGGCCACCATGCCGACCGGCACCCCCATCGACCCGCAGATCAGCGCGTTGATGGCGGTCTCGCCGACGATCCGGCCGTTGACGGTGATCTCGTGGACGATGGCCCCCGCCCAGGTGTGCGAGAGCAGCCCGCCCGGTGTCCCCGCCCGGCTGTGAAAGCCGACGAAGAGGGCCACGTCGAAGCGCTCGTCCAGGCCGGCGATCTGGCAGAGGGGCTTCTGCGGCCACTGCGCGGGCCCGCGGACGAGGCGAGCCTGGGGGGGCAGGGCCTCGATCGCGATGTTGCGCATATGGGCGTGGCCCTCGGAGATGAGGATCTCCGTGGCACCGGCCTCGATCGCGCCCTCGCAGGTGGCCAGCACGTCGGCGGTGAGCAGGGCGCAGCCGGCGGCGTAGGCCGGCCCGCCGTCGGGCATGAGCTGGTCGCGATGGACGATGCCGGTGGCGCCTTCCATGTCCGCACAGATGTAGACCTTCATGAGGGCTCTACCGGGAAGAATTGGACGGTGTGGATGCCGAGCGCACCGACGGTGTAGCGGACCAGGACCCGGCCGGACCGCCGCTCGCCGGTGGCCGGACGGGAGCGCCACCAGCGCTCGTCGTCGATCGCGTGGGGGGGCGCCACGATGCGCTGGTCGACCTCGGCGCCGACCTCCTCCCAGCCCTGGAAGAGGGCGGCGTAGCGGGCGCGGAAGGCCTCCATGCCGCGCAGGGACTCGCGACCGTCGGCCTCCAGCACCCGGACCTCGGGGTCGTAGCAGGCGCAGAAGGCGTCGAGGTCGTGGGCGTTGTAGGCCCGCAGTTGGGCGGCGGCGAGCTGGGCAGGGTCGGGGAGCATGGCGCATCGTGCACGGGGCGCTGGGGCTCGTCAACCCGCCCCACGGGGGGGGCTCGTCTCAGCGGGGGGTCACCGTACACACCACGGGCCGGTGATCGAAGAGGCTGTAGGGGTAGGGCTCGGGCCGACCGTCCAGCCCCCCGTGCCAGCAGGCCCCCGTGAAGCTGTCGCTGGCCACGTGGTCGATGTCGGCCACCCCCCCGTAGCTGCCGGGCGCGTCGGGGCCGACCGGGCTGATCCACTGCATGGGCAGGCCCTCGCCGACGAAGTCGTTCCACCGCGCCGCGCTCTGATCGAAGCTGGCGAAGCGGTAGGGATCGGTGTTGAGGTCGCCGAGCACCAGGGTGTGCGCGCCGTCGGCGCCGGGGCGACCGTCGCCCAGGTCCAGGAAGACCTGCTCGACCTGGGCCACGCGGCAGGCCTGCTCCTCGGCGTCGATGCCCGAGCTGCCGTGGACGCCGACCACGGTCAGGTCGAGCGCCTCGATCCGGCCGCGGGCCACCCGGGCGCCGCTGCCGCAGCCCTCGACGGGGGTGCCCTCGAGGCCGTCCAGGCAGAGCTCCTCCTCGCAGCCGGCGAAGCGGCCCCGCGCGGTCCGCACGGCCAGGCACTTGTCGGGCTTGCCGGGGTGGCAGGCCACCTGGTAGCCCTCGCCGAGGAGGACCTGGGCCACGGTCGGATCCCCCTCTCGCCAGGCCTCGCAGACGAAGCCGGGCCAGGCCTCGGTCGGGATGCCGGGGCACTCGCCGGACCAGAAGACCTCCTGGAAGGCGATGAGGTCGGGCTGGACCTGAGCCAGGAAGGCCCGGGTGGACTCCACGGCGGCGCTCCAGGCCAGCCCGTCGCCGTAGTACAGATCGGAGAGGGCGGCCTGCTCGGGTCCGTAGCCGTCGCCGTCGTCGTGTTGACCGACGCCCTCGGTGGTGCCGGTGTTGAAGGTCACCACGACCAGGGCCTCGCCTGCGTCGGATGTGTCGCCGCCGCCGGGGGTGGGGGCGCAGGCGAGCAGGAGGGGAAGCACGGGGAGAGTATAGTCGCCCGAGGCGCTGCGCCCCCCTACAGCCCCAACCCCGGCACCCCCGCGGCCCCGATCACCCGCTCCTCCTCGCCCAGGGCCATGACCCCCCCGTGCGCCAGGACCTGCATGGCCCGCGGGTCCACGGCGGCCGCCTGGACCGCGGCGGGCAGGACCTCGAAGGGCCCGTGGTCCAGGGGCTCGTCGGTCAGGTCGAAGGTGCCCCAGTGCATGCCCAGCAGGTGGCGGGCGCCCAGCATCTGGAAGGCGGCGACGGACTCGGCGGGGTCCATATGTTGCTGCTGCATCATCCAGCGCGGGGCGAAGGCGCCCAGCGGCAGGATGGCGGCGTCGATGCCCGGGAAAACGCGGCCGATGGTGCGGAAGCCC
>DDSR01000038.1 GCA_002343455.1 Deltaproteobacteria bacterium UBA2385 | reverse complement strand
AGGTCCAGCAGCCCCCCCCTCCGGCCCTTCGGGCCACCTCCCCTCGCGAGCGGGGGGAGGGAAGGGTCGCGCCGGCCCGCTCACAGGTCCAGCGGCCCTCGGAAGGGTCGCGCCGTCCGCCTCACAAGTCCAAGCACTCCGCCACCGCCCTGGCGTGCTCGGGCTCGAACCTGACCCCGCCCGCCTCGGGCTGACCGCAGCGCGCCTGGCCGTTGATCTGCACGCAGGGGTCGACGACCCGACCGTCGGCGGGGGCGTCGCCCGTGACCCCGAAGATGCAGCTTGTGCTGCCGCGGAAGCTCTCGATGCCGACGGAGAAGCTGGCGATGCGGACGTCGAAGCGCTGGGCGATGTCGGTGCGGTAGCTGGCCAGGGCCTGCAGGATGGGGCTGAGGTCTTGGAGGGCGACGAGGTCCCCCTCGCGCCGCACGGGAAGGGCCAGGGTCTGGGGCAGCAAGCGCAGCCGGACGCTGCCGATGAACTTCTCGTTGTCGTGCCGAACGTAGATGTTGGCCGGGGGCTTGAGCGTGCCCCCCAGCCCGACGGAGAGCGCCGTCCGGGCGGTCCCGTCGCTGAAGAAGCCCTTGTGGAGGGCGCCGATGCCCTCCCAGATCAGGATCACGGGCAGGGGTTCGCCGCCCTCGACCCGGAGCTCGCCGCCCTGCACCTGGCCGGCCAGCGCCTGGGCCTGCTCCCGGGCCTGGCTGGCGTCGACGGAGGGCGCTTCAGGTTTGGGCTGGGGAGCCAGCGGCCCCGGATCGGAGCCGCAGGCCCAGGCCAGGAGCAGCAGCAGGCTCAGCGGATGAGCCCGTGGCGCTTCTTGACGTCGCGCATGGCCTCCGACAGGGCCAGCTCGAACTCGACGGTGCCCTCGGTGAGGTTCTTGACCCGCTCGCGGGCCTCGTCCCGCAGCACGCGCTCGTCGACGTTGTTGGCGTTGAGGACGTCGATCACGGCGCGGTGGATCTCCTTGTCGTCGGCGAAGACCTCTTCGATCCAGCGCGAGATCATGAAGTTCTCGATGAACTGGCGGGTCAGGTAGCGCTCGACGTCGTTGCCGACGGGGTGGCCCCAATCGGTGGCGAACTGGCCCCGCACCTTGCCGTACTGGTCGTAGGGCATGTTCAGCGAGGACATATGCTCGCGGACGGCCTCGCGCAGGTCGTGGTCGCGGCGGAGGTACTCCTCCATGATGGCGACGAGGTCGAGCTCGGCTTCGGCCCGGCCTTCGGGCGAGACGTCGATCATCTCGGCGTTGACCAGCTTCTCGATCACCTGGTGGGCGATCTCGGGGACCTTCATTCGGTAGAGCTTCATGGCGACACGTCCGGAACTCAGAGGGGGAAGGCCGCCGCCAGTCCGATCCGCATCGCATCGAGGCCATGCGCTACCCGCGTGGCGTCGAGCTCGGGGCGGGCCTTCTTCAGCGCGGCCTCGGCGAGGAACGAGACCGTGTAGCCCGCCTCGACCTCAATGGCGAACGCTCCCGACGTCGGGATCCGCACGCCCGCCAGCAGCTCTGCCAGCGGGGCCACCTGCCGGGTGTAGGGGTCGATGTGGGTGCCCCGGCTGAGGTCGCCCTGCTCGGGATCGAGCAGCACGGCAGCGTCGCCCGAGAAGCTGTGATGATGGGTCACCAGGGCGGCGCCCACGCCCGCGCCGACGTAGGGCTTGGGCCCCTCCCAGCGCCCGATGTCGACGGTCGGGCCCACGGTCAGGGAGGTGTTGTTGACCAGGGTCCAGTGGTCGTCGCTGTAGAAGGTCACGGCGCCCTCGTACTGCTGCCACTCGACCCGGTCGTGGCCCCGGCTGAGGCTGCTGGCCAAGGCCACTCGCAGGGCCGCCCCCTGCCCCAGCTCGATGCGAAGAGGCGCGCGCAGGGCCCCGCCGAAGCCGGCGCGGCTGTCGCTGAGCGGCTCGACCTGGCCGGCCGGATCGACGACGAGGTCGGCCCCCAGCCCCAGGCTGAGCTCCGCCGCCTGGACGGTCGCGGCGAGGCCAGCGAGCAGCAGCAGCATCTCAGGCCCCTACCAGCTCGACGGCCTGGACCGGGCCGGTGATGGTGCAGTTGTTGGTGTCGAACTCGTCGTCGTCGACCTCGACCTCGAACATGCCCTCCAGCAGCCAGCGCTCACCGTCGTAGTCGGGATCCAGCGCGATGCTGCCCTCGTTGACGACGTCGAGCACGGCGGCGTTGAAGATGACCTCGCCCTCGAAGCGGTACCGACCCAAGGTGTCGATCGAGCCGGAGAAGATCATCTCCTCGCCGAAGTCGAACTCCAGGGCGTCGGCGGTGCCGGTGATGCGCAGGGGCCCGGTGGCCCAGTCGTTGATCCAGCTCGGGTCGTTCTCGCAGCCGGTCGTGCCGCCGATGGTGGCCTGGTAGGTGCCGGTGACGTCGGGCGGATCGGCCTGGGGGAGGTCGCCGCCGTCGTCCTTGTCGCCGCAGGCGAGGGCCAGGGGCAGGCAGAGCAGCAGGCCGGAGGCCAGGGAGCGGAGGGTGCGGTTCATGGGTTCACCATCGCCAGGTAGGCGCGTTGGAGCAGGGCAGGATCAAGGGGTTCCAGGCGGGCGCCGGTGGGGAGCGGGCTCCAGAGGTCCAGCCTGGGGACCAGGCCTTCGGCGACCTTCGCTTGCAAGAATGCCCGATAAGCGGCCTCGGTGTCACCCAGCGTCTCGTAGCAGTGCGCGTCGCGGACCCGGTTGCCGTCCCGCAGGCCGAAGGTGTAGCCGCCGGAGCCGTCGCTGAAGACGACATAACCAAGGAAGAGGTTGGCCAGGTCGCGGACGGGGATGGTGGTCGAGGCCCGGCGAGGCGGCGGGCTGCCCTGGACGGCGCTCTGGGGTGAGTCCGCGGCAGGCTCGGCGCCGTTGGAGCCCGGGTCGGCCGCCTCCACCTGGAAGATGTCCTCGCTGCCCGAGCGGGGCTCGGCCTCCAGCCGGGGGATGGGGCGGGTGCGCGGGCCGGCGGCGCCGTCCATGCCCGGGAAGGCGAAGACGTCGAGATCCTCGGGCAGGATGCTGCGCATCTGCATCGGGCGGCCAGGGGGCGCCTCTGCCAGGACGGCCCCGGATGCCCCGCGACCGGTTCGGGCGGGCTCCTCGTCCTCGAAGCCGTAGTCGTCATCGACCTCCAGGGAGTAGGAGATCGGGTCCTCATGGGCGTCGAGCTGGGCGATCAGGTCCTCGGCGTTGATGTCCTGGGAGTACTCGGGCAAGGAGAAGCCGGTGGCGTCCCAGGCGGGGACCTCGTGCTCGTCATCGGCGTTGGCCGCCCCGATCCAGGGGCCCCCGGAGTCGCGGGCAGGGTCCGCGGGGCCCGCCACCCGCTCGCCGAGCAGGCTGTCGGTGGCCAGCAGATCGACCGAGGGCCAGCGCGCCCGGGCGGCCCGACCCGCCTCGTCTGAGCTCGGGGCGACCAGGGCGATGGGCTCGCTCTCGTCTTCGGTCCCGGGCAGGCCTCGACCGGGCCCGAAGGTGCCCTCGTCCACCGAGACCAGCAGCGCGGTCGCCTCTCCAACCAGGACGAGCTGGCGGCCCAGCGACTCCCAGACTCCCTGGCAGGCGAAGGGGGTCCCATCGGGGCTGACGACCGGGCCGACCGCGGCGATGCACCGGCCCTGCGCCGCGGCCTCGACCATCACCTGGGCCGAGGCCTCGGCGTCGATGTGGACGCCTCCACCCGACTCTCGTCCCAGGTGTCGCACGGCGGCGCCGATCGCTGGCCGGGTGGCCGCAAGCGCCAGCGCCCGGCCGACGACCCGGCCGTCCAGGGCGACGCTGCGGCCGTCGGTCCCGCCCTGGATGCGCCCCCAGGCGATGCCGGCGCTGACCCGCACATCGGGGCCGACCTCGAAGGCCGGGGCGGCCTCGCCCGCGTCCAGGAAACGCGGGCCGGAGAGGGTCCGGGTGGAGCGCTCGGCGAAGGCGACGGCGTCGAGCCCGCTGGTGAAGGTGGAGAGGCCCAGGCAGCCCACCCGCTGGTGCAGCGCATCGGGGGCGTCGGCGACGAGCTGGTGCCAGGCGGCGCCGATCAGGGCCTGGGCGCGGCCGGCGACCGGGCTGGACTCCAGCCGTCCGGCGAGGGCGTCCAGCCGCAGGGCGACGACGAAGGCCTGCACGGCGCGCTCGCCGCGCGGGACCAGCAGCAGGTCGCAGGCGGCGTCGCGCAGCGGTCCGCGGGGACCGAGCAGGCGACCGTCCGAGCCGACCCCCAGCAGGATCAGGCGGTCGAGCAGGACCATCCCGACCTCCAGGCGGCGGGCGTCGGCGGCGAGCCCGAGGGCGCTCAGGTCCTGTCGGCTGCGCTCGGGCACCAACAGCAGCCCCTGGGCCAGCAGCTCGTCGGCCAGGGCGAGGCCGTCGGCCCGCGCGCCCATCGCCTGGACCTCGGAGCGGGCCTCGTCCAGCGTCCGGCTGAGGCCCGCGCCGACCGTCCGGATCAGCACGCCGAGCTCGGCCGGAGGCATCGCCGCGACCTTGCGGGCGAGGCCCCGCAGCGCCGACTGGTGGTCTTCGCCCAGGGTGGCGAGCAGGCCGGAGCCGCCGCAGATGGCCGCGCGGGCGAGGTACACCAGGGTCAGGGCGATGCTGCTGCTGCCGTCCAGCGACTCGTAGCCCCCCTCGAGGGCCAGCCCGACCACCCGCTGGCGGAGGGCGGCGCTGCGGGCGTCCGATCCGGGGAGCGGGCGCCCCGCCAGCCGGAGGACCCGCTCCACCACCGGCCCGACGAGCTCCTCCCCGCAGGCGGAGAGGAGGCTCCACTGCCCGTCCTCGGACTGCCGCAGCGGTGGGAGCGGGGCGGCCAGGGAGGGGAGGACTCCCAGGACCTCGGCGGGGCTGGACGCCTGCGTGAGGGCGTCGGCGACCAGGCTCAGGACGCTGTGGGAGGGCGATCGGCGCATCGGCTGTCCACTCTACCACCCTTGAGGGGGGTCCACGGGCGGTACCAACCCGAGCGCGACCAGCCGCCGCTGGGTGGCGGCGGCGTCCTCCCACCAGGGGAGGAGCAGCAGCCCGAGCTCCGCGCGGCGCGGCAGGAGCTGCACGCCGGGGACGGCCTCGGCGCGACCCTGGCGCAGCAGCACCGTGCCACGCAGCTCGACCTGCTCGTCCTCGGTCGGCGGCAGCCGCAGGCCCTGGCGCGCCTGCTCCAGGCAGCGCTCGACCTCGGGGGGGGCTCCCTGGGCCTCCAGCCTCAGCCCCTGTCCCGATCCGGCGATCCAGAGGGTCAGCGGCCAGGCCCCATCCGGCAGGCCCGTCAGGCAGGGGGACATCGCCTGGGCCAGCGCGTCCATGGCCGCCGCGGCGCGCGGGGCGTCCACATACCGGTCCAGCGGGGACCGATCGGCGACCAGGGGATCCGCGCTCTGCGGCGCCCGGATCCCACCCAGGGGATCGTCCGCCGGGGGCCCGCCTCGCTCCAGCACCCGGCTGTGGGCTTTCAGGGCCTGGTCCTGGACCAGCTCGACGGGGCCGCCCACCGCCTGCGGGAAGGTCGTGCGCAGGCTCCGGCTCAGGCGCAGCTCGTGCTCGACGAGGCGCAGCGGCACGGGCAGGCGCGGGATGTCCAGCAGCACGGCCTCGCCGCTGGCCTCGCCCTTCAGCTCGGTGGCGCGCACCGCTTCGGGGGCCAGCGCCTGGGACTCGCGCCCGCGGCCGTCGATCGGCCCGCTCCAGCCAAGGCGCCAGGTGCCGGCCTTCTTGTCGCGGGCGAGGGCGGTCCACTCGGCGTTGAGGCGCACCCGGAGGCCGTCGCCGAGGCCCCAGAGCACCGCCCAGCGGGTGGTGCGTCGCTGAGACTGATCGACCCGGAGGGCGGGGGCGTGGGGCGAGAGCAGCGGGCCCAGCAGGTCGGCGAGGCCCCCCAGGCGGTCGGCGCCGACCAGCTCGCGGCCCGGCTCGACCGAGAGCACCTCGCCGTCATCGAAGGTGCGCAGCTCGATGCTGCGCCCTCGCAGGCCCCAGGCGCTCGTGGGGGAGAGGCCGAGCTCCGGATCGGCCTCCCGACGGGCCTCCAGCACCCGCACCAGCCAGCCCAGGGAGCCATCGCGGAAGCGGCGGGCCAGCCGCAGCTCCAGCTCCAGCTCGCCGGTCCAGGAGAGCTCGCCGAGCGAGGCCAGGGCGGCATCGTCGACGGGAGCGCCGCCGGCCCCACGGCTGAGGCGGGTGGTGCCGGAGACCTCCAGCTCGACGCCGATGCGCACCGGCGCTTGCAGGAGCTCGGGGCTGACCCGCCGTCCGGCCTGGGCGGGCGTGGCCAGCAGGGCTCCCAGGCTGAACAGCACGAGGCTCACGGGTGCTCCAAGAGGGGCCTGCGCGATAACCACGGCGGACCCGCGGCGCCCCCGGTCGGCAACGGCTACCTTGGGCCTGGAGCGAACCGACCGACCTGTGACCCCTCGCCTCGCCGCCCTCTGCCTCCTCCTCGCCCCATCTGCGGCGCTGGTGCTGGAGCGATCGGCGCTGGCCCAGGAGCGCTCGGCGGACATCGAGTTGCTGCGCCCGACCTCCTCGCCCGCCTCGGCCCTGGGGGTCGACACCCCCTGGATGGAGGGCGGCGGCGTCCTGCGGGTCGGCCTCTCCTCGGCCTGGTCCCTGGCTCCCCTCGTCTTGGACTCCAGCGGGATGGACTCCAGCGAGTCCGGCTCCGCGGCCAGCGATGTCGTGGCCAACCGCCTGGGCCTGCACCTGGGCCTGTCGGCCGACCTGGGCGAGGTGGTCTCGGCCCGGGTGGTGATGCCCGCCGCCTTCCAGTGGGGCAGCGACCTCCCCGAGCTGTCGGGCGACGGCCTCTCGCAGGGAGATCTGCGCGCCGGGATGCGGGTGATCCCGCTGCGCGGCTCGAAGCTGCGCTCGGGGCTGCGGGCCGACCTCTTCCTGCCGACCGGGGCCGCCTCGGCCTGGATGGGCGAGGGCCAGCCGCGCATCTCGGCCGGCCTGCTCAACGGGCTGCGCCTGGGGCGCTGGCAGGCCGCCCTGGACCTGGGCATCGACGCGCGGACGACCCAGGACTCGGGCCTGGACCTGGTGCTCTCCGACGAGCTCGTCGCCGGGCTGAGCGTCGGCTGGCAGCTCCGGCCCGATCGCACCCTGCTCCACGCGGCCCTGCTGTCGCGGACCGGCTTGCGCGCGCAGGCCCAGGGCCCCGGGGAGCGCCCGGTCGAGGCCCTGGTCGGCATGCAGACCGCCCTGGGCGAGGCCCTCGGCCTGGACCTGGGCCTCGGGCGAGGCCTGAGCAGCGGCTACGGCACGCCCGAGCTGCGGGTGCTGATGGCCGCGACCTGGACCCGGCGCCCGCCCCCGCAGGCTCCCCCTCCCCTGGTGCGGGTCCGCGAGCTGCCGGGCCGGCCGGCGCTGGCGGACGAGCCCGACCCCGAGCCCGAAGAGCCGGTGGTGCAGATCGACGAGCGACCGCTGGCCCAGGTGGAGCAGGATCGGGTCACCGTGCGCGACCCGATCCAGTTCGCCCGGGCCAGCAACCGGATCCTGCTGGAGTCGCAGCCGACCCTGGACGCCCTGGCCGCGCTGCTGGCTCGCGAGACGGGCATCGTGCACCTGCTGATCGAGGGGCACGCCAGCGAGGAGGGCAGCCACTCCTACAACTACGAGCTGTCGCTCTCGCGCGCCCGGGCGGTCTGGGAGTCGCTGGTCGGCCGGGGCATCGCCCCCGAGCGCCTGAGCTTCCGGGCGATGGGCGAGATCCGCCCCTTGCAGGGACCGGCCGCCGAGGGAGCCGAGAACCGCCGCGTCGAGCTGAAGATCCTCATCCAGCAGCCCGCCGGGACCGCCTCGGCCGAGCAGCCGCCCCTGCTCATCCCCTGGACCGGCGAGGCGCCCCCTCTGCCCGAACCCCTCCCGGGAGGTCAGCCATGAGCCCGCTCCTCCTCCTCCTGCTGCTGGCGGGAGCTCCCGGGGCCCGGGCCGAGGCCTGCTGGGGCGACGGGCAGGCCGATCTGAACTGCAACGGGATCCCGGCCGACGAGGAGCGGGCGGTCAACCTGGCAGACCCGGACTGCCTCGCCAGCACCGACGCCGACGGCCTGCCGCTGCAGAGCGCGGACTACTACTACGACTACGGCAGCTACGGCTGCGACATCCCCCTGCTCGACCTGGACCCGGACCAGGACGGGCTGGCGGCGGGCGAGCTGTCCTGGCCCGAGGGGGACAGCCCGACGGTCCGGGTCAGCCTGGTCTGTGACAACTGCCCCCTGGACTACAACCCCGACCAGCTCGACCAGGACTGCGACGAGGTGGGGGATCCCTGCGACAACTGCCTGGTCGTCAGCAACCCCGACCAGGCCGACCGCGACGGGGACGGGGTCGGCGACGCCTGCGACAGCTGCCCGCTGACGCCGGACACGGACCAGGCCGACAGCGACGGGGACGGCCTGGGCGACGCCTGCGACGTCTGCCCGGAGATCGTCGACCTGGAGCAGGCCGACCGCGACGGGGACGGCGTGGGCGACCTCTGCGACGCCTGCCCCGACCAGTGGGATCCCGACCAGGCCGACGCCGACCTGGACGGGCTGGGGGACGCCTGCGACTCCTGCCCGGACATCAACGACCCCGGCAACCTGGACAGCGACGCCGACGGGACGGGCGACCTCTGCGACAACTGCCCGGCGGATTCCAACCCGACCCAGTCCGACATCGACGGGGACGGCTCGGGCGACCTCTGCGACCTCTGTCCCGGGGA
>DDSR01000312.1 GCA_002343455.1 Deltaproteobacteria bacterium UBA2385 | reverse complement strand
CCGACACGGACACCGACACCGACATCGAGCCCGCTGCCCGCTGGACCGGAACGGAGCGCCTGCCGGGCGATGGCTGGTCGCTGAATGGCGAGGATCGCGATGACTACGTAGGGCGCGCGGTGGCCGTCGGCGATGTGGACGGGGACGGGCAGGCGGATGCCCTGGTAGGCGCCCCCTTCGCCTGGGCCGGGGCTACCCACGCGGGCTTCGCCTGTGTGGTCCTGGGGCCCGTCACCGCCGACGTCGACCTCGCGACGGGGGCCCACTGCATCGAGGGCGAGGGCACGCGCAGCTACCTGGGCAACGAGCTGGCGGTGCTCGGCGACGTGGACGGGGACGGCATCCCGGAGGCTGCGGTGGCGGCACCGGAGGCCAGCACGGTGAACACCAGCCCGCGGGGGCCGGGGAGCGTCTACCTGTTCTCGGATCTCTCCGCAGCCGGCTCCACCGCTGACGCCGTCGCAGTCTGGACCGGTGAGGACGACGAGGACGCGGCGGGCAGCGCGCTCGCCTCGGGGGGGGACCTGACCGGGGACGGGCTGCCGGACCTGGTCGTCGGGGCGGGGGGCTGGAGCTCCGGCACGGGCGCCGTCTACATCCTCGGCGCGGGCGCGCTCCGTGGAGGTTCGCTCGCGGGGGCGGACGCCCGCTTCTACCCGCTTGACCGGGAGCATGCGGGCCAGTACTTCGGGTCCTCGGTCGCGATGCTCGGAGACCTCGACGGCGACGGCATCGGGGACCTGGGGGTGGGCTGGGGCTACTACGACAGCGGCTACGGGGCCGTGGTCGTGTACCTGGGACCCCTCTCGGGCGCCCAGGACGCCGCCGACTGGGATGGCTTCGTGGCCGGCGACAGCGGTGCGCTGGGCATGTACAGCCGGTCACTGGCCGGGCCCGGCGACGTGGACGGGGATGGCACTCCCGACATCCTGGTCGGTGCGCCCGAGACCCACGTCGACAGCTCCTACGAGGGCACCTACGCCGGCTCGGCCTGGCTGGTCTCGGGCGCCTCCGCGCTGGAGGGAACGGATCTGCGGCTGGCCATGGCCACCTTCGAGGGCCACCTCTACGGCCAGGCGCTGGGCCGGACGGTCGGCTCGATCGGCGATCAGGACGGCGATGGTTTCGCCGAGGTCCTGATCGGCGCCTGGAACGACGACCTCGAGGGCGACAACGGCGGCTCGGTCAGCCTCTTCTACGGACCCGTCAGCGGCACCTTCACGCGGAGGGACGCCGACGCGGCCTGGGGAGGCGAGACCAACGCCAACGCGGGGGTCTCTCTCGCGGGCGGGGTGGACCTGACCGGCGACGCCTACGCCGACCTGCTGATCGGGGCCGAGAGCGCCACCGGCGGCAGCGCCTGGTCGGGCGTGGTCTTCGTGGTCCCGGGCCTGATGCCGTAGGCGAAGCGGCGTCAGGTATTGCCTTTTGCCATTTGGGATCCCCATGGGCAGCGGATCTCGGCGCGCGCCCCACCGGGTCAATTGGCAAATGCGAATACCTGACACCGCCTTGCCCGTTATGGACCCCCCGAGGACACGATGCCGATCAACTGGTTCCCCGGACATATGAACAAGGCGAAGCGCGAGATCGGCCAGGCCATGGCCGAGGTCGACATCGTCATCGAGGTGCTCGACGCCCGCCTGCCCGACAGCAGCGAGAACCCGCTGGTCGCCCGATTGCGCCGGGACAAGCCCTGCATCAAGATCCTCAACCGCCAGGACATGGCCGACCCGGTGGTGACCGCCGCCTGGGTCGCCCACCTGCAGCGGCGCCCCGGCGTCATCGCCCTGACCCACGACCGCAGCCAGACCGAGCAGGCCCGCCGCCTCGTCGACCTCGCCCGCCGCCTGCTGCCGCCCGAGCGCAGCGCCCACCGCTCGGTGACCGCGATGATCCTGGGCGTGCCCAACGTCGGCAAGTCGACCCTGATCAATACCATGGCCGGCCGGAACATCGCCCGCACCAGCAACAAGCCCGCCGTCACCAAGAAGCAGCAGCAGGTCCAGGTCGCCCGCGACTTCGTGCTGCTGGACACGCCGGGCTTCCTCTGGCCCAAGCTCTCCCCGCCCGAGTGCGGCTACCGCCTCGCCATCAGCGGCGCCATCGCCGACACCGCCGTCGACTACCCGGAGATGGCCGTCTTCGCGGTGGAGTGGCTGGCCAAGGACTACCCCCACGCCCTGCTCGATCGCTACGGCCTGACCGAGCTCCCTGCCGAGCCGGTCGCCGTGCTCGACCGGATCGCCGCGCGCCGGGCCTGCCTGAAGAAGGGCGGCCTCGTCGACTACCAGAAGGTCTCCGAGCTGCTGGTCAAGGAGATCCGCCAGGGCCTGCTGGGGCGGCTCAGCTTCGAGCGGCCTCCTGCCGAGGGGGAAGTGGAGGGCGAGGAGGAGCCTGAGGGCGAGTAGCGCGGCTGTCGCCGTTCGTGGCGCCGTTGTACATTGCTGTCCATGGTTCTCGCGGTCCCGCTCCTGCTCTCCTGCCAGTCCGTGCGGGGCGAGTGCTGGATGCGGTACCTCGGCCGAGGCGAGGGGGGCGGGGCCAGCATCGCGGTGGAGCTGGAGATCCCGGCCTACGAGACCGTCTCGGGCGCGGATGTCCTGCTCGACTGGTCGGGCCTTGACCAGGACCTGCACTGTGCGGCGATGGACCCGGCGACGGAGATCGGGGCTGTGGGCCTCCTGCGCTTCCCCGAACAGAGCGAGTCGGAGATCGCCCGCGCCATCGCGATGAATTTCGGTTCGCAATCCGAGATCGACGGCTATGTCGTGTGCGACGCTACAACCACGACACGGTGCTGGTTGTCGGAGTTCTCCTTCTTCGACACCCCTCTGGATCTGGCCGAAGAGTACACCGAGGGCCAGGGTCAGTACCTCTTGATGTTCCAATCAAGCCGCGAGGACGATGCGGGCGTCCCCCGCTCCCTGGCCTTCCTCCGGCCACGAACCAGCAGCACGGTGACCGAGGTGACCTTTGCGCCCACCTGCCCCATGGCCACCGTCGAGGTCGACCTCTCGGGGGCCACCGGCAGCGAGGCCACCGAGGAGCTGGGCGACGCGGTGCCCTGTGAGCCCAGTGGTGCGCCCTCCTGGACGCTTGACTGGTCCGATGTGTCCACCACCGTGCAGGGTGAGCCCTTCTACGCGCGCGGGGTCGACGGGCTGGTCCTCTCCCGCTACGACCTGTCGCTGGAAGAGCTGGAGGCTGCCTTTGCCGCCCGCGACGGGCTCGCCTCCCATCTGTACACCGTCTCGGTCGGGGGGCGGACCTCGGCCGATCTCTCCGAGGCCACCGATGTCGATGGGCTGCCCTTCGCCGGATTCGCCGAGGCTGGGCTGTGGGTGGTGGAGCTGCGGTCGGACTACGATATCGTGGGGGTGCCGCTGTACCTGGAGATCCTGCGGGATCCGTGAGAGGCAGGGGACGCGGAGATTCTCGTCCGATTCGACCTCACTCTGCCGAAACGGTCTTCTCCCGCCCGAACCGCTTCAACCGCAGCGCGTTGCTGACCACGAACACCGACGAGAAGGCCATCGCCCCCGAGGCGATCATCGGCGAGAGCCAGCCCATCGCCGCCACCGGGATGGCCACGGCGTTGAAGGCAAACGCCCAGAACAGGTTCTGCCGGATGATGCGCAGCGTGGCCTGCCCCAGCTTCAGCGCGGTCGCGACCCGGGCGATGTCGCCGCCGACCAGGGTCATGGCCGCCGTCTCGCTGGCGACGTCGGTCCCGCCGCCGATGGCGATGGAGACATCGGCCAGCGCCAGCGCGGGCGCGTCGTTGACGCCGTCGCCGACCATGGCGACGGTGCGGCCCTGGCCCTGCAAGCGGGCGACGAGGTCGGCCTTGCCCTGCGGGCTGACCTGGGCCTTCACCTGCTCGATGCCCAGGGCCTTGGCGACCGAGTCGGCGGCGCCCTGCTGATCCCCGGTCGCCAGCACGGGCTCGATGCCCATGGCGCGGATCTCCCGCAGCGCCCCCGGGGCCCCCGGGCGAATCGTATCGGCCAGGGCGATCAGGCCCAGGGGCTGCGCGTCGAGGGCCACGCGGACGACGGTGTTGCCCTCGGCCTCCAGCTCCAGCGCCAGGGCGTCGAGCGCCTCGGTCGGCACGCCATGCTCGGCCAAAAGCGTCGAGCTGCCCACGCAGAGCCGCCGCTCGACCCCGTCCTCGCCCCGCAGCGCCGCGACGACGCCTCGCCCGATCGGCGCCGTGAAGCGCCCGATGGTGGCGATGGGCAGGCCCCGGCGCTGGGCCTCTTGCAGGATGGCCTGCCCGACGGGGTGCTCGCTCCAGCGCTCGGCGGCAGCGGCCAGGGCCAGCAGGCCGTCGGGGTCGAGGCCTGAGTCGGGCAACGGCAGCAGCGCCCCGACCGAGGGTCGGCCGAGCGTGAGGGTGCCGGTCTTGTCGAGCACCAGCACATCGACGGTGCGCGCTCGCTCCAGCGAGGCCACGTCCCGCACCAGCACGCCCAGCTCGGCGGCCCGGCCGGTGCCGACCAGGATGGCGGTCGGCGTGGCGAGGCCGAGCGCGCAGGGGCAGGCGATCACCAGCACGGCCACCGCGGGGAGGAGGATCCCGGGGGCGTCGGCCCCGGCGAGGGCGTGGCCCAGCGCCGTGAGCGCGGCGATGCCGAGCACGATCGGCACGAAGACCGCCGAGACCCGGTCGGCGAGGCGCTGCACGGGCGCCCGCGAGCCCTGGGCCTCCTCGACCAGCCGCACGATGCGACCCACCGCGGAGTCGGCGCCGATCTGACGCACCTCGACCACCAGCCGGCCCTCGTGCAGCAGGGTGCCGCCGAGCACCTTGGCCCCCAGCTCGCGCAGCACGGGCAGGCTCTCGCCGGTGACGGCGGACTCGTCGACGCTGCTGGCGCCGTCCACCACCAGCCCGTCGGCCGGGATGCGCTCGCCCGGGCGCACGACGAGGCGATCGCCGGGGCCCACCGCCGAGAAGGGCACCTCGCGCTCCTCCTGACCCTCCAGCAGGTGGACGGTCTCGGGCATCAGCCGGGCCAGGGCCCGCAGGGCGTCGCCGGCCCGGGCCCGCGCCCGCTCCTCCAGGGTCTTGCCCAGCAGGATCAGCGTCACGACGACGCCGACGACCTCGAAGTAGACGTGCGGGGCCCCGGTGAGCATCGCGTAGAGGCTGTAGGACCAGGCCGCGCCGGTGCCGAGTGCTATCAGCGTGTCCATGTTGGCCGCGCCGTGGCGGGCCAGCCGGGCGGCGACGACGAAGAAGTCCCGGCCGGCCGTCAGCAGGACCGCGCTGGACAGCAGGAGCTGCAGCTCGTGGTTGCCCGGGAAGTGCAGGTGCGACATCGCGACGGCGGCGAGCGGCAGGGTCAGCACCGCCGAGAGGACCAGGCGCCGCTGCATCGTGCTCTTGGGGGCGCTGCTGGCGGGCGCGGCCGGAGCCCGGGGGTCGACGGGGGTGAAGCCGGCCCGCTCGGTGGCTTCGAGCAGGCGCTGCCAGCTTGCGGTGCCGATCACCGTGGCCCGCTCGGTGGCGAGGTTGACCTGGACCGAGTCCACCCCGGGCTGGCGGGAGAGCACCTTCTCCAGGCGCTGCGAGCAGGAGGCGCAGGTCATGCCCTGCACGCCGAAGTTGGCGCGGCCGGGGATGGGGTCGGAGGCGGGCTCGGGGGTCACCGAAGCAACGTGCGCACCAAAGGGGCGGAGTCCAGGTGCATATCGGCCTGCTCACCCCACCCCCGTCATCCCCTCGACCTCCAGCACCCGGTCCACGGCCTCCTCGCTCCACCCCTGCTCCCGCAGCACCTCGCGCACGCTGAGATCGCGGTGGAACGCCTCCCGCGCGACGGCGGTGGCGGCGTCGTAGCCGAGCGTCGGCAACAGGGCGGTGGCGAGGCTGAGGTTGCGCTCCAGGCTGGCTCGGCAGCGGGCCTCGTCCGCGCTGAGGCCCTCGATGGCCTGGGCGGCGAAGCTGTGGCTCGCCTGGGCCAGCAGCTCGACGCTCTCCAGCAACGCGCTTGCAAGAAGGGGCATGCCGGTGTGGAGCTGGAGCTGGCCGAAGCTGGCCGCGACCCGGATGCTGGATCCGTTTCCGATCACACGGGCGGCCACCTGGCAGACGACCTCGCACATCACGGGGTTGATCTTGCCGGGCATGATCGAGCTGCCGGGCGCCAGGGCGGGCAGGCGCAGCTCACCCAGGCCGGAGCGCGGTCCGCTGGCGTACAGTCGCAGATCCCCGGCGATCTTCAGCAGGCTGGAGGCCAGCACCTCCAGCTGGGCGTGGGCCTCCAGGGCGCTGTCCATGGCGCTCTGGGCCTCGAAATGATCGCGGGCCTCGACCAGGGGCAGGCCCGTCTCTTCGGCCAGCAGGGCGATGGCGCGCTGCGAAAGCTCGGGGTGGCGGCCCATCCCGGTCCCGACGGCGGTTCCGCCCAGGGCCAGCTCCATCAGCGCCCCCCGGGCGGACTCGACCCGGGAGAGGCCCTTCTCGACCTGCCGGGCCCAGCCGCCGATGACCTGGTCGAGGCGGATCGGGGTGGCGTCCATCAGGTGGGTGCGGCCCGAGACGAGCACGCCGGACAGCGCCTGGGCGCGGTCCCGCAAGGCGAGGTGCAGGCGCCGCAGGGCCGGCAGGAGCTGCCCGTCGATGGCCAGGGCGGCGGCGAGGTGGATGGCGGTGGGGACGGTGTCGTTGCTGCTCTGTCCGCGGTTGACATGGTCGTTGGGGTGGACGGGGGACTTGTCGCCCCTCTGTCCTCCGAGCGCCTCGTTGGCGAGGCTGGCCAGGACCTCGTTCATGTTCATATTGGTCGCCGTGCCGCTGCCGGTCTGGTACCGATCGATGGGGAACTGTTCGAGCAGCTCTCCCTCCACGACCCGGGTGGCGGCCGTGGCGATGGCCTGGGCCAGCCCGGGGTCCAGCTGGCCGAGCTCGGCGTTGGCCCGGGCGGCGGCGCGCTTGATGCGGGCCAGGGCCTGGAGCAGGCCGGGGGGCATCGGCTGGCCCGAGATGCGGTATGCTGCGAGGGCCCGGGCGGTGCCCGCTCCCCACAAGGCCTCGGCGGGGACCTCGATCGTACCGAGGCTGTCGCTCTCCATCCGCAGGACATCGCTCATCTCGACTCCTCCTCTTCCCGAGTGTTGCTCATGAGCTCCCTACCCGAACCGCGGCTGCTCGGTTTGATCGGGGGGCTGGGAGTGCTGGTCCTGCTCTGCGGCGGGATGGGCGCCTGGGTGCTCGCCGACCAGGCCGCCTCGCAGGATCGCCACGTCCGGGTGGAGCCCGCCCGCGCCCAGCGGCAGGAGGCCCTGCCTCCGGTCGAGGCCCCCAAGCCCTTCGAGGCCCTCCCTCCGGTGGAGGCCCCCGCCGCCGCTGAGGCGAGCGAGGCGCAGCTCCCCTGGGACCAGTCCCTGCTGGGCACGTTGACCCCGATGGGCGATGTGCGCGCCCCGATCCTGGTGGTCGCCTTCACCGATCTGCAGTGCCGCTTCTGCGGCACCGGGATGGACAACCTCGTCGCCGTCGCGCAGCGGCACGACGATGTCACCATCGTGCTCCGCGACGCCCCGCTGCCCCTGCACAAGGACGCGGTGCAGGCCCACCACGCGGCCCGCTGCGCCGACGAGCAGGGCAAGCTCTGGCCGATGACCTTGCAGCTGGGCCGCAACCACGCCGACCTCGGCGCCGACCGCCTGCCCGAGCACGCCCGGGCCGCCGGCGTGGAGCTGAGCTCCTGGACCCGCTGCATGGAGAGCCAGCGTCACCTCGGCGCCATCGAGGCCGACCGCCAGCAGGCCACCGCGCTGGGCGTCAGCGGCGTGCCCGCCTACCTGGTCAACGGCCGCTGGGTGCGCGGCCAGCAGAGCGAGGCCGCCCTGGAGAGCCTGCTCGCGGCCGAGCGCGCCCGCGGGACGGGTTGGGCGCTCTGAGGGGGGAGCGATTATCCCCCGGCCGATGCCCTCCTCCATCCCCCTCGACCGCCGCCTCCGCCTGATCGAGCTGTACGCCAGCGTGCAGGGCGAGAGCCTCTGGGCCGGCGTCCCCTGCGTCTTCGTGCGGCTGGCCGGATGCAACCTGCGCTGCACCTGGTGCGACTCGACCTGGACCTTCACCGGGGGCGAGCACCGCAGCATCGACGCGGTGCTGGACGAGGTGCAGGCGATGGGGATCCGGCTGGTGGAGGTGACCGGCGGCGAGCCCCTGGCCCACCGGCAGAGCATCCCCCTGATGGAGGGCCTGCTGGCGCGCGGGCACGAGGTCCTGCTGGAGACCTCCGGCAGCCTGGACATCGCGCCCGTGCCCGAGCGGGTCCACATCATCATGGACCTGAAGGCGCCGGACTCGGGCGAGGTGGGGGCCAACCGCTGGGAGAACCTGCCGCTGCTGCGCGCCAAGGACAACCTGAAGATCGTGCTGGCCAGCCGCCGGGACTACGAGTGGGCCCGCGAGGTGGTGCGAGAGCATGGCCTGGAGCGGGTGCTGCCGGTCTTCTTCAGCCCGGCCTGGGGGCTGCTGGAGCCCGTCGAGCTGGCCCGCTGGCTGGTCGAGGATCGGCTCCAGGTGCGGATGCAGCTCCAGCTGCACAAGCTGCTGTGGCCGCCGGAGACCCGCGGGGTCTGAGCGTTGGTCAGGCGGGGAGGCGCGGGCTATCGTGCCCGGGCCTGCTCGGAGCTCCTGATGATCGCCAGCCTCCTCGCCCTCTGCCTCAGCGGCGCCCCGGCCCTCGCCCAGATCGATCCCGGGAACATCGAGGAAGAGGACAGCGGCGACAGCGGCGACAGCGGCGACAGCGGCGACAGCGGCGACAGCGGCGACAGCGGCGACAGCGGCGACACAGCCGAGTGGATCGTCGGCGGGTCCAAGGTCAGCGAGGTGGCCGGGGAAGAGGGCGGCTTCGGCTGCGAAGACAGCGGCGTCGCGGGCCTGGTGATCGGCCTGAGCCTGCTGGGGCTGGGGCGCCGGCGTCGCTGCTGCGGCTGAGCTTCAGCTCTCGTTGCGCAGCTTCCAGTCCAGGACGAGGCAGTTGATGGGGGAGGGGACGTTGCCCTCGCCCAGGACCTTCTCGGCGTCCTTGGCGTCGCCGCTGAGCACGGTCAGGCAGGGCAGGACCACCGCCCGGGCCAGGGTCTCGGCCGTGCGGCTGGTGACCCACTTGCCGCGGTTCTCGAATGCGTCCATGACGGTGCCCGGGGGGGCGCCGCTGAGATCGACCCCGGGCTCGCTGGCCTGCAGGTCCACCCGGGTGACGTCGGCCACCCAGTACTTGGCGACCCGGGCCGAGGTCGAGAAGGTCGTGCCGATCGGCGGCAGCGCCTTGCCATCGGGCCCGAGCTGCTCGCCCAGCGCCTTCAGCGTCCGGCTGATGTTCATCCGGTGGTCGTCGCCGTCCTGGTGGATGCAGTAGGCGGTGCCCTGGGCGATCTGGCTGAGCATCACCTCGACCTTCTCGCCTTCGGCGTAGGTCGGCGCCGAGGCGCTGGTCAGGGTGCCGTTGAGCAGCTCCTGGGCCAGGGTGCGGTTCTCGTAGGTGGACTCGACGTCGCGGACCAGCAGGGCGTCGGGGAAGGCCGAGACCCCCAGCCGCCGGGCCTGCCGGAAGGTCATCTGCAGGGGCCCGCGGCCGCAGACATCGGTGCCCTCGGAGTCGGTCAGGTCGGCGAACTCGGTGCGGCGCTTGCCCGGCCAGGCCCCCAGCCAGACCAGGGCCTTGGCGGTGTCGGGGTCCAGCCCGTCGTAGGCGATCACCCGGTCCCGCCAGCCCACGAACTCCTCGGTCTTGCGGTTCTGGGTGTTCCAGAGCCAGTCGTAGCGGGCCGAGTCGCTGGTCAGGACCTTCATCTTGGACTTCCACTCCTCGCGGAGCTTGCCGTCCTCTTCCAGCGAGGGCCCCAGGCTGCGGATGCCGGTGATGACCTGGGCGAGCTGCTCGACCTTGTACTCGGTGGAGTCGCCGCGCATGTTCTCGGCGAAGGCGAGCTCCTGCTGGCAGGACTCGACCTGGACCTCCTGCGTGGCCAGCTTCTTCTTGAAGCCGCCCATCCGGCAGGCGGTCGCGCCGCCGAAGATGTAGCCGCCGGCGATCGCGACGCCGAGGAAGATGTTGCGGGGCTGGAAGATCGCGCCCGAGCGGATGAAGACGCTGGCCCGCTGGAGGAGCTGCATCGGCCCCAGGACCAGCAGGCGGGTCCAGACCTGGCGCTTGGCCTCCTCGCCCATCTTGGCGGCGGTCAGGCGGCGGCGGCCGGTGGCGACCTGCCTGGCCTGCTCGCGCTGGGTCTTGACCTCGGGCGGCAGCTCGTCCAGCTCGATGATGAAGCGCGGGCCGTCGGCGGTCACGAGGGCGAAGCCGTCGCCGGGGCGCACCGCGGTGGGGGTGTTGAGCTGGACCGGGCGGCGCTCGCCGGACTTGTAGAGGAAGACCGCCGCCGTGCGCTCGCTGGGCGAGAGGATCAGGTTCTGCGGGCCCTGGCGGATCAGCCGGGCGTGCTCGGCGCGCACGCCGAGAGCCTCGGGCAGCACGATGTGGCAGCGATCGGCGTCGGAGCCGAGCCGCACCTCCAGGCCCTCGAAGGGGCCGAAGCGGGTCCCGCCGAACTCTGGGGAGAGGCGCAGGTAGGTGACGAGTTCTTCGGGTGAGCTGGCCATGGGGGAGGATGGTATCCCATGGCGCCGGTGGCTTGGCGGGCGCGCCCCTGCGATCCCCGAGACGGCATCCGCGCTACACTGGGCGCCGACCTGAACCCCCCCAGCGCCGATGAACATCTTCCTCGTTCCCTACACCCGCTGGCGGCACCTGCTGATGGCGCTGTGGTGCGGTGGGGCCGGGCTCCTCGCCTGGTTCTTCGTCCTCTCCCTCTCCATCATCGGGGGGCCCAAGTGGCCGCCGGAGTGGGACGGCCCGATGCTGCTGGGCGCCATCGCCGCGGCCGTCGCCGGCGCCTCCATCCTGGGCGAGGACAATCTCTACCGCCGGCCCCTGCTCAAGCGCCTGGGCCGCACCGCGCTGGCCATGGGCATCGCGCTGGGCAACACCCTGCTGTGGTACTGGGTCTGGACCCTGCTGGTGCCCGTCCTGATGCCCGGCGAGTGGCAGGACGACGCTGGCGACGCCTCGCTGGTCAGCCTGCGCTACCGCCTGGGCGCGCTCTTCATGGCCGGCATGTCCACGGGCATCGCCGGCGCGGTCGTGCGCAAGATGAACCACGCGGTCAGCCATGTCGCCGGGGGGGTCACCTCGGCCCTGGCGGCCGGCGCGGCCTGGCACATCCTGGGCGCCAACTTCCAAGGGCTGACCGACCTGTACCTGGCCAGCGCCAGCCTGGGCCTGGTCTGGGGCCTGCTGTACGGCTTCATCACCTGGCCCATCCCCGACGACCTCTATGCCGGGTGGATCCGGGTCCTCTCGCCGACCCGCTACGGTCGCCGGATCCCCATCCCCGCGACCGACGCCAGCCCGAAGGAGCGCTTCGTCGGGCACTTCCCGCGCGGCCTGGACCTCTTCCTGCCGGTCGAGGACGGCGTGATGGAGATGCACGTCTCGGTCGCGGTGGACTCCAAGGGGCGCTACTCGGCGCGCGGCCTCTCCTTGCAGCCGACGCTGGTCCGACGCTTCCTGGAGCGCATCGATCTGCGCTACGACGCCCGCCGTCCGGCGCCGCTGGAGACCGAGCTCAACAGCGGGGATCGCATCGTGATGGGCCAGGGCGAGCACAAGGCCGAGCTGGAGTTCCTGATGCTCCCCCGGGAGGAGCTGTGAGCCGCGCGCGTCGCGCTGCCCTGGCGCTGCTGCTCGCCGGAGGCCTGGGCCTGGTGGGCTGCAAGGAGTCGGGGCTGATCGCGGTCCCGGGCACGACCACCCGGGTCGCCCGCCCGGTCTCCGAGAAGAACACCGAGCTCGAGCTGAAGATCTTCACCACGGCGGACGAGTGCGCCGGCTCGGTCAAGCCCGACGACGTGGACCTCTGCCTGCCCCACGTCGACCGCCGCGCCGGCCAGGTCCGGCTGGCCATCCAGTTCCGGCTCGACAGCGACCCCTTCCCGATCCCGCTGACCGAGGAGAACCTGCGCGTCGTGCACAAGGGCCGCACGGTCCAGGACGCGCCGGGGATGAGCGTGGAGATCATCCCGCACGACCCGGTGGACTCGCCGCAGCTCTACATCCTGGTGATCGACGGCTCCTCGTCGATGAGCGAGACGGGGGCGCGGGGCCTGTCCCGGATGGACCGGGTGAAGGAGGCGCTGCTGACGCCGGGGGTCAAGGAGGCCTTCTTCCCCAGCGGCGGCGTGCGGACCGGGGTGGTCGTGCTCTCCTTCACCTCGGGCGAGCCCGAGCCGGTCGGCGGCGATCTGACCGTGCTGACCGACGCGCGCTCCTACACCAAGGTCGTCCGGGACGAGCTGCGGGTCCAGTCGGGCTTCACCCACCTCTACGAGGCGGTGCGCTACGCCTCGGGGCCGCTGCTGCAGGCCCCGGCGGTGCGCGACTTCATCGATGTGCAGCAGGCCTCGCCGGTCATCATCGCCCTGACCGACGGCTTCAACAACATGGCCAGCAGCGACACCTGCTCGACCAACGCCGAGCGGCTGGGGCGGCTGCTGGAGTCCCTCTCGACCGCCCGGCGCGAGGCCGAGGACATCCGCAAGCGGCCCACCGTCTTCACGGTCGGCCTGGGGCGGCCCATCCGGCCGCTCTTCGAGCTGCCCAAGGGCCGCGAGAACACCGTCCAGGCCACCGACCTCTGCGGCCGCAAGCACCTGGACCGGCGCATCGACGGCGACCTGGAGCGCGAGGGCATCGACAACGCCAGCCTGACCTTCATCGCCAACCGCGGGGGCGGCTTCGACTTCGTCAAGACCGATCGCGACGGCCTCGCCGACGCCTTCCGCGCCGCCGCCTCCCAGCGCTACACCTGGTTCGAGGTGCGCTACCAGGTCGATCCGCACTACCTCCGGCGCAGCTTCGAGACCCGCCTGCGCCTGACCAGCTTCGCCGAGTCCGAGTCCAGCCTGCGCATCCACCCCAGCGCCTGGCTGGACGGCCCGCCGGGCCTGCGGGACGCCGACAACCGCATCGTGGCCCAGAGCTACCGGCACACGGCGACCGTGCTGATGCCGATCCTGGGCCTGCTGGTGGCGCTGGGCTTCGTCGGCGCGGTCGGCTTCAACACCAGCCGGATCGTCTTCGGCCGCAGCCGCCGCGGGTCGTCACCGGGCAAGCGCGGCTGAGGCGCGGCCCTCCAAGGGGGGGCGCTTTGGCCCCGAGGGTGTAAGATCACGGAGGTAGAGACGTCTTCTCCGGGAGGGGTGAGCTTGGCTCGGTACATCGGCAACTACGAGGTCCTCCGCGAGCTGGGGGCTGGCCACTACGGCACGGTCTACCTGGCCATCGGCGAGACCCCGGCGCGTGGACGCAACCCGGCCAAGCGTCGGATGGTGGCGATCAAGCGCCTGAAGGACACGGCGGACCACCGCTCGGTGGACCTGCTGCTCCAGGAGTTCGCCCTGCTCGACCAGGTCAAGCACCGCGGCATCGTGCGGGTCTTCGAGTACCTCGAGGACGACAACGCCGTCGTGATGGAGCACATCCACGGCCTGACCCTGCGCGAGGTGCAAGAGGCGCTGGCCAAGGCCAAGGAGCAGGTCTTCACCGAGGCGGCCATCGAGATCGGCTGCGAGCTGGCCGACGCCCTCTACCAGGCCTACACGACGCCGGGCGACAACGGCGAGCCCTTGCGGCTGGTGCACCGCGACCTCAAGCCCGCCAACGTGATGCTGACGCCGCAGGGCGAGGTGAAGATCCTCGACTTCGGCCTGGCCCGGGTCGACAACGCCGACTTCGCCAAGGAAGAGAAGAGCCGGGTCAAGGGCACGCCGATCTACATGGCGCCCGAGCAGGCCCGGGGCGAGGAGATCGACCACCGCACCGACCTCTTCGCGCTGGGGCTGATCCTCTACGAGCTGCTGATGAACGACGCGGCCTACCGGGTCCCGACCAACAGCCGGGATCCGATCGGCGACGTCTACCGGGCGATCGAGGGCGGGGAGCTGACCCGGCAGTGCACCGAGCTGGAGATGCGGCTGCCCGCGCACGGGCCGATCGTGACCCGCCTGCTGCAGCGGCGGCCCGAGGACCGCTACCAGACCGGCCAGGACGCGCTGGTCGACCTGCGGCGGCAGCTGTACCGCGACCGCGGCTCCTACCTGAAGGAGTTCTGCGAGTTCCTCTACGGCTCGATCAAGCCCATCGGCGACGCGCCCGGTCCGGAGGAGGCCTCCTCGGCCTCGCGAACCTCGGCGCGCGGGCGGCGTCTGACGATCGAGGAGCGGCTGCGCCAGTCCATGGCTCGCGAGCAGCAGGCCTCCGCCCACGCCCCTTCGCCGCCGGTCGAGCGGACCCGGCCGGCGGGCCCTCCCTCGGCGCCGCCGGTGGCTGCCGGTCGACCTCCCCCTCCGCCCCCTCCTGCTCCTCCGCGTGTCGCGCCTTCGCCCGGCCCCGCTGCGCCACCTCCACAGCTTGGAGAGCCCATGTCGTCCAATGGTTCCGGACCTCCCGGTCGGAAGCCAACCCGTCCCCCCGTGGGGGGCGCTGCCAGCCGCGCGGAGCCCTTTGCGCCGAGCGGTCCGCCGCCTTCGGCCAACCGTCGGCCGCTGAAGCAGGTCGGCCAGCGCAGCCCTCAGGAGACGGGGATGCTGGAGATGGTGCCGCTGTCGGCCGACGGGGACCTGGTCGAGGCCAACGCCGACCCCAGCGCCACCGCCTTCTTCGCCATCCCCGCCCCCAAGGCGGACCGCGGCCGGGCGGGCGGCGCGCCGGCCGGACCCCCACCGGGGCCGAGCTACCCCTCGGGACCGCCGCCTGGAATGGCGCCGATGGGGGGAGGGCCTCCTCCTCCTCCCGGGATGGGCATGGGCGGTCCCCCTCCTCCGGCGGCTGGCTACGGTGGGCCTCCGGCAGCTGGCTACGGCGGCCCCCCCGCGGTGGGCTACGGCTCGCCTCCTCCTCCCCCCGGGGTGCCCGGGCCGCCGGCCTACGCTCCGCAGGGGCCCGGGCAGATGATCCAGGGGCCGGTGGCTGGCTACGGCGGAGGTGCGGCCCAGACCCCCTTCCAGGTGGCCGGGCCGGTGCCCGGCAACGCCCCGGTGGACCCCGAGCAGCGGGTCCAGTCGACGCGGCTGTACGCCATCCTGTTCGCTTGCATGGTCCTGATCGTCATGGCCGTCGTGGTGGCTGTCTGGCTGCGGCCGGGCAGCGGGGACTCGTCCGACGCGACCGCCGCCGTGGCGACGGCCCCCTCGGCCGCGGCGACGGTCGTGGACGCGGGCACGCGCAAGAAGGAGGTCGACACCGGCGTGGTGGCCCCCGCGCCGGCGCCCACGCCCAAGAAGTCCACGGGCGGCGGGACCCGGTCCAGCTCCTCCAGCTCCTCCAGCGCGGCCGCTGCGCCGGCGGCGGCGCCCAAGCCCAGCACCGCGCCGGGCTCCATCGCCGTCCGCCTGGGCGACCCGAGCTCCTTCACCTCGGTGACGGTGCTCTGTCCCAGCGGCTTCCGCGGCAAGGGCACCTTCGGCGGAGGGGCCACCACCGTCAGCGGGGTCCCCGCGGGCGAGGACTGCAGCCTGCACTTCAACGGAGGCCTGTCGCCGGGGCGCTTCTCGGGCGCGCGCTCGGGCTCGTCGCTGACCTGTACGATGTCCGGGACGGCGATGGTCTGCAAGTAGGATCCTGGGAGGAGATCCGGGCGAGTCGGTCGATCGACCGATGGTGAGGGTTGGAGGTCGGACATACGACCGTCCTCCAACCACGCCCCATCGCCCAGGACGACGCCATGACCGAAGGCTCCGCGGTCGACACGCTCTTTCCCCTCCTGCTGCGGGAGTGGAAGGACTCCTGGGTCCATGCCACCAACTCCCCCGGTGAGCTGAAGTGCAAGGTGGAGCAGGCCTGGGGTGAGGGTTTCGCCACCGCGGAAGAGATGATCGCGGCGATGGACGCCGCGGGCGTACGGACGGTGCTGGCCACCGATCTGCTGGCCTGGTCCTACACCCGCCAGGAGCGCTTCGCCCTGGACATGACCGACCACATCGTCGCCTTGACCCGGCGCTTCCCGGGCCGGGTCTACGGGCTGGCCGACTACGACCCGCTGCACATCCGGCAGAGCCTGGAGAAGGTCGAGCGTGATGTGCGTGAGAACCAGTACAAAGGCGTCTACCTGCACGTCTACGGCTACGACATCGGCCTGGACCACCGCAAGATGTACCCTCTGTACGCGCTGTGCGAGGGCCTCGGCGTCCCGGTCACGATGCAGATCGGCCACGTGCTGGAGGCCATGCCCAGCGAGCACGGGCGGCCGATGCAGCTCGACCGCATCGCCTGCGACTTCCCGGATCTGACGCTGGTCGGCACCCACACGGGCTACCCCTGGGTCGACGAGGCCCTGGCTGTCGCCAGCAAGTGGCCCAACGTCTACGTCTCGACCAGCGCCTGGCTGCCCAAGTACCTCAGCCCGACCCTGGTCACCTTCATGAAGTCGCGCACCGGCAGCGAGAAGATCCTCTTCGGGACCAACGGCCTCTCCTGGCAGCGCTACCTCGCCGACTTCGAGCAGCTGGGCCTGGCGCCGGACCGGGCCGAGCGGGTCCTCTCCCTGAACGCCCGCCGCATCTTCGGCCTGGGAGGTTGAGGTGGGGCTCCAGCTTCATGGCTTCGAGATGGTCCAGGCCGGCCAGCCCCTGCGCGAGGCGGTGCGCGAGCCGGGCGAGCTGGCGGCCGGCGAGGCCCTGGTCGAGGTGGTCGGCTGCGGCCTCTGTCACACGGACCTGGGCTTCCTGTACGAGGGCGTGCGGACCCGGCACCCGCTGCCGTTGATCCTGGGCCACGAGATCGCCGGCGTCGTCCGCGCCGCCGGAGCGGCGGGCGAGCACCTCGTCGGACAGGCGGTGGTGGTGCCCGCCGTCATCCCCTGTGGGGAGTGCGCGGACTGCCGGGCGGGCCACACGATGATCTGCAAGGCCCAGGTGATGCCGGGCAACGACCGGGACGGCGGCTTCGCCTCGCACGTGGTGGTGCCCTCGCGCGGCCTGTGCCCCGTGCCCGGCTACAGCGGCGATCCCGACGCGCCGCTGGGCGAGGCCGGGCTGAGCCTGCGCCACCTCGCCGTGATCGCCGACGCTGTCTCCACCCCCTACCAGGCCATCCGCCGGGCGGGGGTCAGCCGGGGCGAGCTGGTGGTCGTCATCGGCCTGGGTGGTGTCGGTGGCTACGCCGCGCAGATCGCGCTGGCCCTGGGGGCCCTGGTGGTCGGGATCGACCTCAGCCCGGCGCGGCTGCAGGCGGCCCGCGAGCGCGGCGCGGGGCTGGTCCTGGACCCCCGGGCGCAGAGCCCCCGCGAGCTCAAGAAGGCCATCGCCGCCTGGGCGGCGGAGGCCGGCGCGCCCGCGACCCGCTGGACCATCCTGGAGTGCTCCGGCTCGGCGGCCGGGCAGGCCACCGCCTGGGAGCTGCTGGTCCACGGCGCCACCCTCTGCGTCGTCGGCTTCACGATGGACAAGCTCGAGCTGCGGCTCTCCAACCTGATGGCCTACGACGCCCGCGCCCTGGGCAACTGGGGCTGCGCGCCCGCGCTGTACCCGGAGATCGTGGAGCTGGCTCTGTCTGGCGCCATCGATCTGCGCGGCCAGACCGAGCTGCGGCCGCTGAGCGCCATCGCCGAGGCCTTCGAGGATGTGCACGAGCACCGTGTCCAACGACGAATCGTCCTGGTCCCCTGAACCCCAGCCGAGCGCACCATGTCCGAAGCCATCCACAGCGAGACCCTGCGCGACGGCGGCGTCGAGCGGATCGTCCTGGCCCGCCCACCGGCCAACATCGTCGACATGGCCGCGGTGGCGGCCGTGCGCGCCCACCTCGCTCGCCTGTCCGAGCGCCCCTCGCTGCGGCTGATCCTCTTCGACAGCGAGGGGGACCACTTCAGCTACGGCGCCTCGGTCGCAGAGCACCTGCCCGATGTGGTCGGGGCGATGCTGCCCGGCTTCCACCGCCTCTTCGTCGAGCTGGAGGCGCTGGGCATCCCGACCGCGGCGGTCGTGCGCGGCCAGTGCCTGGGGGGAGGGGCCGAGCTGGCCACCTGGTGCGGCACCGTCTACTGCTCGCCGAGCGCGGTCTTCTCCGTGCCCGAGGTGCGGCTCGCGGTCTTCCCGCCGATCGCCGCCATGGCCCTGCCCTGGAGGGTCGGCGGCGCCGTCGCCACCCGCCTCGTGACCAGCGCCGAGCGCCTGCGGGGCCCCGAGGCCGCCGCGATGGGCCTCGCCGATCGCTGCATCGAGGACCCCGGCGCCGCCTTGCTCGCCTGGTACGACTCGGCCCTGGCCCCGCTCTCTCCGGCGGCCCTGCGCGTCGCCTGGCGGGCCGCGCGCCGGCCGATGGCTCGGGCGCTGGCCGAGGAGCTGCCCGCGCTGGAGCGCCTCTACCTGGAGGAGCTGATGGCCCACCCCGACGCCACCGAGGGCCTTCAGGCCTTCCTCGACAAGCGCCCCCCCGCCTGGAGGCACCCGTGAGCCCCCCCACGCCGACAAGCCAGGCAGCGCCTCGCAGCAGCGCCGCATCCCGCCAACGCGCCTCGATCGTGGCCTGGGCCCGGGATCGGTACGAGGATCTGGAGCTCGGCTCGGTCCGGGAGTGGCTGGCGCAGGAGCCGGGTCGGAAGGCCTGCGGCTACCTGCCGGTCTATGTGCCGCGCGAGGTGATCCACGCCGCGGGCATGCTGCCGGTGGGCATCCACGGCGGCGGCAGCATGGAGATCATCCGCGGCGACGCCTGGTACCAGAGCTACATCTGCCACCTGCCGCGCTCGGTGGTCGAGCTGGGGCTGACCGGTCGGCTGGACTGCCTCTCGGCGATGCTCTTCCCGAGCACCTGCGATGTGATCCGCAACCTCTCGGGCATGTGGCAGATCCTCTCGCCGCAGACCTGGGTCCGCTACGTCGATCTGCCCCAGGTCAACGACCCCGAGCGCGCCGTGGAGTTCTGGACGGGCGAGCTCCGCCACATCCTGAGCGGCCTGACCGCGCTCACCGGCAAGGTCGTCGACGACGAGGCCCTCTGGGCCTCGATCGCGGTCTACAACGAGATGCGGGCCCTGATCGAGGAGCTCTACGCGGTGCGCCGAGACGAGCCCTGGCGGGTGCCCAGCGAGGAGCTGTACCTGCTGCTGCGCGCGGGCGAGGTGGTGCCGGTCGAGGAGTGGCTGGTCCGCGCCCGGGAGTACCTGGAGGCCAGCGCCGCGGACAAAAACCGACCCCGCGACAACGCCCGGGTGGTGCTGACCGGGGCCTTCTGCGAGCAGCCGCCGCTGGGCCTGATCATGACCATCGAGCGGGCCGGCTGCTACATCGTCGACGACGATCTGCTGCTGGGCAACCGGATGATCCGCGGCCCGGTCGCACAGGGCGGCGACCCCTTGGTGGCGCTGGCCCGGGCGCTGCTGCACCAGCACCGCACCACCAGCGTGCTCTACGAGCCCGACCCGACCGGCAAGGCCCGCGAGATCCCCGAGCGGGTCGAGGCCGCCCGCGCCGATGGGGTCATCTTCGCGGCCCCCTCCTTCTGCGATCCGGCCCTGCTGGATCGGCCGATGCTGCGGGATGGCGCCGAGAAGGCCGGCATCCCCTGCATCGCCTTCAAGTACGCCGAGAACACCGGCCAGTTCCAGCAGTTCCGCGAGCAGGCGGGGACCTTCTCCGACTCGATCAAGCTGTGGGTGGGCACCCGCGCCGAACAGGGGCGGGTTGAACGGGGGCGCACAGGCGCCGGAGGTGAACCGTGAGAGACGACCGGGTCAAGAAGGATCGTTCGATGCTCCTGCAGAAGGAGATGATCGCCGAGCACTTCCAGCGGCTGGAGGACGCCCCTCGCAGCGGAGAGAAGGTGGTCTACACCTTCGTCCCCGGCAACCTGACGGAGCTGATCCGCAGCTTCGGCGCGCTGCCCTTGCTGCCGGAGATCAACGCCCTGCAGTCGGGGATGCGCGGCAAGTCCAAGGCCTACATCGCCGAGGCCGAGAAGGCCGGCCACAGCGCCGACGTCTGCACCTACGTCAAGGCCGACATCGGCATGATGATGAGCGGCAACATCGGTCCGACCGGCACGCGGCTACCTCCTCCGGATCTCCTGCTGCTCTCCTACACCGGCTGCTACACCTTCATGAAGTGGTTCGAGCTGCTGCGCGAGCAGTACAAGTGCCCGACGGTGTTCCTGCAGATCCCCTACCAGGGCGATGGCACGCTGCTGCCCGAGCACCGCGAGTACGTGGTGAAGCAGCTCCGCGAGGATGTGATCCCCGCCCTGGAGGCGGTGACCGGCCGGGCCTACGACGAGGGGCGGCTGCGCGAGCTGCTGGCGCTGAGCGCGCGGGCCGAGGACGACCTGGTCGCCGTGCTGCACTCCGCGAAGCAGAAGCCCAGCCCGATCGACAGCTACTTCGGCGGCGTCTACTACATCGGGCCGATCTTCAGCGCCTTCCGCGGCACCCCCGAGGGCGTGGCCTACTACGAGGCCCTGCGCGAGGAGGTCGAGGAGCGCCAGGCCCTGGGCATCGGACCGGAGACGCCCAGCGGCCGGCTGGACGATCAGCGCTTCCGCATCGTGGTCGAGGGGCCCCCCAACTGGACCAGCTTCAACGAGTTCTGGCAGATGTTCAGCGACGAGGGCGCGGTCGTCGTCGCCAGCACCTACACCAAGGTCGGCGGCACCTACGACTTCGGCTTCCGCCACGATCCCGGCGACCCGCTGGGCACGATGGCCGACTACTGCGGCGGTTGCTACACGAACCACAACCTGCCCGGCCGCATCGACATGCTGGTCGACTATGTGAAGCAGTACGCCGCCGACGGCTTCTTGATCAACTCGGTGAAGAGCTGCAACAGCTTCTCGGCGGGCCAGCTCCTGATCCTGCGCGAGGTCGAGAAGCGCACCGGCATCCCCGGCGGCTTCATCGAGAGCGACCTGGTCGACCCCCGCTACTTCTCGGCGGCCAACATCAAGAACCGCCTGGAGAGCTACTTTCAGATGCTGCGCGAGCGGCGGCGGGGCCAGGTGGCGCCAGGCTCGGACGCGACGGCGGAGGTGACCCCATGATGTGCTACGTCGGCGTCGACCTGGGGTCGACCACCACCAAGGCGGTCGTGCTGGGCGAGGACGGTCGGGTCCTGGGTCGAGGCATCACCAACTCCCGCGCCAACTACGACCTGGCCGCCGATGTGGCGCGGACCGAGGCCTTCGTCACGGCGCGCTTCGACATGCTGCGCCAGGAGGTCGAGCGGGTCGCCGGCAAGGAGAGCCTGGACCTGCTGCTGCGGGCCTTTCGCCTGGAGCAGACCCTGGCCCAGCTGGTCCGCCTGCAGGCGGGCCTGCACGAGGACATCGACCGCTCGGTCGCCCCGCACCTGCGCGCCGTGGCGCACCGCTCGATCGACGAGATCAGCGAGCGCACCCGGATGGAGGAGGAGACCGGCTTCGCCGACCCCGAGCGGGCAAAGCGCTCGGACTTCTTCCGCGACGTGGCCGGCTCGGCCTTCTCGCGGCTGGCCGAGGAGCTGGCGGCCCGCGACGGGACCAGCTTCGACCTGCTGCTGGGCCTGTACGACAAGTGCATCATCCAGGTCGAGAACACCCCGGTCGAGCTGGGCTTTCACGACCACATCGACGCCGCCCTGGCGCGCATCGGCGACCCTCCGGCGGTGCGCGCGGGCGTCGAGGCCGCCACCGCCGCGGTCTTCGAGGCCAAGGTGACGGTGGGCACCGGCTACGGGCGGGCCCGGCTGCCCTTCCCCAAGGAGTGGATCCGCTCGGAGATCCTCTGCCACGGCCTGGGCGCCCACGCGATGTTCCCGGCCACCCGCACCGTCCTGGACATCGGCGGGCAGGACACCAAGGCCATCCAGATCGACGGGCAGGGCATCGTCACCAGCTTCCAGATGAACGATCGCTGCGCCGCGGGCTGCGGCCGCTACCTGGGCTACATCGCCGACGAGATGAACATCGGCCTGCACGAGCTGGGGCCGATCGCCGAGCAGAGCACCCGGCGGGTGCGCATCAACTCGACCTGCACGGTCTTCGCGGGCGCCGAGCTGCGCGAGCGCCTGGGCGTCGGCGAGCGCCGCGAGGACATCCTGGCGGGGCTGCACCGGGCCGTGATCCTGCGGGCGATGTCCCTGCTGGCGCGCTCCGGCGGCATCGACGACGAGTTCACCTTCACCGGCGGCGTGGCCAACAACCCGGCGGCGGTGCGGGCCCTGACCGAGCTGGTGGTCGAGAACTACGGGGCGCGCACCCTGAACATCTCGCCGGCCAGCATCTACACCGGGGCGCTGGGCGCCTCGATCTTCGCCCTACGCGTCGACCAGCCCGGCGCGGCCCTCCACAGCTCACGAGGTGCGGCATGACCATCACCGCAGGCATCGACGTCGGATCGGGCGCCGTCAAGGCCGTCGTGGTCGACGGCTCGGCCGAGCCCCGGGTCCTGGCCCACGCCGCGGCCCGCATCCGCCGCCGCGACGTGGCCACCGTGGTCGACGAGGTGATGGGCATCGTCCTGGCCGAGTCCGGGGTGGACCGCCTGGACTACATCGCCAGCACCGGCGAGGGCGAGGAGATCCCCTTCGCCACCGGGCACTTCTACGGGATGACGACCCACGCCCGCGGGGCCCTGATGCTCGACCCGCGGGCGCGCATCGTGCTCGACATCGGCGCCCTGCACACCCGCGCGGTGGCGATGGACGGCCATGGCAAGGTGCTGGACTACAAGATGACCAGCCAGTGCGCGTCGGGCTCGGGCCAGTTCCTGGAGAACATCGCCCGCTACCTGGGCGTCTCCCTGGCCGAGGTCGGTCCCCTCTCGCTGACCGCCCCCAAGCCCGAGGGCGTCTCCTCGATCTGTGCCGTGCTGGCCGAGACCGATGTGATCAACATGGTCTCGCGCGGCATCGCCACCAACGACATCCTGCGCGGCATCCACGACAGCATGGCCGGGCGCTTCGCCCGCCTGCTCAAGTCGCTCAAGGCCGAGGGCGTCGTCTTCCTCTCGGGCGGGTTGGCCAACGACATCGGCCTGCAAGCCTCTCTCGCCGACGCCCTGGCCGCCGAGCGGCGCAACGGCGCCGAGATCATCCTCTCGACCGACCCCCTCGCGATTCACGCTGGTGCGTTGGGAGCCGCCATCTGGGGCGCCTTCCGCTTCCACCGGCTCGGCACCACAGGTGCAGCATGGACATCGACGGAACCGCTACCGACACACGAATCCGCACGCTAAAGCGCGGGGACCTCGACCGCATCGTCACGATGGACGCCCAGCACACCGGGCGCCGCCGCCAGGCATGGTTCGAGGCGCGCCTCTCCCGCGCGCTGGACGACAGCGCCGTCCGGGTGTCGCTGGCCGCCGAGGTCGACGGCACCCTGGTCGGCGCGGTGCTCGGCGAGGTGCAGTACGGCGAGTACGGCGTGGCCGCGCCCGTCGCCGTGCTGGACACCATCCTGGTCGATCGCGCCTTCTCCGGTCAGGGCGTGGGCGCCACGCTCGTCGAGCACCTCGCCCGCAACCTGCGCGCCCTGAACATCGAGCGCATCCGGACGGAGGTCGCCTGGGATCAGCAACACCTGCTGACCTTCCTGGCTCACCAGGGCTTCAGCCCGGCCCAGCGGCTGGTCCTGGAGCGGTCGATCGAGGGCTGAGCGGCGACCCGCGCGAGGGCCTGGGCTGGGAATTGCCGGCCTCAAGGGGTAGAGTGCACCTCCTCTCTCGGAGCCCCCATGCTGCCCCGCCTGCTCTGCTTGATGCTGCTGCTCTTCCTGGACCCGCTGCTCGGCGCGACCGCCCAGGCCTCCTCCTCCCCCTCCGAGCAGGTCGAGCGCCAGGGCAAGAAGGAGAAGAAGAAGGCCACGGAAGAGGAGCGCAGCGCGGAGGAGGCCGCCGCCGAGGCCGAGGCCGAGCGCAAGCGCAAGGAGATCCTGGCCCGCGTGATCGTCCTGAAGTGGGAGGGCCCCAAGAGCGCCGACTACGAGGACGAGACCGTGCGCCGCAACGTGCGCAGCCGCATCGGTCGGCCCGAGGCGATGTTCTTCCCCGAGGTGGATCTCTACCAGAACGGCCGCATCCTGCCGGACCGCACCGTCATCCCGGCCATGCAGCCGGCGATCGTGCCGGACAGCAATGTCCCGATGGTCCTGGCGGCGGTGGCCAGCGCCTCCAGCATCCCCTGGGGCGCGCTGCAGCCTCACGAGTGGCGCCAGAAGGCCGACGAGCTGCGGGCGCTGTCGGACTCCCTCTGGTTCGTCGACCGGGTCGAGCTGCGCGAGCCCCTCTTCCTGCTCTACACCCAGATCGGGCGGGCGGCCGAGAACGCCGCCGACAACTCGCCCCCCTACTTCGAGTCGGTGGGCCCCTACTCGGTCAACTACTTCAACTACCTGGCGGCCTACATGGCCTACCAGGAGCCCTCGCTGATGAGCAAGCTGACGGATCCCGAGATCCACAGCGCCGTCCAGGTCATCCTGAACAACCTCCAACAGGGCAGCTTCCCCACGATGAAGGTGGACTTCCAGCAGGAGGGCATCACCTTCGACCTGGCCTGGTTCGCCGACACCTACGAGGTGCGGCTCAACGGCCTGCCCGTCGAGCTGGACGCGCGCGGCCAGATGGACGTCTTCCTGGGGCGCTCGGACATCTACCTGATGCGCAAGGACACCGGCCACGGCCTCGCCGAGCGGCTGGAGGTCAGCAAGCTCGACAACCGCATCTACTTCATCCGCGACGTCGCCCGAAAGAAGATGGGCCGGGACTTCATCGACTCGCTCTTCCTGCACCTGACGGAGTGCAACCCCGAGGTCGGCGTCGACTTCCTCAACTACCTCGCCATCTACCAGAAGATGCACAGCAAGGCCGAGGTCTACATCACCGTCCCCGAGAACGGCAACCCCAACAAGGTCTGGATCTGGCGCTACGTGCCCGAGAGCGCCCAGCTCAAGCAGGTCGGCGGCGGCCCGGACAGCTTCCCGGTGCGCTTCGCCCTGCTCTTCAGCTCGGGCCTGCTCTACAACGGCGCCAGCATGGCGGTGGACAGCGACTTCGCCGACGAGGACAGCGTCGCCCCCGGCGACATCGCCGACGACAGCCGGATCGACGTCGATCTCGACCCCGCCACCATCCCCTTCCACTTCGAGCTGCGCGGGCACTACAACCGCCTGATGATCAACCTCGGCGCCGAGTTCGGCTACGAGGCCGGCACCGGCGGCGGCTGGATCGAGCACTACCAGACCCCCGGTCGTCAGGACGACACCCTGACCATCGATCCTTCCGCCAGCGGCTGCGAAGAGGTGCGCATCGGCGAGGACGAGAACGGCGATCCGATCACCGTCCAGGACTGCGGAAACCTCGTGACCGTGCTCAACAACAAGATGTTCAACCGCTACCTGTACCTGGGCGCGGGCGTGGTGCTGGGACGGGACGCAGGCATCGGCTTCGGGCCTCGCTTCGCGGCGCGGGTCGGCTGGACCAACCTCCCCCACGCGATCCAGACCACCGGGCACTTCGGCTGGTCGATCCAGCCCGGCTTCCTGCCCGCCTCTGAGCGTGTGCGGCCCCTGATCGACGCCGATGCGCGGCTCGGCCTCGCCATCCCGACCAAGAAGAGCCTGCTCAAGGATGTCGGCGACAAGAAGGCCCTGCAAGAGGTCTTCGGCCTGACCGTCGGGATCGGCCTGACCTTCTGAGCGTCGGGTTAGGACCGGGTCAGGAGGTCCGATGCTTGGCCTGATCCTGCTTGTGACGAGCGCCTTGGCAGATGGTCTCGCGCTGGACTGGAACCAGCCCCTCCGCTACCGCAGCGAGGTCCAGGTCCTGACGCCCAACGGCTACCTCTACAAGGGGCGGGCCAACGTCGAGGCGCGGGTCACCTCGCACGAGCTGGCCGTGGACCTGAGCTGCACCGGCGCTCCGCAGGGCGCGTCGACCGCGGTGATCTGCGCGGTGGACGCGGTCCAGCTCGGCGCCAAGGCCTACCCCGGGGACGAGGCCGACACCGTCCTGGTCCTGGAGGAGTATCGGCAGTGGTTCGCCGGCTCGACCTGGCAGATCCGCTTCGCGGCCGACGGCCGGGTGATGGACGTCGACCTCGAGGGCGTCGAGAAGAACGACGACCGCATGGCCGAGATCCACGAGACGCTGCGACAGCTGGCCCGCCGGGTGGTGACCCCGCTGGACCTCTCGATGCCCAAGAAGGCGGTCGGCGTGGGGGCCAGCTGGAAGCAGAAGGGCACGCCGCTGCTCTTCCAGCTGATGACCACCTGGGGCACCGCCGGCGGCACCGTTATGCGGCACCGCCTGGAGGCGCAGCAGGGCGCCGTCGCGCAGATCGGCAGCGAGGGCCGCGGCAACGTGGCCACCGGGCTGGACCTGGAGGTCGGCTCGGGCGAGACGGTCAACATGATCGGCGGGGGCGTGGCCCGGGTGGACACCGCCCGAAGCCTGATCCTCTGGCGGCAGGTCGGCGTCAGCGGCGAGCTGACCGCCAGCTCCCTGCAGCCCGGCGATCCGGCGGTCTACTCGCTGATGGGCTGGGCGGGGCTGCGCAACCCCGACGGCACGGTCGAGACCGAGAGCGGCCCGCGGGCCTGGCCGCCGCAGGGCAGCCCCGGTCCACGATAGTCCCCCATGGCGCTTGGGCGCCTCCACCGGACCACGAAACAACGCAGCTCCCTGGCGCCTCGGCGACATGGGGGACGCGGGGGTTGGGGGGGGGGGCGTCTGGGCCCCAGCCCCCGCTGTTTCTGGAGAGGCTCAGTCCTTGACGAGGATCGAGGGCCCGGGGGCCAGGATCGCGCTGGCGTCCAGGTCCTCGGCGTCCATCAGGGCGACGATGAGGTCGAGCGCGTCCAGGACGCGGGTCCGCTGATCGGCGCTGAGCCCGTTGAGGCGGGCCAGGACCCGGTCCTGCAGCAGGGGAGGCGCCTGGTCGAGGGTCTGGAGGCCCAGGGGGGTCAGGGCCAGCTCGACGACCCGACGGTCCTCCGGGCTCCGCTGGCGCTGGATCAGCCCCAGGCGGCCCAGGCGGTCGACCAGTCCCGACATGGTCGGCGGGTTGATGTCCATCAGGGCGCAGAGCGCGCCCGCGGTGGCCCGACCCGGCGGGGCCTCCTGGATCTGCCGCAGCAGCAGCAGCTGCGGGACGGTCAGCCCGGCCTCACGGGAGAGGTTCTGGCTGTGCACGTTGATCGCCCGGACGATCCGCCGGACCTGCCGGACGATGTGCGAGGCGTCGTCGCTGGAGGGGACCTGCGAGCGCGGGGGGAGCCGGACGGGGGGGCGGGCAGCGGGCATGGGGCGCCAAGTAGCCGCCTCGTGGCTCTGCGTCATGCGCTGTGCCGGGCGCCAGGGTCGGGGGAGGTGCCGACCTGGGCAGGGGATGCTATTGGTTCGCATGCTAACTATCGGCCTCTCGCCGATTCAGGCTCCCTCGATCCCGGAACTCCAACGTGTGTGGTCTACTCGGCGCCTTTCGCGGCGCCGCCCCCCTGACTCCTGAATCTCTTCGCCGCTCCGACCTGGAGCGGCTCCACCACCGCGGCCCCGACAGCGACGGCTGGTACCGCGACGCCCACGCCGCCCTGGGCTTCCGTCGCCTCGCCATCATCGACCAGGCCGGAGGGGACCAGCCCCTCTTCGACACCGCCGGTCGCACCGTGCTCACCATCAACGGCGAGATCTACAACCACCGGGCGCTGCGCGCCTCCCTCTCCGGGCGGCATCACTTCCGGACCCGCAGCGACGCCGAGGTCCTGGTGCATCGGTACGCCGAGTCCGGGCTCGACGGCCTGCTCGACGACGTCAACGGCATGTTCGCCTTCGCGCTGTACGACCCGGCGCGGCGGCGGATGGTGCTCGGCCGGGACCGATCGGGCCAGAAGCCCCTGTACTGGACCTTCACCGACGGGACCCTGCGCTGGTCCAGCGAGCTGAAGGCACTGCTCGGAGACCGCCGCCCGGCGGTCGATCGCCAGGCCCTCAACGACTACCTGCGCTTCGGCTACGTCCCGGCGCCGCTGACCATCTTCCAGGGGGTCCACAAGCTGGAAGCGGGGACGACCCTGGTCTGCGAGGGCGATGGCGCGCCGGTGGTCCAGCGCTACTGGTCCCTGCGCTACGGCCCGGACAACGACGCCAGCCCCAGCAAGGCCGAGGCGGATGAGTGGAGAGAGGCGCTCACCGAGGGGCTCTCCGACGCCGTCCGCCTGCGAATGGAGAGCGAGGCGCCGATGGGCTTCCTGCTCAGCGGCGGGGTCGACTCGGCCTCGGTGCTGGCGATGGGCGCCCAGGCCAACGCCTCGCCCTTGCGGGCCTTCACCATCTCCTTCCCGGGCGACGCGGTCGACGAAGCCGGGCCGGCTGCCGAGGTCGCGGCCCGCTGGAAGGCCTCGCACGAGGTCCGGCCGGTCTCCACCGACGACTGTCAGGACCTGGGCGACGCGCTCTACTGGGTGGAGGAGCCGCTCTCGACCGACGCCCTGCTGCCCACCGCGCGGGTCTTCAAGGAGGTCGCCGCCGCCGGCATCACCACGGTGCTGACCGGCGAGGGCGCCGACGAGATCATGGCCGGCTACCGCAAGTTCGAGACGGCCTGCGACTGGGTGGACGCGGGTGGTCGGTGGCCGGCGCAGGGCTCCGCCCTCGATCGCTACCTCTCCCTCGAGGAGTTCTGCTTCCCCTCGCCGACCGACCGCGAGGCCCTGCTGGGCCACGGGGTAGACGACAGCCGCTTCGCCTCGCTGGAGCAGGAGGTCGCGGATCTCTCTCCGCTCAGCCAGATGCTGCACATCGAGGCGCGCCTGCGCCTCCCCGACCGCATCAACACCCGCCTGGACAAGCTGAGCATGGCCTGCTCGGTCGAGGCGCGGGCGCCCTTCATGGACTACCGGCTCCAGCAGCTCTGCGCGGGCATGCCCCACCGCCTGCGTCGAGGCGCGACGACCGACAAGCTCCTGCTGCGCCAGAGCCTGGGCCCGATGCTTCCCGCCTCGGTGCTGCAGGCGAAGAAGGCGCCCTTTCGGGCTCCTGCGCGCTGGTTCGTCGATCCGTCGATGTTGGACCAGGAGCTGGGAGACGAAGCCGTCGACGAGGCTGGGATGGTGAGCGTGGACCGGGTCCGTGAGCTGCGGCGAGGGCAGGGCGCGCCCGACCCCCATCGGCGCCAGGAGGAGCTCTACAGCCTGTTCGTGCTGCACGCCTGGCACCGCAGCTTCGTCCGAGAGCCCCAGGTCTCGTTGGCGGCCGCTGCGCGCTGAGGCCCGCGAGCGCTGAGGCCTGAACGTTCAGGTCTCAGCGCCCGGGTCTCCGCGCGGGGAGGCGCTCAGGGCGCTTCGAACTCGAAGCGCTCGCCCTCGCAGGGGCGCAGGTGGTCCAGCCACGCCGCCTTCTCGTCGTAGCGGGCGGTGAAGACGTGGTTGATCCACTTGGGGTCGCGGGCCTGCAGGAAGCGCAGCAGGAAGCGCTTCTCGCCTGCCACGTCCATCGTGCCGAGGACCTGGGCCTTGCCCGGAGTGCAGGACATGACCGGGCCGCGGGCGGTGCGGGCCAGGCCGCTGACCTGGGACACCGCGCCGGTGTAGATGCACAGCGCCTCGGCCAGCGGGACCTCGAAGTAGTGGCGGGGTCCGGTGTCCCGCTCGACGAACATGTAGTAGGGGACCACGCCGAGGGCGACCTGGCGACGCCACAGCTCGGCCCAGGTGTCGGAGTCGGCGTTGACGTGCCGGACCAGCGGGGCCTGGCAGCGGATCACCGCTCCCGTCCCGCGAATGCGCTCGATGGCCCGCTGGGCGATCGGGGTCGAGAGCTCGCGCGGGTGGCTGTAGTGCGCCATCAGGGCGAGGTGCCGGCCCGAGGCGATCACCTTCTCGAAGAGCCGCAGCAGGTCGTCGGCGTCGTCGTCCTCGACGAAGCGCTGCGGCCACCAGGCGACCGACTTGGTGCCGATGCGGATCGTCTGCACGGAGGGCAGGTCCAGCATCGGCAGCAGGGTGCGCGCCAGCACCCGGGTCTTCATGACCAGGGGATCGCCGCCGGTCAACAGCACGTCGCTGACCTCGGGCTTGGAGCGCAGGTAGGCCAGCACGGGGTCGATCCGTCGCGTGGCGAAGCGAAGATCGCGATCCCCGACAAACTGCGGCCAGCGAAAGCAGTAGCTGCAGTAGGCGTGGCAGGTCTGGCCGGCGCTGGGAAAGACCAGGACGGTCTCGCGGTACTTGTGCTGCACGCCGGGGACGGCCTCGCCGTCGAGCGTCGGCACGTTCTGCGTGGTCTGCCCCGCGGGGTGGGGGTTCAGGCGCGCGCGGATGCCCTGGGCGCACTCCTGGAGCTGCTGCTTCGTTGCGCCCGCCACCAGCAGGTCGCGGATGGTGCGGAAGTCGTCGGGGTCCAGCATGTCGCGGTGCGGAAAGCACAGCCGGAAGATCGGGTCGTCCGGGATCCGGTCCCAGTCGATCAGCTCGTCGACGATGTAGCGGTTGACCCGGAAGGGCAGGACCTGGGCGACCGCCTGCACCTCCAGGCGCTGCTCGGCGCTGAGCGCGTCGATGGCCTGAAGGGAGGGGAGGAGGGTTCGGCCTTCGGCCGGATGAGAGGTGTCTTCGAACATGGGCTTTCCGCAAGGGAGTCCGCCGCCTGCAGACCCAGGCGCGAAGCTCCCCATCGTTTGGGTCAGAATGGTTTGCTTGCGAAGTATTAGCCCGCCGGTCGACCGGTGGCACCCCGAGCTCCAGACCCGACGCGGCTACAGGTCCTGGACGTACTCGTAGAACTCGCCGAAGTGAACGCGGCTGACCTGCTTGCCCATCTTGACCATCTCGCGGGCCACGGCCTCGACCACGTGCCGCATGGCCACCGGGTCTCGCCGCGAGCTGGCGATGATGCAGGCGTTGATGGCGGCGCCGACGATGTTGCCGCCGGCCAGGATGAACTGGCGGGCGATGACGTCCAGGTCCAGGTCGGGGTCCCGGGGGGCGCCGGCCGGGATCGACTTGTGCCAGAGCATGCGCCGGGCTTCGACGTTGGGCATCGGGAACTCGATGACCGCGCCGAAGCGGCGCAGGAAGGCCTCGTCGATGTTCTCTTGCAGGTTGGTGGTCAGGATGGCGCAGCCCTCGAAGACCTCCAGCCGCTGCAACAGGAAGGCGACCTCCTGGTTGGCGAAGCGGTCCTGGGCCTGCTTGACCTCGCCGCGGCTGCCGAAGAGGCTGTCGGCCTCGTCGAAGAGGATGACGGCGGTGCCGCCCTCGGCCGCGTCGAAGATCTCGCGCAGGTTCTTCTCGGTCTCGCCCACCCAGCGGCTGACGACGCTGCTGGTGTCGACCCGGAACATGTCCATGCCCAGGGCGCCGGCGATGCACTCGGCGGCCATGGTCTTGCCGGTGCCGGGCCCCCCGCTGAAGAGGGCCTTGATGCCGAAGCCTCGGGGGCGCACCTTGATCGCCCCCCACTTGTGGAAGACGGTCTCCTGCTCGGAGAGGTAGCTGCGCAGCATCTGCAGCTGGCTCATGATCTTGTCGGGGACGATCAGGTCCTCGAAGCGGTACTTGGGCACGACGTGCTGGGCGAGGCCGCGGAACTCGGGGCGGCTGCACTCGCGGGCGGCGTCCCAGAGCGCCTCGGTGGTGGGCTCCTGCCCGCCGCACTCGGCCTCGGCGCGCTCGAGCACCGCCGGGATGGTCGTGCCGCCCACGCTGTAGAAGCGCTCGCTGACCTCGGAGGCGATCTCGGGGTTCCAGCCCCGCTGCTGGAAGGCGTCTTTCCAGGCCGCGACGCGCTCGTCCATGGTGGTGCGCCCGACCATCACGGTCAGGCTGGGCCGCTCGGCGCCGAGCAGGCTGCCGATGGCACGCCGGTCCGAGCCGCCGATCAGCACAGGGTAGGGGAGGGTGGCCAGGGCGCTGCCCAGCCGGACGATGCCGGCGCGCTGCGCGGGATCCTCCTGGCTGGCGACGACGTTGACGACGTAGGGCAGGGCCCGGGAGAGGCGCAGCTCGCGCAGCAGATCCCAGGGCTGGTCGATGTACTGCTGGGCGCGCTCCAGGTCGACCCGGGCCAGGGGGCGCCCTGCCGCCCGGGCGATGGCCATGGCGGCCCCTTCGCGGCTGCCCAGGGTGCTGCCGACCACGGCGATGGTGACCGGGCGGTCCAGGGCGTGGGTGATCTCCTGGATTCGCTGCCGGGTAGGGCCCGGGATGAAGGGCTCGCGGCTGGTGTCCATCGGGGCGAAGCCGACCCCGCTGGGGAGCTCTTCTTCTTCGAGCAGCCAGCGCAGCATCCGGCCGCTGGGATGGACCCGGCGGCTGGCCAGCGTCTCGGCGCCCTCGTGCGGGAAGAGCAGCAGCAGCCGGCTCTTGATCAGCGGCGCGTTGCTCATCAGGCGGCCCTGCAGGGCGAGGCGCTCGGTGCGGTGGGTGCGCAGGATCCGGGTGGCGAGGTCAACCGTCAGGTAGGCCTGGTTCAGGTTGTCGTTGAGGTAGGCGAAGATGCGGGCGTAGCCGTTGCTGATCTCGGGCGCGACGGCCAGCAGCAGCAGGTCGATGTCGTCGCCGTCCAGCTCGAAGGCGTGGCGCAGGCGGGAGACCCGGCCCTCGGCCTCGTCCCGAAGCGCGGCGCTGGCGACGACCGCGTCGGCGAGCGCGTCCTGGGTGTCCGGCCAGTCGATCTCACCGTGGGCCCGCAGCAGCGCGTCGACCTCGTCGTCGGTGATGACGCTGCCCCAGAATTGGCCCTTGGCCCGCATCGAGGGGCGCGCCCGCTGCCGCCGGACGGCGCGCAGGAGGAGGAGGTCGGTGCGTCGCAGCCGGCGGGCCAGCTCTTCGAAGACGGTGCGCATGAGGCCCGCGGCGGGTGGGGACTAGAAGGAGCCGCGCTTGTCGGCGTGGCGCTCGAAGTGGGCCTGCTGCTTGGTGTCGAAGGCGCCGAGGACCTGCTTGGCCAGCTCGTCGACGACGTCGGCGTGGGTCCAGTCCTTGTCGCGCAGCGCCCGGTAGCCCCGCTGGGAGTCGGGCTTGTCGGGGGTCTGCACCTTGCTCTCGGTGCCCTGCGGGTGCGGGGTGACGCCCCCGCCCTGGTGCTGGCCCTTGTGGGTGTCGTACTGCCCCGGGCCGGCTCCCGGCTCGTTGCCCGCCTCGTAGCCGCCGGCCATGCGGTGGAAGACCATCGACTCGGCCGCGCGGGCGGCGATCTCTTCGGCGTCGCGGAAGTTGTCGTGCCCACCGCCGCCCTTGCCGTCGCCCTCCATGGCGTGGAAGCGCTCGTGGGCGTAGAGGGCGCGGTCCTCGGGCTTGCTGATGTTGAAGTCGTCGGCGACGATGACGCTGCGGTCCAGGGTCATGGCGCGGGCGCCGACCGACTTCAGGGCGCGGCTGGCGAGCTCTCCGCGGTAGACCTCGCCGCCATCGGGCATGGACTGGCGCTGGAGGGCGGACCGGTCGAGCCGACCTGCGAGGCGCGAGACGGTGCGACCGCCGGGAGGACTGGGAGCCATGTTCACCTCTGCTGCGCGTCCATGGTAGCGCAGGCGGTCCCGGGTTGAAAGGGTCGGCTCAGGCTGTCACACAGCGGGCACGAATGATCTCGGGCAGCATCCGGGTCATTCGCAGGAGGTGCTCGACGGGCACGTACTCGTCGGGCCGGTGGGCCACGTCGATGCTGCCGGCCCCGAAGACCAGGCAGCGGGTGCCCATCCGGGCGAGGTTCCCGCCGTCGGTCGCGAAGGGTGCGGCGCCCGGCTGCGGGTCGCTGGCGTGCGGGCGGAGGAGGCGCTCCAGGTCGGTCCCCGCCGGGGTGAGCAGAGCGGGGGCCTCGTGCATGGGCTGGACCTCGACCCGCGCGCCCTGGCGCTCCCAGGGCTCGGCGGCCTCGGCGGCGGCCTCGGCGATGCGCCGCACCAGGGCCTCGCCCTCCTGGCCCGGGAGCTGTCGGACGCCGACCAGCAGCTCGCAGTGCTCGGCCAGGATGTTGACCGCCGTGCCTCCCTGGATGCGGCCGCAGTTGATCAGGGGGTAGGGGTGGGCCAGGGCGCCGAGCACCATCGGGTCCAGCGCCGGCTTCTCGAGGGCGAGCTGCGCCTGCAGGCGACGCAGCCCGGCGAGCACATCGGCGGCGACCTCGATCGCGCTGACCCCCAGCTCGGGGCGGGCGCTGTGGCAGGGGCGGCCAACGCAGCGGATGCGCATGGTGGTGTGGCCGGGGTGCGCCCGGAAGATGCGGAAGTCCGTCGGCTCGCCGATCAGGGCCAGCGACGGGAGGTCGCGCCCCTGCTCCTGGAGGCGGTCGACCAGGGCCCGAGAGCCGTGGCAGCCGACCTCTTCGTCGTGGGTCCAGGCCAGCATCAGCCGGGAGTCGAGGCGGCGAAGGGGCAGCTCGGTCAGCGCGCAGGTCACCGCGGCCAGGAAGGCCTTCATGTCGCAGGAGCCGCGGCCGTGCAGGCGGCCCTCGCGCTCGCTCAGGACGAAGGGGTCGCTGCTCCAGTCCTGCCCATCGACCGGGACGACGTCCATATGGCCGGAGAGCAAGAGGCCGTCGCTGTCCTGCGGTCCGGCACTGGCGAGCACATTGCACTTGCCCGGGCTGGTCTCGAAGCGCTCGACCCGCATCCCGGCGGACTCGGCGCGCTCGGCCAGCCAGGCGGCCAGGTCGGTGACCGGGCGGTTGGACACGGTCGGGAAGGCCACCAGCTCGGCCAGGGCGGCGATGGGGTCCGCGGCCTTGGAGACCTGAGCGGCGCTCACTTCTTCTCCCCCTCTCCCTCTTCCTCCTCTTCCTCCTCCTCCAGCCACCAGGCGTTGCCGCGGCGTCGATTGAGGGGAGGAGGCCGCTCCATCGTGTCCTCGACCGCCAGGATGCGGTCGGCGTAGACGATGTCCTTGGGCAGCGCGGTGGCGGCGCAGGTGGAGCGGCTGCCGACGTGGGCCAGCTCGGCGGGGGCGGCGGCGGCGGCGTTGTTGCTGCGGTCGAGGTGGTCTCGGACCATCGCCGGGGTCGAGTCGTAGGCGGCGCGCTCGGCCTCCATCGCCCGCTCCATCAGCGCGGCGCCCTGGCCGAGGTTCCCGTTGCACATCGCCTGGGCCGCTTGCTGGAAGAGCTGGGCCGCCTGGTGCCAGCGGGTCGGGTCGGGCAGGTGGTAGCCGGCCTGGCCTCGGGCGAGGGGTCGGAACCACTCCCGCTCGTGCTTCATCTCGTCTCGCTCGAAGCCCTGGACGGTGTGCATGGTCTTCAGGCGCTGGCAGATGAACTGCAGGAGCGTGTCGCGCATCGCGCCCTGCTCGCGCAGCTTGCCGTCGAGCCCCTGGTTGCCCGCCTTGGCGGCCATGGTCCGCAGCTCCCGGCTGCCGGCGTCGCCCATCTTCTGGCCCGACCCCGCCTTCGTGCCCGAAAGGGGCTTGACGGTGGTGCCCTTGCGGTCGGTGGTCTTGGGGTCGCGTTCGACGCTGCGTGCCATGGGGGGAGCGTAGCACCTTGAGGGTGCCGCTTCGTGCAATCCGCTTTGGCGCACCTGCCTTGACCGATGCGAGCGCCCTCGGGTAGCTTCGTGGGCCTGGAGTCGACCTGAGCCCGCCGCCCTCGCCACCCCCTGGGATCGTGCCGGTCCGCCGAGACGATCCGCGCCTGCGGCTGCAGCGCTTGCTGCCCGGCGAGCGCATCCAGGAGCTGGCCGAGACGGCCGACCGCCTCGGGCGGCGCGCGGACTGGAAGGATCGGCCCTCGCCGCTCCCCGATCGTCAGCGCAAGACCCGCACCGGTGAGGTCCGGGCCAGCAGCCGGCGCGTCGATCCCTCGCCCAACGCCCCGCAGCTCATCCGCCTCGTTCAGCACCCCTTCGCGCTCGACACGGTGCGCCCCCGCAAGGACCCGCAGCGCTCGCGCCCCGTTCGCATCCAGGTCCATGATCTGGAGCGCCCGCGGGTCCAGCTGCTGCTGCGGGACGCCCTCGCCGAGGGCCGCCGGTTGCCCTTTCCCTCGCCGACCAAAGTTCGCGAGCCCCGCTTGCGCCAGCCTCGACCTCGGGTGATGGACTGGCTCCGTTCGGTGAACCGGGAAGAGGGGGAGGGCGGATGAGCATGGATCCAGCCCTGGTCGGCGCCCAGTCGGGCCCGATGTCCGGCCGCAACATCATCGGCGAGGTCACCGAGTCGCTGCACCGCTTCCTGCTGGACGGCTACGACCTGGGCGAGCAGCCTCCCCGCCTGGAAGAGGACCTCGCCTTCATCCCCAAGGATCGGGAAGAGGTCCTCTACGTCTACATGTACCGGGTGGCCCAGAACACGGCCCTGCAGAACCAGAAGCGCTTCCGCGCCGCGCCGGTCTTCATGGGCAGCGAGCCCGAGGAGGGCGGAGAGGTTTATTATCACCGACCCCCGATCCTCCTGGATCTCTTCTACCTGGTGTCGGTACACAGCAAGTTCCGCAGCGACGCCGAGCGCCTGATCGGCTGGACCATCCTGCGCCTGAACGAGGCGACCCACCTCATCTACCGGCCCCGCAAGTACCTGCTCCCCGACGGCCGGATCGTCGACAGCCTGGGCCGCCCCTACGACCCTACGATCCCCATCGAAGGCGACGATCTGCAGGTCGAGAAGGTCTCGCTGGCGCTGGTCGACGACCTGACGGTCGGCGACGCCATCAACTTCTACAGCCTGCACGAGGCGCCGTACCGACCCTTCCTGACCTACCGCGCGCGCATCGCCCTGGACGGACCGCTGGTCCGCGCCGAGGGCGGCACCACCGTCAATATTCCCCGTCTGGCCAGCAAATCGCGCTCGGATGAGGGGGAGGGACTTGAATCTCGGAACGGCCGGATCAAGACTCCCCGTGGCCAGCCAGGGCCAGGCCCCAACGCGGGCAAGCCACCCCCCGGACCGAAACCCCACTTCATGCGGCGCATCGCCGATTCTGACCCCGACACGGAGGACTGAGGAAGACCATGGAATACCACACTCCAGGCGTATACATCCGTGAGGTCGACAGCGGCCCCAAGCCCATCAGCTCGGTTGCGACCAGCATCCCCGGCTTCCTGGGGCTCTTCCCCTTCGCGCCCGCCGTCGACGCGGTGGCGATCACCGGCTCGGATGGCACGCGCCAGATCCGCGGCAAGGTCGTCCCGCAGCTCGTCGACACCAAGGGCGGCGTGCACGGCGACGGGACCGAGGCCACGACCGCGCTGACGACCGCCTTCCGCCTGCGCCGCGGCCAGGTCCGGGACGTCAAGAAGTACTTCGAGCTGCACGGCGCCGGCAAGACCGGCCCCAAGACCCCCAAGTTCGAGGCCGGCGCCAAGGGCAAGGTCAAGATCAGCTACGAGACCAAGACCCTCGAGGTGCCCGACACCGTCGTCAGCCTGGAGGGCAAGGTCGTCACCGACAGCGATCAGCTGGTCGAGGACCTGCTCAACCAGGTGCACGACACCTTCCCGCTGACCGCTCCGACCCCCAAGACCGCGGCCGATGTGCTCGAGGTCTACGGGTACAGCTTCAAGGGCGCCGAAGGCACGGCCCTGCGCAGCGAGTACAGCATCCCGCCGGTCGGCGTGACCAACAAGGCCGAGTTCTTCCGCTGGCTGCAGAGCTTCTTCGCGCAGTACCTGCTGGAGACCCGCGCCATCGAAGACCTCGTCGGCGAGAGCATCACCGACCCCGACGACGCTGCGGACGCGGTCTTCGAGGCCCTGGCCAAGGACGATGTGCTGAAGAAGGAGTTCCGCGACTGGCTCAGCCTGCCCTCGGTCTTCAACTTCGTCAGCGCCGTCAACGGCTTCTACGACAACGGCGGCGGCAAGTGCTACGTCTACCTGATGGGCGTGCAGAACCTGGAGACCTCGATCCGCGAGAACCAGGCCGACAAGCTGGGCCTCTACGCCTTCGACGACGCCGATGACATGGCCCTGATGGCCGTCCCCGGCCTGCTGCCCCACCAGCAGAAGGAGTGCCTGGAGCACTGCGAGACCCGCAAGGACCGCTTCGCGGTGCTCGACGGCCCGATCGTCAGCGACGGCTCGATGGACATCCCGGCCAGCGAGAAGGGCTACGGCGCCATCTACGTGCCCTGGCTCAAGGTGACCCGCCCCTCCTGGTTCACCAGCAACCAGGACCACATCAAGGTCACCGGCCCCAACCGCCGCAAGCTGATCAAGTGCGAGAAGAGCGAGCTCTTCGTGCCCCCCAGCGGCCACGTGGCGGGCGTCATGGCCCGGGTCGACACCGAGCGCGGCGTGCACAAGGCACCGGCCAACGAGATCCTGATGGGGATCACCGGCCTGTCCCAGTCGATCAACCGGATCGAGCAGGGCCAGTACAACGACCGTGGCATCAACGTCATCCGCGAGTTCAAGGACCGCGGCATCCGCATCTGGGGTGCCCGCACCCTGGCCACCAAGTCCGACCCCAGCTGGAAGTACATCAACGTCCGGCGGCTCTTCATCATGGTCGAGCAGTCGATCATGATCGGCAGCCAGTGGGCCGTCTTCGAGCCCAACGACCACTCGCTGTGGAAGAAGCTGACCCGCGACGTGCGCGCCTACCTGATGCGCGTCTGGCGCTCGGGCGCCCTCTTCGGTCAGACCCCGGAAGAGGCCTTCTACGTCAAGTGCGATGACGAGACCAACCCGCGCTACCTGATCGACGCGGGCCAGGTCAACGTGCAGATCGGCATCTGCCCGGTCAAGCCGGCCGAGTTCGTCATCTTCAGCATCGGCCAGTGGGACGGCGGCGCGCTCATCGAAGAGTAGCGCCCGGGACCCGAGCGGCTCCGAGGTGGGTGGTCCACCTCGGGGCCGCATCGGTCATGACGACTTTGTGAGGACACGATGACCCTGCAGACCGAGTACGAGTTCGTCTTGCCGCGTGGCTATGTCGACAAGGACGGCACGCTGCACCGCGAAGGCGTGATGCGCCTCGCCAACGCCAAGGACGAGATCGTCCCGCTGAACGATCTGCGCGTCCAGCGCAACCGGGCCTACCTGATCATCGTGTTGCTCAGCCGCGTCATCACGCGCCTGGGCGACCTGGGTGAGGTGAACACCGGCGTGATCGAGAACCTCTTCGCCAGCGACCTCCGCTTCCTCGAGGAGATGTACAACCGCATCAACGAGGACGAGGCCACGGTCTCCGTGACCTGCCCCGAGTGCGGGGCGAAGTTCGACAAGGAGTTCGGACGCCTGGGGGAATCGTAAGCTACCCCTTGGAGAACATCTTCAAGGAGGTAGCGTTCGTCGCCTACCACTTCCATTGGCAGCGTGATCAGATCATGGAGATGTCCCATCGGGAGCGACACGCGTGGGTCAAGGAGATCTCGGCCATCAACGACCGGATCAACTCACGCTGAAGCTGCCGACCGGGGCTCGATCCGGGTCCACAGGAGTTGAGCGCTGATGCCCGGCATCGTCATCCAGCATGCGAGGCTCCCGGATCGCAACCACGGGCTCGTGCGCGGGGACATCGCCGGGATCATCGGCTTCATCCCCCGCGCGCGCTGGCCCGAGGGCGCCAGCGCCGGGGACTTCGTCGAGGTGGTCCTCCGCCGGGAGGGCGACCTCTGGGCCCATCCGGATCGCGGCATCTTCGATCCCGCCTCGCGCCGCGCGGTCCGCTCGTACTTCGCCAACGGCGGAGACCTCTGCCATCTCTTCGGGGTCTGCCTGCGCTCCGAGGACGATCTGCGCGCCCCCTCCTCGGCCCTGGGGGTCCTCCGCCCGGTGCTCGACCGGCTGCGCGCCGAAGAGGACATCGCCTTGCTGGCGGCGCCCGCCGCGGCCTACCTGCGCTGCGAGGTGTCGCGCGCCGGGGTGGTGCGCGCCGACGCCGAGGTGCTCTACGACGAGCTGCTCGCGCACTGCCGGGAGATGAACAACCGCTTCCTGGTGATGGACGTCCCGCTGGGGCTGCACGGCGAGCCGATGGAGCGCTGGGTGGCCGAGTTCCGCTCGCGACGCCCCGAGGACCGCTCCTTCGGGGCGATCTACTACCCCTGGCTGATGGAGGGGGACGACCACTTCCCCCCCAGCGGGGCCATGCTGGGCGCCTTCGCGCGGACCGAGCTCGCCCACCGCCCCTTCGGGGTCGGTTGGCCGCCCGCCAACCTGGTCCTGAACGGCGTGACCCACGTCGAGGTCGAGCTGGACTGGGCCGAGGCGGGGCTGCTCGCCGAGCACCACATCAACCCGATCGTGGTCCAGCCCGGGCGGGGGGTGGTCGTCTTCGGGGCGCGGACCCTCTCCCGGGACCCCGCCTTGATGCAGATCAACAGCCGCCGGATCATCAACATGGTGGCCGAGCAGCTGCGCCGGGACAGCGAGTGGAGCGTGTTCGAGACCAACAACCCGCACCTCTGGGACGTGCTGGAGAGGGATGTTCGTGTCCGACTTGGTGAATTCTGGGAGGCGGGCTTGCTAACGGGTGGGAAAGCGGGCGAAGATTACGCAGTCACCTGCAACGCGGAGAACAACCCACCTCAGCTCCGAGCCCAAGGGATGGTGAACCTGATGGTTCGCCTCCGCCCCGTCGGCACCACGGAGCAGATCGTGATTGACCTACGTATGGGCGGGGATTGAACAGGCTGGAGGCAACATGGGCAGCTGGACGGGAAGAGGAAAGGGCAGACCGGAGTCGCAGCCGACGGTGCAGACCGACGGCGGGGCGGGTGCGGGGCAGGGCCGAGCCGGAAGTCAACCCACGGTCTCCACCCCAAGCTCGTGGACGGGCATGGGCAAGGGCCGCGCGGGGGGGCAGCCCTCGGTGGGCACCGGCTCGCTGCTGGGTTCGCGCAGCAGCAACAGCACCGGGGCCATGACCTCCGGCGGGGACTCCCATGTGGCCGATCCCGAGGGCAACTTCATCTTCGCCCTGGAGATCGACGGCATCGAGGTCGCCCAGTTCCAGGAGTGCTCGGGCCTGAAGAGCTCGACCACCATCTTCGAGCTGGAAGAGGGCGGGATGAACCATCGCGTCCACAAGCTCCCCGGGCAGTCGCGCTGGGAGAACGTGGTCCTGCGCTACGGCGTGACCAACGACGTCTCCTTGATGTCCTGGCGCGGCGAGATCCTCAGCGACGAGTTCGGCAAGGGAAGCCGCCGCAACGGCTCCATCGTGGTGAAGAACAACCAGATGGAGACCGTGCGCCGCTACAGCTTCGTCGACGCCTGGCCCGTCTCCTGGGAGGGGCCCAGCTTCTCCTCGGCGGGGGCTGAGCTGGCCATCGAGGCGATCGAGCTGGCCCATCACGGGATCTTCGTGAGCTGAACCCACTTCGGGGCGGAGTCGGACATGGACGGACAGCAGAGGCGGTCGATCGGCGACCGGATCGCAGACAGGCTGATGAAGCGCGTGGCGCGCCGCGCGCGGGTGGGCCTCTCCGCGGACTTCCTCGCGCGGTTCGGGCTGGCCGATCCCTGGGCCGATCTGCTCGACGGACCCGCCGCCGACAGCGACGGGGGGATGGTCTTCCTCTCGGGCAAGGCCTACCGCGACCGCCTCCGCCGCCTCGCCTGGATGCGGCAGCACCGCGAGGACCGCCTCGCTGCCTTCGGGGATCGCTTCCGCGTGGGTCGTGGGCCGCGGGCCCTCGCCCGCCTCTCCGCCCTGGACGAGGCCGGGGCCTCCCGCCTGCGCGCGCTCAGCGGCCTGATGCCGATCTCCGCGGGCGATATGCACCTGCCTCCCCCCGCGCCGGTCAAGGTGGTCGAGGCCGAAGCCCAGCCCGAGGTCGGCCCGCAGCGGGCCCGGCAGCGTGGCCCGGGCTCGCGGGTGGCCGCCAGCCCCTGGCTGATCCGCCCGTTCCGGCCGGCCCGGGTGATCCGCAGCGAGCGCTCCGCCCGGACCGAGCCCGCCTCGCTCAGCCGCCCGGCGGCTACGCTCTCCATGGCCGGTCCTCGCGCCTCCGGCTCGAGCTCCCGGACCCCTGCGCTCCCCGCCTCGACCCCTCGCCACGCCCGCCGGGTCGCCGAGCGGCTCGAAGCCACCAGCTCCAGCTCCAGCCCGATCGTCCGCTTCGTCGAGCAGGAGTCGCCGGTGCTCCGCCGCAGCGCCGGGGGCCGCCGTGTGCTCCGCGAGCTGATCGAGATCGCCCACCTGGACGAGGCCGAGCAGGCCGTTCGTATTCGCAAGGTCCTCAAGCGCGCCGGTGCCAGCCGCCTCGCGGTCGAGACCCAGGGCCAGGAGCTCGCCCCGCCGACCACGGCTCGCCCCTCCCAGCGGGCGATCGGCCGGGTGGACAGCGTGGCGGGAGTGGCGCGCGCGCCGGGCCTGCGCCCGGTGATGGCGTCGGCGCCCAGCATGCGCGCGGTGGCACCGGCCGGCCGGGCCGAGCCCCTCGAGCTCACCTCCGCCGGCGGAGACCGCCCGCTCCGCCCGGTGACCGAGCGCCCGGTCGAGCGCGCCTCGCGGCGGTCGCGGGCCTCGGTCAGCGCCTCGCTCTTCCAGTCGCCGGTGCTGCGTCCCAGCCTGGCGCCCTCTCGTTCGGCGCCGGTCTCTCCGATGGCGCGCGCCCGTACGGCCGGCGTCTCCAGCGCCCGCCGCTCCAGCGCCTCGACCCGGCGTGCTCCGCTCGTCTCGCCGGCCTCGGCCGCTCAGGCGACCGCAGCCGCCGCTCGTGGGGGCGCCTCACGCAGCGCGTCTTCACGTCCCTCGGCGTCGCGCTCGGACGATGGCCCAGGCTTAGAGGGCCCACAACCGGGTCCCGCAAGCGGGCTCCGCACCCTCGCGCCGACGCAGGCCCAGCTCGATCGTGACAGCTGGTCGGCGCCGGTCGAGTCCGCCCCGGTCGGCTCTGGCGTCCGCGCCGGCGCTTCGGCCTCCCGCTCGACCGCTCGTGCTGCCGAGCGCCTCTCGCTCTTCGACGCCCCGGACCTGGACGCGGGCGAGGTCGCGGCCCGTGCGATGCCGGGCGAGGCCCTCCCGGCTCGGTTCGCCCTCAGCCGCTCGCCCCGCGGCGCCTTCGTCCCGGCCATCTCGCTGGCCCGCCCCGAGGTCGCTCGCAGCCAGGAGCCCGCTCCGACCGAGGCGTCGGCCCCGGCCGCGCGTCGGGAGCGTTCGGCGCCGACCCCGGCGATCCGCGCCAGCTACGTCAGCCCGGTCGCCTCCAGCGCGGTGGTGGCCTCACCCCGCGCCCGCGCCACGCGGGTGGCCGAGCAGCGCCTGAGCGCCCCTCGCGAGCGTGAGGGCAGCCTCCTGCCCCAGGTCCGCACCCAACCGCGCCCGCACAGCGCCGCTCCCCAGGGTGCGGTCCAGCCGACCGGCGCGCGTCGGCTGGCCGTGGTTCGCCTCGCCAGCGGGGCCTACGTGGCCCGTCGAACGCTGGGCGACGCCTCTCCCGAGCTGGCTCCGTTCGAGCCGGCCTCTCCCACGTCTTCGGCCGGGACCCGGGACGCCTCCCGCCCCGAGCGGCGCGCCGCGACCGGCGGGTCGAGCCTTCGGCCGATCAGCGGGCTGCCGGCGGCGGGCTCGGTGCTCTCGCGCCCGGCCTCGTCCGAGCCGACCGCCGTCACTGACCGCGAGCTCTCCTCGCCCGCAGCCGGACCCCGCTCCTCCCAGGTTCGCGCGCCACGCTCGCCGATGGTCGCGGCCCACGAGCGCTCCCTGCGCGCGCCGCTCACCGCCCGCACCGCGCAGCGGGTGGTGTCGATGGCCGCGGGCCAGGTCCAGCAGCTCGACGGGCTGCGGACGGTGGTCGCTCGCGCTCGCCCCAATCCGCTGGCCTACGCCGCGCGCTTTGGCCTGCGGGATGCCTCCTCGGTGCGGGTCCAGGAGTGGCAGGGCCCCGAGTCGGCACGAGCCGCCGAGCCCGGCTCGACGGCCCCTCGTCGTGGGCGCCATGCGCTCGACTCCATCGACCTCCGCGCGCTGGCGACCGCGAGCTGGGCTGATGCCCCCGCGGCGAGCGACTCCTTCGCCCGCACTCCGTCCCCGGCGGCCGTTCGTGTCCTCGCCCCGGCCTCGGCGGGCTCGGTCCTGCGACCCTTGCCCACCCGGTCGGCCCCCGAGCAGGCCTCCTCTGACCCGGCGGCGCCTCGTTCTGCGGGCTGGCGCAAGGTGGGCGCGCGGGGCGAGTCGGCGCGCCCGGGGCCCTCGACGGTGGCCTCCAGCCAGTGGGCGGGCGCGCGCTCGGCCCGCTGGGCAGCGCGCTCGCCCGGCTCGGCCCGGCCCGGTCGGACCGATCGCGGCGGCTTCGACTTCCTGGGCGTCTACCGGCCTCCGCTCCCCGCTGCGGCCCCCGATGCGCGCGGCTGGGGCTCCTCGCCCCGGGCCGAGGCGCCCTCTCAGAACGTCCTCCGTGGCGCGCTCCCGGCGGCCTCGACCGCGGGCGGCGCCGGCCTGCAGCCCGGCCTCCCGGGGGCTCCTCGCGCAGCGGGCGCAGGGGGCCGACCGATCCGCCCCGACCTGGGGTTGACCCTGGGCGCGGTGGATCAGGGCCTCGCCAACAAGGTCATGCCGACCTGGGCCCAGCGCGCCAACGGCGAGCCGCTGATCCGGGGAGAGGGCCAGTTCATCGAGGCCCTCGCGCGCGCCTCCGAGCCCGAGGAGATCCTCCGCGTCATCTACCAGCGGGCCGCCCGCGGCGGCATGACCTCGGCCTCGACCGGCCTGCCGGCGCCGATCATCCAGGTGATCGAGCAGATCAAGACGGTGGCGGGCCAGGTCGAGACGGGTGAGTCCGTCTCGGTGCGGGGAGGCCCCAGCAGCGACGCCGAGGTGGTGCGCCGCTCGGGCGTCCGTCGCGAGGCGCCGCGCTCCACGGCCCGGGTCGCCGGCGGCATGACCGCGCTGCGCAGCCGGGGCTCGGCGACGCGGCGGGATGGCGTCGGCGCCGATGGCATCTCCAAGCTCAGCAAGAAGCTGCAGCAGCTGATCCTGTTGGCCGAGCAGCAGCGGCAGGCCGCGCGGCAGCAGGTGCGGATGGCAGAAGACAGCGCCTCGGCGCGCTCGGAAGGCCACGCGGCGCCGACCAGCGGGGAAGGCGGAAACGATCGTCAGGTTGACATCGAAGCACTCGGTCGCGAAGTGCTCGAGGTCGTAAGTCAGGAACTCGAGATGCGCCGCGTGCGCAGCCAGGAGGGCTCCGATGAGTACGGGTGGTGGTAACGTGGAGAAGGCCTGGTTCTTCAACGAGGACACGGGCAGCTGTTTCGACCTTCAGTACAACCCCAAGGAATTCAAGTTCGACAAGCCCGTGCAGTGGCAGCCCCACGACGAGCAAGGGAACGAGAGCACCCTGGAGTTCCAGAAGGCCCAGCCGGCGACCATGGTCGTCGACGTGCTGTTCGACACCACGGCGGACGGCAGCGATGTCCGCAGCTCGTGGGTCAACAAGCTGCTGGAGCTGACCAACCCCGAGATCACGCCGACCTCGGGCGAGGCGCAGGAGCTCGAGAAGCAGCGGCCGCCGATCGTCAGCTTCGTGTGGGGCGACTTCTACCTGACCGGTGTCATCGAGTCGGTGGGCGTCACCTACATGATGTTCGGCGCCGACGGCACGCCGCTGCGCGCCCGCTGCTCGGTCAAGATGAAGGAGTGGACCCCCACCAACGACTACGCCGGCGGCGGCGGAGGCAGCGGCTACGGCTCGGCCTCGGTCAAGCTGGTGCAGATGCAGGCCGGCCAGACCATCACGGCCATCGCGATCGCCAACGGCACGTCCGCCCAGGCCATCTGCGACGCCAACGGCATCGACGATCCCATTGACGGTGCGCAGCCCGGCGACACGCTCGTCATCCCCAGCGGGCGCTGATTCGGAGGTAGTTCATGTCGGATCTGGTGCGCTCGGCCACCTCGTACAAGGTGACCATCGGCGGGACCGAGTACAAGCAGACCGAGAAGGATGGCATGGCCATGCTCTCGGTCGAGGACCACATCGACCTCGTGCAGATGATGACGCTGCGCATGGGAGGATCGGAAGACCGGCCGACCTGGGCCATGAAGATCGGCGACTCGGTCCAGGCCCTGATGGGCTCGGGGGCCGAGCCGCTCTTCGTGGGCGAGGTCACCGCCTTGGAGCCGAGCTACCAGGTCGACGGCGTCAGCTCCATGGTCATCCGGGCCCTGGACAACATGCACCGGCTCGGGCGAGGTCGGAAGACCCGCTTCTGGGAGGACATGAAGGACTCCGACGTCGTCAGCGAGGTCGGGGCCGAGTGCGGCCTCTCGGTCGAGGCGGACGCCACCACCGAGACCCTGCCCTACATCCTCCAGCGCAACGAGAGCAACGTCGCCTTCCTCAAGCGGCTGGCGGCGCGCAACAACTACATCCTGCGCGTGGACCCCTCCGGCAGCAAGCTCATCTTCAAGAAGGCCGGCTTCCAGGGCTCGGCGGTCAAGGTCAAGATGGGGGACAACCTCCGCTCCCTGCGCATGGCCTACAACAGCGTCGACCAGGTCCAGAAGGTCGTGGTCCGGGGCTGGGACCCCTCCAAGAAGACCGAGATCGTCGGCGAAGCCACCACCAGCGACATCACCTCGATCGGCGGCGGCAAGAAGGGCGCCGAGGTCTCGTCCTGCTTCGGCGACTCGACCGCCTACGTGACCGACGTGCCGGTCACCAGCCAGTCGGCCGCCAAGGAGGTCGCCAAGGCCGAGCTCGAGCGCCTCTCCCGCGGCTACAACCGGGGCAGCGCCACCATCCAGGGCAACGACAAGGTGCGCGCCGGGGCCATCGTGGAATTCGAGGGGCTGCCGCAGGGGCAGAATGGAAAGGTCTTCGTGCTCGCCACCCGCCATGTGATCTCGGGGCGGTCGGGCTACACGACCGAGTTCACCTTCTGCAGCAACACCGAAGGCAGCTAGCCGGTCCGGCAGACGGCGCTCGCCTGGTTTAGTATCGGCGCCGCGAGTCGGGCCGATGTTGGCCGGGCCAGACAAGGGTGCTTTCATGGCGGTGCGCAAGGAGTTCCTCGGGCGGGGTTGGGCCTTTCCCTTCCAGTTCGACCCTGCGACGGGGATGGTCGCGCTCTCCGAGTACGAAGAGAACATCCGCCAGAACATCACCATCATCCTGGCCACCCGCCCCGGCGAGCGGCAGATGCTGCCCGACTTCGGCTGCCGCATCCACGACCTGCTCTTCGCCCCCAACACGCGCGCCACCGCCCACATGGTCTCGCGCCACGTGAAGGAGGCGCTGGCCCGCTTCGAGCGCCGCATCGAGGTCACCGATGTGGCGGCGCGGGTCGATCCGACCGGCGCCGTGCGGGTGGAGGTGGTGTACAAGATCATCTCTACCGGGGCGATGGACAGCGCCGTCCACGTCATCTCGAACACCCAACCTCGATGAGTGGCTGAATGCCCATCAAGCCGCCGAACCTGGATGATCGCCGCTACGCCGATATCGTCGCGGAGGCCCGGTCCCTGATCCCCCAGTACTGCCCCGAGTGGACCAACCTCTCGGATGCGGACCCGGGGATGACGCTCGTCCAGCTCTTCGCCTGGATGACCGAGCTGACGATCTACCGGCTCAACAAGGTCCCCGACAAGACCTATGTGCACTTCCTCAACTTCATCGGGGAAGAGCGCCGGCGGGCCCTGCCCTCGGTCGCGCCGCTGACCTTCTCGGCGCGGGGAGGCCGCACCTTCGAGGTGGCGGCCTACACCCGCTGCCAGACCCGGCAGCGCGAAGAGCGGCCGGCGCTGGACTTCCTGACGGTCGACCCGATCACCGTCCACGACAGCCGGGTGGTGCGGGTGACCGCGGTGCGCGGCGGCAGCCAGCCCGCCGTGCGGGAGCTGCCCTTCGGCCTGCACAACGGGCACACCGCCGCGATCACCTTCGCCGGCGCCCGCGGGGCCCAGTTCTTCGAGCTGGACCCGGCCGACTACGGGGCCGAGGCCTACACCCCCTACCAGTACCTCTACGTCGCCCACGACGATCTGCGCCTGATGAACATCCCCCGCGAGGTCGACCGCCGCGCCGGTCGGCTGCGCATCCGACGCACCAGCGGCGACGACCTCTCCCTGGTCCCCTTCTTCCGCTGGGAGTACCCCACCGAGCGGGGCTGGAAGCCGATCGAGCTGGTGGACGAGGAGGGCCCCGATCTGGGCCTGCCCGAGCGCTGCCTCGTCACGGCCCTGCCCGGCATCGTGCCGATCGACCGCTTCGGCCAGGGCGAGCAGCAGGTCGAGCTGCCCGAGCCCGTCGCCCGCAGCCAGTGGTGGATCCGCGGTCGCCTGGACTACGAGCGCTGGCTGGCCGCCCGGATGGAGGACGACCTCGAGATCGCCTGGAAGGACGACCGCGGCGGTGAAGAGCGGGCCATCCACAACTGGAGCGTGCGCGCGGTCGGCCGCACCCTGGAGTACTTCCTCCAGGACCTGCCCCCCCTGCGCGGCGGCTGGACCATCCGCTTCGCCCTGGTCGACCGCAGCGTGCCGGCCGGTCGCGCCAGCTACCTGCCCCGCTACCGCTGGTACTACCGCCGCGGCGAGACCTGGGAGGAGATCCCCTCGGAGCGCGTGCGCACCGAAGGCACCATGGTGATCATCACAGGGCCGCTGACCGATATGGCCAGCGACGGCTTCAACCTGCGGGCCGAGCGGGTCGAGGTCGCCTTCATCCGCGGCCTCGCGCCGGACCTCGAGCTGGACCTCAACTGGATCCGCCCGGTCGAGACCGATCTCTACATCGGCGACGATCCCAGCCGCCTCGTGCGCGCCCGCATGGACGAGGCCCCCTGGTCGCCCTTCCAGCTCGCCGCGATGATCCCCCCGACCATCGGTCGCCGCTTCTACGTGGGCTCGGACCTCTTCGAGAACCGCCGCCAGGCGCCCGTCCTGCTGGAGATCGAGGTCGGCTTCGAGATGAACGGAGAGCTGCTGGAGGAGCCCGAGGACAAGTACGCCCTCCAGCTCACCTACCGGGCCGAGGACAACTGGCGCGTGGTCTGGTCCGAGGACAAGCTCTTCGCCAACTTCCGCTTCTCGGACCTGGACGCCGACGGCGCCAAGCGCAAGGCCCGCCGCAAGATCCGCATCGTCCTGGACCCCAAGACCCAGCTCAAGGGCCTCGCGCGTCACCAGGTCGGCGAGACCGAGACGACCTGGCTGCGCTTCGAGCTCACCAAGAGCAACCTGACCGGCACCGACAAGGAGAAGAAGGAGCACCCGATCGTCCCCAAGATCTACGGCATCCGCCTCGCCGTCGACAAGACCATCGGCAACGACACCTACGAGCAGCCCATGCCCGGCCCGCGCATGGCCCAGCTCGACTTCCGCGAAGAGAACCGCCGCCTGACCCGGGTGATGACCCGCTCGGCCGGCCGCCTCGCCGAGTTCTTCCCCTTCTTCCCCTTCATCGACATCGCCGAAGAGAACCAGGCCCTCTACATCGAGATGGACAAGCCGCTGCCGGTCGGCTCGCGGCACGCCATCCAGTTCCGCTGCCGCGGCGAGACCTTCCTCCCCGACGGGGTCTCGATGGAGTGGGAGGTCCTGGAGAAGCGCGAGCACGGCCGGGTCGGCTGGACCCGCATCAACACCATCCAGCGCGAGGAAGAGGGCGTCGAGGAGCTCCCCTCCTTCGACCTCTCCCGCTCGGGCACCCTGGAGTTCTCGCTCGCCGAGCCGGTCGAGCAGAGCGAGTACGGCTTCTGGATGCGGGGCCGCTTCGTCCTGCCCGCCGAGATGAGCATCAAGCAGCTCCCCCCGTTGCCGCCGGTCACCCACATCCTGATGAACACCGTCGACGCGGTCAACCTGCACACCCAGCGCACCGAGCGCTTCAGCGGCCACGGCGTCCCCAACCAGACCATCCAGCTCCTGCGCAAGCCGGTCTACCTGCACCACGACGAGCGCGAGCGGCAGATCTTCCCGCGGCCCGAGCTCTTCGACGACATCAAGGTCTTCGTCGAGGGCGAGGCCGGGGTCAGCGAGGAGTGGGTGCCCTCGCGCGACGGCAGCCTGCTGACCGCGGGCAAGGACGATCGGGTCTTCATCGTCGACCCGGTCGACGGGACCCTGACCTTCGGCAACGGCATCCGCGGTCGGATGCTGCCGGTGGGCAGCAACAACGTGCTGGTCGACACCTTCCACGTCGTGCCCGGCGCCCGGGGCAACCTCGGCCCGGGCGAGATCGTGGTCTGCGAGGCCTACGGCGACTCGCTGGCGGTCACCAACCTCCTGCCCAGCCTGGGCGGCCGCGACGCCGAGAGCATCGAGGAGATCACCCGCCGCGCGCCCTCCATCCTGACCAGCCGCGACCGGGCCGTCACCCGCGGTGACTTCGAGATCATCGCCCGCGAAGCCTCCGGCGAGGTCGCCCGCGCCGCCTGCTCCAGCCGGCTGGACGAGGACGGCAAGGTCGAGGTGGTGGTGCTGCCCCGCCGCCGCGAGGACGAGCGGGTGCCGGACCCCTTCCTGGCCGCCGGCCTGCGCGACCACGTCAGCCGCTACCTCAAGCGCCGCTGCCTGATCAACGTCGACCCGGTCGTGCGCCTCGCCTCCTTCCTGGCCATCGACGTCAGCGTGACCGTCCGACTGCGGCCGAACGCCAACATCATCCAGGTCCGCGAGGCGGCCGAGGCCTGGGTCCACGCCTTCCTGGACCCCTACAACGGCGGCCTGGACCGCGAGGGCTGGCCCTTCCGCGGCACGCTCTACGCCCAGGACTTCGCCCGCATGGTCAGCGAGATCCCCGAGGTCCGCCACGTCATCGAGGTCAGCCTCTACGATATGCGCGCCGCCGACTTCCGTCGGGCCGTGCCCGGCTGGGAGGAGGGCCGCGGAGAGAGCGAGCTGGTCCTGGCCGAGCATGATCTCTTCGTCGTCCGGCGGGTGCGCATCACGACCGAGGACGCCGCCCGATGACGAGGTACCCGCTGGCCCCCTCGGGCTCCTCGGCGGGCCTCCCGGCGCGCGTCTCCGAGGCCGCCTGGTCCTCCGAGCGAGACGACTACCGCTACCTCGAAGAGGTCGTGCGCATCGCCTACCCGGTGCGGGATGGCCGCCTCTTCCTGGCTCGCCACCTGGGCAACCCGGTCGGCTACCGCCTGGTCGAGGCGCGCCGGGGCGAGGCCGTCGGCTGCGTACGAGAGGCCGAGATCCTCTCCGCCAGCGGCGGCCCGACGGTGCGCATCCGCTCGCTGCGCACCCTGCCCGACGGCACGCCGGCGACCTACTTCGCCCCCGAGGATCTCGTCGAGACCCGGGCCGTGGTGGTCGTCGACGGCGACGCCGCCCTGCCGCCCTTGCAGCCCAAGGACCGCATCCTCCTGCACGTCCCGGTGCGCTCCTACCTGCGCTTCCTGCCCGGGCTCTACCAGGGGGCGGTCCCGACCCAGCGCCGCGACGTGGTCCAGGCCGACGAGCGCGCCCTGCGCCGCTTCGGGGCCCGCGACCCGGGGCCCTCCGCCGCGCAGGCCGACTCCGAGCAGTTCCGCCGCTTCCTGTTCATCTTCCAGCACCTGATGACCACGGTCACCGAGCGCATCGACAGCCTGCCGACCCTGACCGACCCGACCAGCGCCGATCCCCGCTTCCTGCCCTGGATCGCCTCCTGGGTCAACTTCGAGCTGGACGAGTCCCTGCCCCTGCACCAGCAGCGCGAGCTGGTGCGCCGCTCCATCCGCCTGCACCGCACCCGCGGCACGGCCGAGGGCATCGCCGAGATGATCCGCGTCCTGACCTCGGCGCCGGTGCGCATCGTCGAGCGGCGCAAGCCCTTGCCCTGCGTGCTGGGGGCCATGACCCTGGCCGGTGGCCGGACCGTCGAAGAGCGCTACGAGCTCGCCGAGCCCCCGGCGCACTACCTGGTGCGCGAGAGCCGCGAGAAGACCACCTTCTTCGTGCTGCTGCTGGAAGACCGCAAGGCCTTCGCCCGGCGCTTCGGCGAGCGCGGCACGGCCACCCTGCGCCGCATCGTCCAGATCGTCACGGCCGAAGTACCGGCCCACATCACCTTCACCATCCAGTTCGACGAGTCGGTGGCCTGAGTGGCCGCTGCCTGACCCTCCCACCTCCGGTCCGCGCATCATGAAGCTCGACGAGAACCTCCTGCGCATCGCCCCCTTCGAGGGCCTGACCCTGACCGCTGCCGATCTGCTCGACGAGCAGAAGTATCACCGCAGCGGCCTGCACCGGCACAACCTCTTCCTGCACGGTCATGGCATCGTCCAGGGCCTGCAGGTCGAGCTGGAGCAGCGCAAGAACAGCTACGTCGCCCTGATCCAGGCCGGCTTCGGCATCACCCGCACAGGCCAGCAGGTCCTGCTGCACGAGGCGGTCGGCGTGCCGCTGGAGGTGCCCAAGAAGGACGGCGAGTACATGCTCTGGCTCTTCCACGTCGAAGCGGCCGACGAGCGCCACCTGCGGCCCATCTTCGACACCAGCGAGACCCGCTCCGCGCGGGTGCGCGAGGCCGTCGCGCCGCGCATCCACGCCATCGACGAGGACCAGGCCGACGCCGTCGCCCTCTGCCGCATCAACGTGCGGCTGGGCCGGATGGTGCAGGTCCTCCTGCCCGTGCCCCGCGCCGGTCGGCAGGAGCGCGCCGCCGAGAGCTACCTCAAGCCGCGCGTGGTCGAGTTCATCCGGGTCAACAAGAAGATCCAGGTCAACCTCTTCCGCACGGCCCTGCTGGGCGAGCTGGACCTGGCCTCGCTGGCCTTCCACTCGGCCTTGATCAGCAGCGAGTTCCTGCTGATCGAGGAGGGCACCACCGACCGGGTGCTGTACCGGACGGCGGGCTCGCTCATCCACTACGCCCACGACTTCTACAACCCGCTGCCCAAGACCATCGACCGGGTCGAGCACTTCAAGGAGTTCGTGCGCCGCGTCAACGCCGAGATCCCCGGCCCCGACCAGGGCAACGAGATCTGGCTGCGCTGGTTCGACAAGTTCGAGCGGCTGCTGCAGCCCCTGGCCAAGATCTCCGAAGAGCTGGAGAAGACGGTGGAGGCGCAGCGCTAGCCCCTCATGCACCCGCAAAGCCAGCCCGCCCAGCAGCAGACCGTCACGATTCGCGTACAGGTCATCGACCTCAACGCGTTCACGCTGGACCTGCAGGTCCCGACCTACCTCAAGGCGCGGGACCTCACCCAGCGGGTCGCCCGCGACGCCGGCCTGACGGCTCACTGGGATGGCGGTCGCCGCCGCCTGTACTGGCTGCGCGCCCGGGGTCGGCTGCTGGGGGACGAGGAGACCCTGGCCGACCTGGGGGTCATCGACGGCGAGCTGGTCTACCTGCTGCCCGAGCCGCCCGCCGGCAGCGGGGTGGTCGAGCAGCCCGCCGACTACCCGAAGAGCCACGGCTACGTCGGCCGCGGCACCCTGGCGCTGATCGGCTCGCTGGCGCTCAACGTCGTCTGGGCGCTGGGCTGGGGCGTGGCCCTCTCGATGCAGCGCAGCGAGCTGACCGTCTGGATCCCGGGCCTCGCCCTGGGCCTGTTCTGCGCGGGCTTCGCGCGCCACGCCTGGAGCGGCGCCGGCAGCCAGCTGCGCGTCCTGATGACCGGGCTGGTCCTCTTCCCGATGCTGCTGGTGCTCGCCGGGGTCGTGCCCGTGCTCTTCGGGGTGGACCCCGCGGTGGTCTTCAGCGACTCCATCGGCGGGCTGCTCTTCGGCCTGGTCGGGGTNNGCGCGGTCGAGCCGCTGGCCCGCGACGCCGCCGCCAGCGAGGCCATGCCCGAGCAGGCCGCCGTCGCCGTCGTGCCCTGCGCCATCTGCGGCGGCGACGTGACCAGCGATGTGCGCTGGGAGTGCCAGTACGGCTGCGGTCGGTACTTCCACGTCGGGTGCTACAAGGCCCGCACCGCCGTCTACCGGGGTGACGATCGGCGCTGCGCCGTCTGCACGGCGGTCGTGGCCTGAGCCTCGCCCTCGCGGGCGGCGATGGCCCGCTCCATGGCCGGGTCGAACGCCGCCTCGTCGTGCGCCGCCCGCTGCTCGGTCAGGCGCGCCTTGAGCAGCTCCATCGCCGCCTGCTCGCCGGCCCGCCCATGCTCCAGGATCTGCCCCACCAGGCCGTCGACGCTCGCCTCGAGCCCCTCCTGCCGCAGGCGCAGCTCGGAGCGCAGGATGGCGGCGTCCGCCAGGGCCAGGGGGGTGTGCCGACGCCGCGCCAGCGCCTCCAGCCGGTCGACCGCCGCGGCGGCCTCGACCCGCAGATCGGCGCCCAGAGCCAGGCACGCCCGCATGCTGGCCGCCGCCAGCTCCAGCGGCCCGGCCCGGTCCAGGCGGAGGGCGCCGTCGATCAGCAGCGCGGCGTCGGGACCGTCCCCCGCCTCCAGCGCGGCGAACGCGGCCAGCAGCCCGGGGAGGGGGCCATCGGGGGGCGGGGTCGAGAGGGCCACTGCGCGGAGGCCCTGCCGGCCGCGCACCCGGTCGCCGCCCTCGCGCTGTCGGAGGGCCGCCCCCAGGAGCGGGGCGAGGGGAGGGGAGTCCGGCTCGGCCGCCACGCTTCGGACCCCCACCGCGGCCGTGGCGAGCTCGCCGAAGGCCCAGGTTCGCAGGACCTCCAGCCCCTGGACGGACTGCCGCAGGACGCGCAGCCGCGGCGCCGCCAGGGCCTCCGCCGCCAGCAGGGGCGCGCCGCGCAGCTCCGCCAGGGCGTCTCCGGCCTGAACGGCGTCGCGGGCCAGCAGCCGCAGGGCGCGATCCCCGTGGATCAGCACCTGCCGCACCGCCGCCCGCGGGTTGACCTCGCGGGCCGCGATGGCCCCCGCCGCGAGCTCGACCTGGGCTCGGCCCATCGCGTTGACCAGGTCGCTGGCCGCCGCCAGGGCGGGCTCGAGGGCCTCGGCCTCCAGCACCGGGTCCGGCGGCAGCTCGCGGGGGTCGGCCCCGCCGGTCCACTCGGCCAGCAGCGCGTCGATGGCGGCCGTCTCGTCGTCCTCGGGCAGGGGCGGAGGAGGGCTCGAAGCCAGCGGCGGGATGAACAGCAGCGGAGAGACGGGCAGCAGGCTGGCCAGCGCCCTCCCTCCCAGGGAGTCGGGCGGCATCGTCGGCTCGGGTCGTTGCTCGCTCGTGTCCAGGCGGCCGGCCAGGGCCGCGTCGGCGATGAACGGGGCCCGCAGCCGCCGGGTGCTGGCCAGCTCGCGGGCCGTCTGGACCGCCAGAGGCCAGGCCTCGCGGACCAGGGCCAGCCGGGCGGCGCGATCCGTCGCCAGCGCGAGCTCGTCGGGGGCGTCCCCCTGGCTGGCCGACTCCGCCTCCTGTGCCAGGGCCGCCAGGACCATCGTCGCGAGCCGCGCCGCCGCCCCCGAGCTGCCGGTCGAGGGCAGCAGGAAGAAGGAGGCCCCTCCGGCGATGCCTCGGGCCAGCGCCCGCGTGGTGGGCGAGAGGCCGTGGGCGGCCAGGAAGCGGGCCAGCTCCAGCGGTCGCGCGAGGGGAGCGAGGGCCGCGTCGCCGTGGGCCAGCTCCTCGGGGGAGAGGGGCAGGCCGGCGATGGCCCGGGCGTCGAGCAGGTCCAGCTCGGGCGTGAGGAAGCGGGCGTCGCCCCGGCGGGGGGAGGAGGGCAGGGGAGCGACCGCCGGGAGCAGGGCGTCGATCTGCTGGTGGTGAGGCTCGTAGGGGCTGTCCTCCTCCTCGTCGGGCAGCGGATCCTCGTCGAAGGGATCGCTCAGCTCCCGGATGGGCGAGGCGCGCAGCCGGGGCTGGGCCGCTCCCCCGCCCTCCGCGCCGCCCCCCTCGTCGTCCCCGCCGAAGAGCCGCCCCAGGTCCCAGGGGTCGTTGGGGCCCCCTGCGCCGCCGGCCCCTCCGCCGCCGCCGCCGTACTGCGGCCCTTCGCCCTCCAGCTCCTGCAGCTCCTCTTCGTCCTGGCTCTCGACGATCTCCTCGGCGACCTCCTCCTCGTGGCTCGACGCGGCGCCAGCGGACTGGCCGCCCGCCCGGGCCAGCAGGTTGGCCAGCGCGGCGTTGCCGATCTGGGGCTGGAGCAGCTCGGCCTGCTGGGCGCTGACCTCCTGCCCCTCCTCCAGCCGCTCGAGCTCCTGCTTCTCCTCGTCCTGCTGGGCCGTGCGCGCCTGCTGCTCGGCAAGCTGCTGGCGGTTGCGTTGCTCCAGTCCGACGGCCATTCTCAGAGTGTAGCGTGTCGCGGCGCCTCCCTCGGCCACGAAGGGGGGGGGCGCTGGGCTGAGCCTCGACTCGCCCGACCGGGAGAACCTGCTACGCTGCGGCTGAACTCCAAGGACCAGTGTCGCAAGGACCCACGATGAAGGACCCCAAGCGCGGAGAGCCGATCGCCGGCATGAGCATGACGGGCCGCCGCCTGGTCGGACCCGCTGCGGACCTGGTCGAGCTGAGCAGCGACAGCGGCCTGCGGCACACCGCGGTCGTCTTCCACGAGCAGTACCGCGGTCACGAGGCCATCGGCAGCGCCCTGGACGTGGTCCTGGGCTTCCTGGAGTCGCCGATGGTGACCGGCCTGGTCGAGCTGGTCGCCGTCGACCGCGCGCAGGGGGCCTTCGTCTACCCCAGCGGCGAGGTCTGGTCGGTGGCCGAGGTGATCCGCCTGCTGGCGGACCTGGGCGAGACCGCCGGCATCCGCGCCGGGCTGGAGCTGATGTACGTCTGCGGCCAGATCCTGACCGAGGCGGCCGACGTGGGCGACAGCCAGGGCGTCTACTCGCACGGGGGGCTGACCCCCTGGCGGGTGATGCTGCGACGGGACGGGCAGGTCCTGGTCATCGGGCACGCCCTCCCCCAGGTCGAGATCCTCACCTTCCACCGCGACCCCACGCAGGTCCCGCGCGAGGACTCCTTCCGCTACTGCCCCCCCGAGCGCATCGAGTCCGCGCCCGAGGACCTCAGCAGCGACCTCTTCAGCCTCGCCCTGGTCGCCTTCGAGCTGATGACGGGCAAGCCGGTCTACGACGGCCTCGTCCACGACATCCGTCAGCAGGCCGCCCGAGGCGAGGGCTCGCGGCGGCTCTTCCGCTTCCGCGAGGTGCTGCCGCAGTCGGTGCGCGACCTGCTCACCTACGCCCTGCGCCCCACCCGGGGCGATCGTTACCCCAGCGGCGCGGACTTCCTGGAGAGCGTGCGCGCGGTGCTGACCAGCGCGGACGCCTCGGGCCCCTCGCTGATGGACCTGATGGTGCGGGTGGCCGCCGCCGGGCAGCGCACCGGGGCGGCCTTGGAGGGGGGCAAGACCCAGATGCTATCCAAGGACGAGCTGCTGGCGATGCTGGGGGACGAGGCGGACCAGCCCCGGACCAAGAGCAGCAGCGGCCACGGCGTGGAGGGGCGGTCGGCCTCGGCGAGCTGGAGCCCGCCCCCGCCTCGCTCCTCTCGCCGCGGAGAGCCAGCGCCGGCCGCCGCCGAGGCCGCCGCTCCTCCCCCCGCGGCGCCAACGGCGCGGACGCCCGAGGCGCTGAGCGTGACCGCCGCAGTGGGCTCTGGCGCAGAGGGCGCTGGTGCTGAGGGCGCTGGCGCTGAAGGCGCTGGCGCTGAGGGAGAGGGCCGCTGGACCCGTGGTGCCCGCCGCACCCGTCGCTCGTCGGGGGGGGGCGAGCCCGAGCTGACCAGCGCGCCGACGCCGGGGCCGGCTCCGAGCCCCGCCGCTGCGCCTGCTGCCCCTGCTGTGGCCCCTGCGTCGGTGGCCCCAGCTTCGGGGGCCGCTCCCGCCTCCTCGACCGGGGACGCGCGGGACCTGCTGGCCTGGATCCGCTCCTCGGATGATCGGAAGGCCGGCGATCACCCGGCGGGATCGCCCTCGGGGGCAGCGCCCGACCAGGGCCGCGCGGCCGAGCTGATCGCCAAGGTGGTGCGCAGCTCCGGCGGGGGAGGCGGCGGCGACGAGGGAGAGGACGAAGGCGGCGAGGGCGAGGCCCGCTTCGCCAAGGGCCGGGTGCGCCGCTCGCGCCGCGTGAGCGAGGGAGCGCCCGCCATCCCGGGCCTGGACGCCCCCGCGCCCGGCTCTCCCCCTC
>DDSR01000238.1 GCA_002343455.1 Deltaproteobacteria bacterium UBA2385 | reverse complement strand
CTGGTCGGCGGCTGCCTGCTGACCGTGGTCGCCGGGATCATCGTGATCGCCGTCGCCTTCATGGTGATGCGTCCCGAGCTCCCCCCCGAGGCCCTGGCCCTGCCCGAGATCGAGGAGCCGGAGATCGATGGTCCCGCGGACGTGCCCGAGGACGCGCCCGAGCTCGCAGCCGCACCCGTCGAAGATGCGCCCGCCGAAGCCGCGCCCGCCGAGGCCGCACCTGCCAGCGGGATCCTCTTCCGCTCGCTGGACGGGGACACCCGCAAGCTCAACGTGCGCTGCGCCCAGGGCGACGCCAGCGGCAGCGACCAGGCCAGCCTGGAGCTGTCGGCCGCCGAGCGCTGCGTGGTGACGGCGGTGAAGGCGGACCGCTCGCGGCGGGTCGCGGTGGTGGATCAGGCCGAGACGGGCGAGTACGCCTGCTTCGCCGGGAGCGAGGATGCCTGCGAGCGCCGATGAGGTCGTGCTTACCGGCATCGGCCTGGTGAGCGCGGCGGGCGAGGGCTACCCGGCCCTGGCCCAGGCCCTGCGAGAGGGGCGCTGCTGCACCCGGGCGGTCGCGGGCCCCCTGCCGGTCCGCCAGGTGGCCGCCGCACCCCCGGTCGACGAGGACCCCGACTTCCCCGACGACCGCAAGGCCTGGCTGGCCTTTCGCGCCCTGGAGCTGGCCCTGGCCGACGCCGGCCTGCCCGCCCGGGATCCCGATCGACGCCTCGCCGTCTTCCTGGGCACCGGCCTCTCCAGCGTCACCCCCGGCGAGCTGCACGAGGACGCCTACCCCTTCATCACCGAGGGGCGCTTCGACGCCGGGCGGATGGGCTCGGACCTCAGTCGGGATCGCGCCAGCCCGCGCCGGCACCTGCCCGGTCGGGTCAGCGAGGAGCTCGCCCGGCGGGTGGACGCGACGGGCCCGGTGGCGACCAGCTTCTCGGCCTGCGCGGCCTCGGCCCAGGCCATCGCCGAGGGGCTCTGGACACTGCGCCGCGGCGACGCCGACGTCGCCCTGGTCGGCGGCCACGACAGCATGCTGCACCCGCTGGGCCTGCTCTCCTTCATCGTGCTGGGGGCCCTCTCTCCGGACACCTGCCGGCCCTTCGACCGGCACCGCGACGGCTTCGTCATCGGCGAGGCCGCCTGCCTGCTGGTCCTGGAGCGGGCCGAGCACGCCCGCGCCCGCGGGGCCCGGGTGCGGGCGAGGCTGCTGGGAGCCGGCACCAGCGTGGACGCCTGGAACGCCACCGCGCCGCACCCCGAGGGAGCCGGCGCCGAGCGCGCCATGGCCGCCGCCCTGCGGGACGCCGGAGTCAGCCCCGCCGAGGTCGACTACGTCAACGCCCACGCCACCGGCACCCCGGTCGGCGACCTGGCCGAGGCCCGCGCCGCCGCCCGCCTCTTCGGAGAGGCGGTGCCGATGAGCTCGATCAAGGGGGCCGTCGGCCACACCATCGCCGCCGCCGGGGCGATCGAGGCCGCAGCCTGCGTCGCCGCCCTGGAGGGCGGCTTCCTGCCGGGCACCGCCGGCCTGCGCGAGCTCGACCCGGACTGCCCCGTGCCGGTCCTGCAGCAGCCCCTGAACCGGGCGCCGCGGGTGGTGCTCTCCAACTCCTTCGGCTTCGGCGGCCAGAACGCCAGCCTGGTGCTCGCCCGTGCCTGAGCCTCGCCCCGTCTGCATCGCCGGGATCGGCCTGCTCTGCCCCGCCGGCATCGGCGAGGAGGGCGCCCGCGACGGTCGTCCGGGGGTGGTCCCCGGCTTCCGCCCCGCCGCCTTCATCGCCGACCGCAAGCAGCTCAAGCTGATGAGCCGCGCCGTCCAGCTCGGGGTCGCCGCCGCCCGCCTGGCCCTGGCGGGGGGAGGGGAGGAGCTCCTCGCCGCCGTCCCTCCCCACCGCCGCGGCATCTTCGTCGGGGCCAGCCCGCAGGTAGGCGAGGCCGAGGACCTGCGCGCCGCCTTGCAGGCCGGCACCGGGCCGGACGGCGCCTTCGATCTGCGCCTCTTCGCCGAGGAGGGCAGCCGCCTGATCCACCCGCTGTGGCTGGTGAAGGGCCTCTCCAACAACGTGCTCGGCTTCGCCTCTGCCATCCACGATCTGCAAGGGGTCAACGCGAGCTGGTGCGACGCCGAGGCCGGCGGCTGGACCGCCCTGCGCGAGGGGGCCTTCGCCATCGCCGAGGGGCGAGCGGACCTGGTCCTGGCCGGGGCCTCGGACTGCCTGGTCGGCGCCGAGCTGCTGCTGGGCGGGCGGCCGGCGGGTGAGGGGGCGGCCTTCTTCCTCCTCCTCCCCGGCGAGGGGGAGCTCCCCTTTCATCCGGACCCGGCGCCGGACCTCGACCCCGAGGAGTCTTCCCTAGGTGTGCTAGGTGCAGCTACCTGGCCGGTCGTCCTGGCCCGAACACTGCTAGCTGGAGCTTGAGATGTGGCCGATCCTGTTTTTTGCCTGCGCGACCAAGACCGGCCCGGAGGCCCCCCCGGCGGAGGCCATCGCCTGGATGGACCTGGGCATGGACGCGCCGCGGCTCTGCCTCTCGCCGGTGGAGGTCGCCCCGGGTCTGGGCAAGTCCGAGCGCCAGGAGCTGGCGGCCGCCCGCGCCCGGGTCGCCGCGGGCGAGACGCTGGCCCTCGACGAGCTGCCGGAACACCCCGCCCGCAAGGTGGTGGCCGGCGCCCTGCTGGTCCAGCAGGGTCAGGACGAGGCGGCCCGGGAGCTCTTCCGGGACCTGGCCAACGTCTACGAGGCCGACCCCTGCGTGCAGGAGGCCGCCGCGATCACGGCCATCCGCGCCGGCCAGCCGGAGTACGCTCGCCCCTACCTCTCGGCCGCCCTGGCGCTCTGGCCCCAGGACGTCGATGTGCTGCTGATCGACTCGCTGCTGGCGGGCCTCTCCGGCGACAGCGAGCTGGTGCTCGGCCGGCTGCGCCAGCTCGCCGCCGCCCACCCCGAGGATCTGCGCGCCCGGGCCTGGCTCGGTCGGGCCCTGGCCCAGCGCGGAGACCTGGACCTCGCCCTGCCCCACCTGCGCGCCGCCTGGGAGGCCGGCCTGCGCTCCTCCGAGCCGGCCCTGGCCCTGGCCAGCCGGATGGGGGGAGATCTGGACACCTACCTGCGCCTGGTTGGCAGCTCGCCGCCTCTGCCGGTGGATCTGCTGGGCAAGGACGGGGCGCTCTCTGCCTACCGGGAGGCGCTGGGCCTCGTCTCCGAGCAGCACAGCGTCGTGGTGCAGACCAGCCTGGGCCCCTTGCAGTGCGAGCTGTTCTGGCGGCAGGCCCCGCTCACCGTGGGCGCCTTCCTGGGCCTCGCCCGGGGCGGGACGCCCTGGATGGACGAGCAGGGCGTGCTGCGCTCCGACCCGCTCACCGTCGGCACCACCTTCCACCGGGTCATCCCCGGCTTCATGGTGCAGGGCGGCGATCCGCGCGGGGATGGCAGCGGCGGGCCGGGCTGGGCCTTCATGGACGAGACCCACCCCGATCTGCGCTTCGACCGGCCGGGCCGGCTGGCCATGGCCAATTCGGGCCCGGCCACCAACGGGAGCCAGTGGTTCATCACCGAGGTCCCGACGCCACACCTGGACGGCAAGCACACCATCTTCGGCCAGTGCGACGAGGCCAGCATGGAGGTGGTGCGGGCGATGGGCCGGGTGCCCCGCGGCGCCGCGGACAAGCCGGTCAACCCGATCCGCATCGACGCGGTCGAGCTGCGCTGAACCCTAGCTCTGCTAGGGGCAGGGGCTGTCGATCTCCCAGACGTTGTTGGTCTCGATGCACTCGGCCAGCGAGCCCGCCCCGCCGGCGTCGTCCACGACGAAGCGCAAGGCGGTGGGGACCAGGGCCGGATCGACGACGAACTCCAGGCCCTCGGCGTGGCGGCCGCTCTCGACCTCGTCGGGGACGGTGCGGGTCTCCAGCAGATCCCAGGCCGAGCCATTGCGGGTGTAGAGGCTGACGGCGACCCCGGCGGGCAGGTCGGACAGCCCGCTGTTGCCCAGGGCGAGGCTGAGGTAGAGGCGGCCCTCCTCGCACTCCAGGGTGCAGACGTCGATCTCGACGGGCACCGCGTCGGCCAGGGCTCCGCCGGTCGCCGCCGCGAGGTCGCCCGAGCGGAAGTTGTTGTAGCTGAGCCAGTTGGTGTCGGGGTACTCGGGGATGGCCCCGGCGGCGTCGCTGACGTTGGTGATGCTGTAGCCGTGCTGGTTCCAGGTCTCCGCGGCCGGCATCCAGGTGTCGTCGCGGTCGCCGACGACGGTGACCCCGCGCTCGCTGCCGGAGTAGGCGCTGCTGCTGTAGATGATCTCGGCGTGGCCGTCGCCGTCGACGTCGGCGATGGCCGGGTACTCCGAGCAGGTGGCGCTGCTGTGGCGCGACTCCTGGAGCTTGACCGCCCCGGTGGCCCCGTCGAAGACCCACAGATCGTTCTCGTCGGCGAAGACGACCTCGGCCTGGCCGTCGCCCTCGAAGTCGAAGACGGCCGAGCCGGTGAAGCCCGAGCTGTAGTCGTTGATGGAGCGGCTCCACTTCAGCGTGCCGTCGTGCTCGATCACGACGTAGACGCCGTTGCCGGCGACGCCGATCTCGGGTCGGCCGTCGCCGTCGAAGTCGCCGATGGTGGGCGGGCCGATGGTGTTGCCGGTGTAGGCGCCGCTCCACAGCACGGTCCCGTCGTGGTCCTGCAAGCGCACCCGGCCCGGGTAGGTGGTGACGACGATCTCGCCCTGGGGATCGCTGTCGAAGTTGCCCACCGCGACGAAGCCGTCGGTCTGCCCGTTGTACCAGAGGACGGTGCCGGCGACGTCGTAGAGGGCGTTGCCGGTGACGACCTCGAGGTCGCCGTCCTGGTCGATGTCGGCGGCCACGCCGAAGCTGGCGTAGATGCCGCCGGTGTAGCCGGTGCCGGTGCCGTGACGCAGGGTGGCCTTGACCGAGCCGGTCAGGCCGTCGAGGATGGAGCTGCCCTGCACGACCTCGGGGCGGCCATCGCCGTCCAGGTCGTAGACGCCGACGCCGCCGCAGACGTAGGGGTTGCCGCCAGCGGCCCGCCACATCTGGGCCCCGCTGTCGCCGCGGTAGGCGACCAGGCCGCCCGAGCCGGAGGCGACGACCTCGGGCCGGCCGTCCCCGTCCAGGTCGGCGATCGCCGGGGTGCTGGGCTCGGCGCCGAGGCCGGAGGCCGTCCACAGGGTGCGGCCGCTGTCGCCCGACATGGCGTAGACGGCGCCGGCGCCGTTGGCCAGGACCACGTCGGGGGTGTCGTCGCCGTTGATCAGGCCGTCGCCGTTGTCGTCGGTGAGCTGGCCGACGACGGGGGTGGTGTAGGCGTCGCCCGCCGCGGTGTTGGTCCACTCGATGACCGGGGTCCAGGACCCGACCTCGGCCGGGGCCTCGCAGGTCTCGTCGATGGCGACATCGCCGGGGGAGAGATCCAGCGTGCCGCACTCGGTCCGCGAGCTGCCGCCGTCGGTGCCGCCGCCGTCGCTGCCGGTCTCGGGCTGAGGCTTGCCGGAGAGGTTGTAGTCGGAGCAGCCGGTGGCGAGGAGGAGCAGGGCGACGAGGCGAGGCATGGAGACTCCCGAAGGGAGCGCATCATGTCACACCAGGCTCTCGATGTCCTCTTCGAGTTGGGCCCCGGTGACGCTGCCGCGGCGGTTGATGTGGTCGAGCACGACCGCCAGCAGGGGCTCGATGCGGTACTCCTCGTACCAGGAGGGCGCGGTGTCGTGGTGGACGGCGCTGGTGCCGACCAGCCGGAAGCGCCAGCCCTCGGCCTCGGCCCGGGCGCGCAGCGCTCCCAGGCGCTCCCAGGCGGGCCCTGACATCAGCGGGTGGATGCAGGCCACGGTCACGTCGCGGGCGCCGCGGCGCTTGAGCTCGTCGACGGCGGCGACGACGCTGCCGCCGGTGTCGACCATGTCGTCGACGACCATCACGCTCCTGCCCTGGACATCGCCGATCAGCGTGCTGCCGACGACGGTGTTGGGGCGGGAGTAGTCGCGCTCCTTGCTGAGGCCGACCAGGTCCAGGGAGAGGGCCGCGGCGTAGTCCCGGGCGCGCTCCATCCCCCCCAGGTCGGGGCTGGCCACGGTGTCCCCGCACAGCCCGCTCTTGCGCAGCCAGCGCGCGAACCGCGCGGTCACCGAGACGTTCTCCAGCCGGCAGCGGCTGGGGTCGAACATGCCGCCGATGGCCTCGTTGTGGATGTCCACGCAGAGCACGCGGCTGGCCCCGGCCTCTTGCAGGCAGCGGGCGAAGAGGCCGGCGCTGATGCCCTCGCGGGTGCGGCCCTTGCGCTTGTCCTGGCGGGCGCCGGGGTAGTAGGGCACGACCGCAGTGATGTGGTCGGCGTCGGAGAGGGCGGCCGCCTCGACCGCGTGCAGCAGCATCACGAAGCGGTCGTAGACGCTGCGCGGGTCGCCGGGGGCGACGGGGGCCTGGAAGATGTAGAGGTCGTCGCCGCGGACGTTGTCCTCGATGATGAACTTGCCCTCGCCCGAGGCGAACCAGGTCTCCCGACCGCGGACCAGGGAGGTGTCCAGGCTGCGGGCGACGGCCTCGGCCATCGGGCGGGCGGCCTCGCAGGTGAGGATCTTCAGCGGGGCGCGAGGGGTGCGGGCCGAGCTTGCTGCGCTCACGGGGACCTCCGGGTCGGGGATCTGTAACGTGGGCGTGGACCTCAACGGGCTATTCTCCCGGCATGGCACTCTCTCGACGCGCGCTCCTCCTCACCGGCTCGGCCGCCCTGCTCGCCGGGGCCGGGGGCCTCGCCCTCTGGCCGGGCCTGACCCGCACGCCGCCGGGCCCGCTGCGCTCCCTGGACGCGCGCACCTGGAGCGTGCTGGCCTCGGTGGCCCAGGCGATGTGCCCCGGCGGGGACGGCCTGCCCTCCGCGGACGAGCTGGACATCGCCAGCGCCCTGGACCTGACGATCTCGACCCTGCACGCGGCCGACCAGGCCGAGCTGAAGCAGGGGCTGCTGCTGCTGGACAACGCGCTGCCGGGGCTGCTGCTGGACGGTCGGGCGCAGCCCTTCAGCCGGGCGGATGTGGATGTGCGGGCGGCGACCCTGCTGGGCTGGCGGACCAGCCGGATCGGCGTTCGGCGGCAGGTCTTCAAGGCCCTGCGTGGGCTGGTGATGGCGGCCTACTGGGGGCATCCGCGGCTGTACGCGGCCGCGGGATACCCGGGACCGCCGGACTTCGGCCAGGCCCAGGCGCCTCCCGACGATCTCCTCGCCCTGGCGGAGGTGAGCCTGTGATTACCCCCGGGTCCGAGCTCTCGGCCGACGCCGAGCTGAGCTGCGATGTCTGCATCGTCGGCAGCGGGGCTGGGGGCAGCGTCCTGGCCGCGGGGCTGTGCCAGGCTGGCCTGGACGTGGTGATGCTGGAGGAGGGGCCCTACGCGACGCGTCGGGACTTCGACCTGGACGAGCAGAAGGCCATCCCGATGCTCTACCAGGACCGCGGCACCCGCTCGACGGCGGATCTGGCGATCACCGTGCTCCAGGGCCGCTCGGTCGGTGGTTCCACCACGGTCAACTGGACGACCTGCTTCCGCACGCCGGAGCGCATCCTCGAACACTGGCGGACGGTCCATCGTATCGAGGGGCTGGACGCGGCCAGCCTGGCCCCGCACTTCGACGAGGTCGAGCGCCGGCTGAACATCGCGCCCTGGCCGGAGGAGCTGGCCAACCCCAACAACCGCAAGATCCTGGAGGGGGCCCGAGCGCTCGGCTGGGAGGCGGGGGCGCTGCGCCGCAACGTGAAGGGCTGCGCCGACAGCGGCTACTGCGGCCTGGGCTGCCCGGTCAACGGCAAGCAGGCGATGCACCTGACCTACATCCCCGACGCGATCGCCGCCGGGCTGCGCCTGTACAGCGATGTGCGGGCGGAGCGGGTCGAGAGCGCCGGGGGCCGGGCCACCGCCGTCCACGCGGTCGTTCTCGACCGGCAGAGCGGCCGCCCGACCGAGCGGCGGCTGACGGTCCGCCCGAAGGTGACGGTCCTGGCGGGAGGGGCGATCAACACGCCGGCCCTGCTGCTGCGCTCGGGGATCGAGGGCCAGGGGCGGGTCGGGCGTCGCACCTTTCTGCACCCGGTCGTCGGAATCGGTGGACTGTACGAGGAGCCCGTGCTCCCCTTCAAGGGGGCGCCCCAGTCGGTCGGCAGCCACCAGTTCGTCGATCGGGGCCCCGACAAGGTCGGCTTCTTCTTCGAGTCGGCGCCCCTGCAGCCCATGCTGGCCGCCCTGACGGCCTCGCTGATCGGGAAGGAGATGGCCCGGTTCATGGGCGCGCTGCCCAACCTGGGGGTGATGATCGCTCTGCTGGTCGACGGCCTGCTGCCCGAGGACGACGGCGGCGTCGTCTCGCTGCGCCCCGACGGTCGCATCCGACTGGACTACCCGATCCGTCCCTTCTTGACCGAGGCCATGGGCTCGGCCCATATCGCCCTGGCCCGCCTGACCTTGGCGGCGGGGGCGAACGAGGCCTTGAGCCTGCACCACAAGCCTCGCCGGATGCGCGACGTGATGAGCATGACCCAGCTCGCCGAGGCTCCCTACGGCGCCCACGAGCACGCCATCTTCACCGCCCACCAGATGGGGGGCTGCGCGATGGGCCCCGACCCGGCCAGCAGCGTGGTGGGTACGGACCACCGGCTGCATGGGGTGGACAACCTGTTCGTGGTCGACGGCAGCGTGCTGCCGACGGCCCTGGGGGTCAACCCCAGCGAGACGATCTACGGGCTGGCGCACCGGGCGCGGGGCTTCGTGGGGGAGGCCGTCTGAACGTCGGCGACCGGGCCCGACAGCGGTCTCCGAGCCGGATGCGTGAGCGACAAGGACGCCGACCAGGGCATCATTTCGGATGAGCGTCGCATCAAAACGATTGGATTTCAGGGGGCCCTGCAGCGGGTCTTGCGGTGCAGGTGCCTGATATCGGGCGGGCGGGGGGCTGGCACGAGCTGTGCTGTGTGAGGTGTCGAACACTGCCTCTCTACCACTGCATTTCCGGAGGAACCCATGGGGATCCAATCAATCAGCTCGCGTTCGGGGTCACCGACCCGTCGAGCCCTCGGCTCAACCCTGCTGCTCGCCTCTCTTGGCCTGATCTCCTGCGGAGAGCGGGTGGTCGGCTGGCCAGCCGACACCGGCCTCGAGGACAGTGGCGAGCCCGAGAACCTCCCGCCCGAGGTCGTGTGGACCAGCCCGGCGGACGGCGAGACCCTCGTCTCGTCGGGGACCTCGGTCTTCGTGAACTTCAGCGAGGGCATGGACCCTCTCAGCCTGAACACCATGAGCTTCACCATCCAGGATGGCACCGAGCAGGTCGAGGGGTCCGTCTTCGCGCTGGGCAGCAGCGCCAGCTTCAGCCCGGATGTCGCGCTTCGTTCGGACACGCTGTACCAGGGCATGATCAGCGCCGGGGCCACCGACGCCTCGGGCCTGGCCATGGAGTCGGACTACACCTGGACCTTCACCACCGATGTCGACCCCTTTGACGAGCCCCCGCGGGTCACCGTGAACGACCCCTTCGACGGGGAGGAGGGCGTCTCTCTCGACGTGGTCTTGACGGCGGCCTTCAGCGAGGCCTTGAGCCCCGCCTCGATCAGCGAGACGAGCTTCCTGCTCTCCGACGGTGCGTCGAGCGTCCCTGGGGCCGTGTCGTACAATCCATTGACGCTGGTTGCATCCTTCAGCCCGGATTCGGAGCTGCTCTCGGAGACCACGTACACCGCCCTGGTGACGACCGAGGTCATCGATCTCGAGGGCAATCCGATGGTCGCCTCCCATAGCTGGTCCTTCGAGACGGACGAGGAGGGTGAGGAGCCCTCGATCTGGGTGCCGGTGGAGCTGGGCTCGCTGGAGAACTTCGTGGCGGTGTCGGGGGCGGGCCTGACCAACTCCAACTCCGGTGGGGTGACCACCCTGACCGGGGACGTCGGGCTCAGCCCCACGGCGACCTGTCTCGGCGATGGATCGCCCTGCACAGCGACGAACCCGATCATCATCGGGACGCTGTACGCCAACGACGCCAAGGGGGTGGCGGACCAGGCCAAGGTGGACCTGACGGCGGCCTATGTGGACGCCATGGCCAGGCCCCCGGGCACGACCGTCAACGACATCTCGGAGATGGTCCTGGCGCCCGGAGTCTATTCCTCCGCCAGCACCATGAGCGTCGCGACCGGCGGGACGGTGACCCTGGACGCGGGTGGCGATCCCAACGCAGTCTGGATCTTCCAGGTGGGCTCCTCCCTGACGATCAACAACAATGCTGCCGTCCTGCTCATCAACGGGGCCAAATCCAGCAACGTGTTCTGGGCGGTCTTCTCCTCGTCCACCATCGGCTCCAATGTGAGCTTCCACGGTACCGTGTTCGCGGGGGCTTCGAACTCCGTCGGGACGGGGTCCTCGGTCGTCGGGCGGCTCCTCTGCACGACGGGCCAGATCACCCTTCTCGCCAACACCATCACGCTGCCTCCGCTCTAAGCGACCGCAGTCCGCACCTACGATGGGCCCGTTTGCGGCCCATAGGAGACCTCCATGTCACAGAACCGTCTTGGATTCGCAGCCACCCTGGGTGTGGCGGCCTGTCTGTCCAGCTCCTTGGTGTCTGGCGCGGCCCAGGCCCAGCAATTTCAGCTCCATGCCGAGGGCGCCGTCGCCGTCGGGCTGGACCAGCCGCAGTCGGATCGGTTCACGCCCGGTGCCTACCTCGCGCTGCGCCCCGGCCTGGCCTTGGGCCGGGTGTTGAGCCTGCAGTGGTCCTACGCCGCGCTGATGGTGCCGGCCGGAGAGGGCTTCGACGAGGCCGGGGCCGCTCACTTCCTCACCACCGGTCTCCGGGTGCGTCCCTTCGGCGCGATGATGGACGAGGAGCGGCAGCTGGGCGGTCTGTTCGCCGACGTCAACGCCGGCTATGTGCGCACCGGGCCCCTGGACCGGGCGGGCTTCGACCTTGGCCTGGGCTACGGCTTCCAGCCGGCGGACTGGCTCTCGGTCGGTCCGGTGGTCCGCTACCTCCAGATCCTGCAGCCCGATCGGATCGCGGATCAGACCCCGGGCGACGCTCAGTTCCTGACCATCGGCCTGGACTTCGGCTTCGGGGCCGCCCCGAAGGACGAGCCGGTCGCGATGGAGCCCGTCGCTGCGGAGCCGCTGCGCTGCCCCGATGCGGTGATCTGTCCCGAGCAGGGGATCCTCAGCTACTGCGCCGAGGGCGACAAGGACACCGATCGGGACGGCACCTGCGACTCGGTGGACCTCTGCAAGACGGAGATCGGCCCCCCGGCCACGCTGGGCTGCCCGATCGACCCCTGCAGCGGCAAGCCGCTGGTCGTGCTGGTCCAGTTCCCCTACGACAGCAGCGCGATGCCGCCGGAGAAGCAGCAGGAGCCGCAGACCATGGATCCGGTGCTCGACTCGATCGCCAAGGCGATCAGCCTGGATCCCAGCTGTCGGGTCTGCATCATGGGCCACGCCTCGGATGAGGGGGCCGATGACTACAACCTGACCCTCAGCCGGGAGCGCTCGGAGGCGGTCTCGCGGTACCTCGTGCGGCAGGGCCTGCCCCGCGATCGCATGCCGACCACCGGCATGGGGACCCGCTGCCCGCTGGAGCCTGCGACCTCGCTGATGCTGAACCGCCGGGTGGAGTTCATCCGCCTGATGGAGGGCGAGTCCTGCCCGACGACCTGTACGGACTGAGGGCTGGCCTCAGGAGAGGGGCTTCACTCGACGACCTCATCCTCGTCGAGGGTCTGCTCGGCGCCGCCTACCAGCACGCTGCGGTCGCCGCTGAGCAGGTTCTCCCGGCCTCCGACCATCACGGCGTCGGTGCCGGTCGCGGCGTTGCCCTGCCCGCCGACGACCACGCTGGCGCCGCCCTCGGCCCGGCCGGTGCGCCCGCCGCTGACGGCCGCCCAGGAGCCCGAGGCCTCGCTGGAGTTTCCTCCGGCGACGGTGCTGGTCTCGCCGCTCGCGACGTTCAGGCCTCCCCCCGCGACGGCGGCGGCCCTCCCGCTGGCGGTGTTGGACTGGCCTCCCAGCACGGCGCTGTAGGTCCCGCTGGCCTGGTTTCCGAGGCCGCCGACGACGGTGCCGTAGTCGCCGTCGGACGCGTTGGCGTAGCCGCCCAGGACGCTGGAGCCCGATCCCGAGATGCGGCTGCCCCAGCCGGAGACGATGCCGCCGTAGCCAGTCCAGTCGTGCTCATCGCCGATGACGAGGTTGTGGCTGCCGGTGCGCTGGTCGTTGCCGATGTCGTCGACTGCGTAGCCGATGATCAGGTTGCCGAGCCCGTTGGCGCTGTCGGTGCGCCCGGCCCCGCTGCGCAGGTGCAGGTTGACGCCCTCGACGATCAGGGCCTCGTCCTCGATCCGCAGCACGGCCAGCAGCTCGCCGAGCCCTTCGGTCTCCTCTTCCAGGGCCTCGATTCGGGCCTCGGCCACCTCGGCCTGGAACTGCAGGCGGCTGAGCTCGCCCTCCAGCAGGGTGATGCGCTCCAGCAGCTCGGCGGACTCGGCAGCTTCGAGCTGGTCCAGCCGCTCTTCGGCCTGGTCGAGGCGGTCGAGCAGGGGGTCGAGGTCCGTCGTCTCGGGCTCGCCGCAGGAGATCAGCAAGAGGATGGTCGTCATGCCGGGCATGATAGCGTCCTGCCCGAGGTGAAGAATGACGACGCTGATGATCCTGCTCCTGGCCTGCACCGGAAAGACGGAGGGGGAGGACACCTCCTCCGGGGACGGTGGGGGAACCACCACGCCGACGGTGCCGGCCTGCGACGACGGGCTCCCCATCCAGGAGTGGCGGGTCGAGGCCGAGGACACGGTCATCTTCTCGACCGCGGCCAGCGTGACCCTGCCGACCGAGGACGGGGACCTGGTGCTCTCGGAGATCTGGGACGGCTGCGACGTCTTCCTCTTCCTGCAGGACTCGCCGCGACAGGCCGACGCCGACGACTGGCCCAAGCACCTCTGGGAGCGCGACGTCGACGAGCTCTTCGAGCGGCTGCCGCCAAACACGGTGCTCTTCCTGGGCAGCAACGAGAGCGACGCGGGGCGGCCCGAGGCGATCGCCTTGATGAAGGAGGAGGTGCAGGCGGCGCTGGACGACATGGACGAGGCCGAGCGCGAGTGGTGGACCGGGCGGATCCACTGGATCGACGGGCGCTACCAGCAGATGGAGGGCTGGCTGGGTGACCTGATGGGCAGCCCGGGCTGGGGGATGGTCCTGGACCGTGAGCAGCGGCTGCGCTTCGTCGGCAGCTACGCCGACGCCAGCCGCTACCTCAGCAGCGCGGGCTGGTTCGAGCCGAACGTCTCGATGGCGGCGAACGAGGCGATCTACGCCAACTTCCTGGCCGAGCGCAGCCACCGGCTGGCCAACGACGGGGCCACGGTGGTCCGGGTCTGGGACAAGGAGCCGATCAGCGACGGGAGCTGGGCGGGCGTGCGCGGCGAGGCGACGGTCGAGCTGCCCGACGCGGCCACGATGGCGACCTTCGACACGCTGGAGCTGGACCTGGACATGGGCTGCTCGGGCGACGGCGAGTACGGCGAGTGCCCCGCCTGGGACTACCTCGTCTACATGTACGTCTGCGACGAGGGCGACCCCACCTCCTGCAACACCGAGCTGGGCCGCTGGATCACGACCTACCACCGGGAGGGCCGCTACGTGCACGACGCGACGCCGCTGCTGCCGCTGCTGGCCTCGGGCGGGACCCGCACCTTCCAGTTCTACACGACCCAGCTCTACGACATCACCATGGACCTGCGCTTCCGCAACACCGGAGCCGCGGAGCGACCGACGAAGACGACCCAGCTCTTCCTGGGGGCCTGGTTCGACGCCGCCTACAACGACAACTACGCGCCGATGGAGGTCGAGATCCCCTCGACCGCCAAGAAGGTCGAGCTGGCGACGATCATCTCCGGCCACGGGCAGGTCAGCCCCGGCAACTGCGCCGAGTTCTGCGTGACCGAGCACCACTTCAACATCAACGGCACGGACAACGTGATCGAGCTCTCCGACGCCGGCACCGAGAGTGGCTGCATGGACAAGGTCGACCAGGGGGTGGTGCCCAACCAGTACGGGACCTGGTGGTACGGCCGCAGCGGCTGGTGTCCGGGCTGGGAGGTGCCGGTGGAGCGTATCGACGTGACCGAGCAGGTCACGGCGGGCTCGACGGCGACCATCGAGTACACGGGCTTCCAGGATGGCGAGCCCTACACGGGCAGCGGGGCCAACATCGTGATGACGAGCTGGCTCACCATTTACGAGTAACGAGGGCTACGAGTAGCCAAGGTGGCCGTCCCTGGCTAGTGCGGGCGCATGGAAACGCCGACGCTCGAGAACCTCCCCCCCCGGGCCGCCAGCGCGGCCGACGTGGACCCCGCCGCCTGGGAGAAGGTGCGCGACGCCTTCGCCGAGGCGCTGGGCCTGGAGCCCGACGAGGTGCTCTTCGAGAGCAAGGTCATCGGCGAGCTCGGCGCCGAGAGCCTGGACTTCCTGGACATCGCCTTCCGGCTGGAGCGGGCCTTCGACATCCGCATCCCCCGCGGCGGCATCGAGCAATCGGCGCGCCAGGGCACCGGGGACGAGCGCTACGAGGTCGACGGGGTGCTCACCGAGCTGGCCCTGGACTCGCTGGCGGCGATCATGCCCGAGGTGCCGCGGGCCGAGCTCTGCCCCGGCCTGAAGGCCGTCCAGGTGCCCGAGCTCTTCCGCGTCGGCACCTTCTACAACCTGGTCGTCTTCCTGGCCGACCAGAAGGCCCGCGGCGTCGTCCTCCCGGCATGAGGCAGCCCGCATGAGGCCGGCGCCGGCCTTCGTGTTCCTGGTCCACCCCCTGGTGCCTGCGCAGCGGGTGGTGCTCGGCTTGCGGCAGCTCAGCCTCTCCCGCGCCCGGGGGCGGCGGCCGGAGACCTTCGGCCGGATCGGCACCGTCGGCCTGCCCGCGCACGCGCTGGGCGAGGTGCTGGGGCTGATGATGGAGCCTGAGGCGATGCTGGCGGATCCCCAGGCGGCAGTCGACCTGATGGAGCGGGCGGCGCGCTCGGTCCCGGGGATTCGCGCGGTGGGGCTGGGCAGCCTCTGCGCCCTGGTCGGTGGGCGAGGCGAGGAGCTGGCCCGTCGCCTCTCGGTGCCCGTGACCACCGGGGCGCTGGCGACCGCCTGGGCGCTGCACGGGCATGCGCGGGCGGCGCTGAAGGCCCTGGGGAGGCCGCGGGGCCCGGTGGCCGTCGTCGGCAGCGCCGGCCCCGTCGGCGAGCTGGTGGCGAGGTTGCTGGTGCGCGACGGGGTCGAGGTCCGGGTCGACAACCGCCGGGGCTCGCGGGCGGCCCGGGTCTGCGCGGGCCCGGACGAGGCGGTCGAAGGCTGCCCGCTGGTGATCGGCGCCGGCACCAGCGGTGGGGTGCTCGATCCCGCGGCGTTGGCCCGGGGGGCCTGGCTGATCGACGTGGCCTCTCCCGGGACGCTCAAGGGCGAGCCGGAGCGGGGCGTGAGGGTGCTGCCCGGCGAGGCGCTGCCTCTGCCAGCGGGCTGGCACCGCGGGCTGTGGGGAAGGGCCTTCCACCGGGTCGCCGGCTACGGCCCTCGGCATGTCTATGCCTGCCTGGTCGAGCCCCTGGTGCTGGCGGCGTCGGGGCGGGATCGTCCCTACGCGCTGGGCAGCCGCCTGCGGGAGGAGGACCTCGTCGACTTCGACCGCCGGGCTCGGGCAATGGGCTTCTCGGCCTCAGGGTTCATCGGTTGAGGTCGGCGCCGGCCCCCTTCCGGGCGCTCTCTGTCAACAGCCTGTGATGGTCGCCTCGTTCGCTTGACGACCCTCCGGGCACGCGGGCACCGTGGTGCTCCCTCTAGGCTGAGCGGCGCGCCGGCCAGGGAGAAGGCGACGCTGTGATGCTCCTCCCCCTCCTCCTGACCCTGCTGCTCGCTTGCCCGGCGCCGACCTCGCCGAGCGAGGACAGCGGCCGGCCAGACACCGGCGAGCCGGCCTGTCGGGTACCGGACGAGTCCGACACCCCGTTGGCGGAGCTCGGCGTCGAGGTCGACGCGGTCCTCACGACCGTGGCGCGCGTCTCCTGGACCCGGTCCGCGGGTAGCGAGGCCTGGGTGTGGTTCGGCCGGGAGGGAGACGCCCTCCGGGAGACGAAGGGCAAGCCCGCGGATGGGGGAGGGGAGCGCGCGGTCCTGTTGGGCCTCAAGGCCGACACGGAGCACGTCTACCGGGTCGTCGCCGAGGTCGACGGTGAGCTGCTCTGCACCGAGGAGGCCCGCTTCCGCACCGGCACCCTGCCCGCTGGCCTGCCGGCCGTCGCGGTCGAGAGCCCGGCGGGGCCCGGCGCGGTCAGCGGCTACACCCTGCTGCCGATCCGGGATGTGCTGGGCGCCGCCGGCTCCTGGGCCACGGTCGTGGACATGGAGGGAGACTACGTCTGGTTCCTCAGCGTGGACGCCCTGCGGATGCGCCTCTCCCTGGACGGCGAGGCCCTGGTCTTCAACGATCGTTCCTACGGCATCGACAGCCCCAGCCGGATCACGCGGGCCCCCCTGGACGGCTCGCCCATCACCGTCGTGACGGTCCCCGGTGGCCACTCGGACTTCGTCGAAGTGGAGCCTGGCACCTACGCCACCTTCGACTGGGAGGTGCGCTCCTTCGAGGACGGCGCGCGGCAGATCGCGGGCGAGCGCCTGGTGGAGGTGGGCCCGGACGGCAGCGTCAGGGAGATCTGGAACGTCTTCGACGACCTCGTGCCGGATCTGAGCCGCGAATACGGGCGAGACATCCAGGGCAGCCCCGAGCTGGAGGTCTGGCCGCACCTCAACCACCTGCACTACGATCCGGTCGAGGACGCCTACATCGTCACCGCGCGCGCCACCGAGTCGGTGCACCGCGTGGAGCGAGCGACCGGTCGGCTGAGCTGGACCCTGGGTGGCGTGGACGGCGACTTCGCGGGCGAGGGAGACGAGCTTCGGTTCAACCCGCACAGCGCCATGCCGACCGAGCGGGGGGTGCTGCTCTTCGACACCGGCAGCTTCCAGGATCCCGCGTGCTCGGCCAGCGTGGAGCTCGACCTGGACCTCGAGGCCTGGACCGCGGCCCGAAGCTGGCAGTACTCCACCGAGGACTGCCTGCGTACGGACTTCCTGGGCAACAGTGACCTGCTGTGGAGCGGCAACCGGACCCTGGTCCTGGCGATGAGCGCGCAGATGGACGAGGTCTCGGCCGAGGGCGAGCTGCTCTGGCGGCTGCGGCTGGCCACCGGCTGGTGGTTACTGTACGCGGGCCGGGTGCCGGAGCTGGGGGGCTGACGCCGGGCGCAGCAAGACGGCGAAGACCGGGAGATCGAAGAGGCAGGTGTCGCACCAGGCGGTCGCCAGCCAGGTCGACTCCGCGTCGACGCCGAGGAGAGGGGTCTCGCCCTGCAGCTCTCCGAGCCGCAGCGCGCTGCGACCGGCGATGGGGGCCTCCCAGCTCTCCTGCGACAGGGACTCCAGCTCGGCGAGATGCGTCCCGATCTCGACAGGGTCCAAGGCCAGTCGATCGAGGCGCAGGCGATCCAGGCGGCTGGCTTGCAGCGGGTCGCCCCAGGCGTCGAGGCTGAGGGCGGACCAGTCCAGCTCGACCTCGGGGCCGCTGGCCAGGAACAGGGCGTCCGGAGGGGAGAGGTCGGGCAGGATCTGCGCGTGGGCGCTGCCGTCGAGGACCCGCGCGGTGGAGGGGCCGCCGATCGGACCGGGATCGAGGAAGATCATGGAGCGGATCCCTCCGTCTCGGCCCGAGGAGAGCACCAGCAGGTAGGGGCCGAGCTCGTCGACGAAGTCGGTCGAGGGGATCAGGGCGTGGCCGAGGATGGAGAAGGAGGAGAGCGCGCAGGCGCCGCCCTGGGGGTCGCAGCTCCAGAAGGCGCCCACGGTCTCCTGCCGCAGGCGGTTCTCGCTGAGATCGGCGAGCAGGGCGCCCGGGTCGAGATCGTGGAAGTGGAAGAGGGTCGCCGAGACCAGGTCGGTGCGGGGATCCAGGGGCCTGCCGAAGATGTCGTGACCCAGCTCGGACCAGCGCAGCGTGGCGTCCCGCCCGACGGCCAGCGGGGCCCGTTGGACCTGCAAGCGCAGCTCGATGGAGTAGCTGTGGGCGTCGCGGATGGCGCAGCTCCGGCAGCCTTGCCGGGCGTCGGAGGTGCCCGGCCCGTCGCCCGTGTCGGCCGCACCCGGCGAGCAGGCCGCCAGAGCGGGGATCAGGACGGTCGCGCGCATGGGGTCAACCTACCGTGGGCGCGGGGCGGCGGGCGTCAGGCGATCGTGATGGATAGCTGCTCCCGCCGGAGGCCCGATGACCCCACAGCTCACCCTCGGCCGCGACGAGCACGGCGCCGACCTCAGCCTCGAGCCCGAGGCGCTGCGCACCCACGGGGTCGTCGTCGGCATGACCGGCTCGGGCAAGACGGGCCTGTGCGTGGTGATGCTGGAAGAGCTGGCCCAGGCGGGCGTGCCGATCATCGCCATCGACCCCAAGGGCGACCTCGGAAACCTCGCCCTGCTCTTCCCCGACCTCGCGCCGACCGACTTCCTGCCCTGGGTGGAGCCCGGCCAGGACCCGGTGGCCCTGGCGGCGAGCTGGAGGCAGGGGCTGGCCGAGTCGGGGATCCAGCCCGAGCGCATCGCCGCCCTGAAGCAGCGGATGGACCTGCGCATCCTGACCCCGGGCAGCGAGTCGGGCCAGCCCGTCGACGTCCTGGCGGCTTTTCGTCGCCCCGCGGCCGCCGCCCTGCAGGACGCCGAGGCCGTCCGCGAGCTGGTGGCGGGCTCGATCTCGGGGCTGCTGGGCCTGGTCGGGCAGGAGGCCGATCCGGTGCGCGACCCGGCCCACATCGTGCTCAGCCAGGTGCTCGAGCGCGCCTGGCTGGCCGGGGAGGACCCCGACCTGGAGACGCTGATCCTGCGCCTGCTGGACCCTCCCTTCGAGAAGGTCGGCGTCTTCCCGGTGGACCGCTTCTTCCCGCCCGACGCGCGCATGGACCTGGCGATGAAGCTCAACGGGGTGATCGCCTCGCCCTCGTTCTCGGCCTGGACCCACGGGGCGCCGCTCGACATCGAGGCGATGCTGGGCGGCCCGGGCGGCCCTCCCCCCGGCGGCCGCGTCCCCGTGACGGTGGTGCACCTCGCCCACCTCCCCGACGGGCAGCGGCTCTTCTTCCTCTCCCTGCTGCTGGGCCGCCTGCGGGCCTGGTCCCGGGCGATGCCGGGCAGCAGCAGCCTGCGCGCCCTGCTCTTCTTCGACGAGATCGCCGGCTACCTGCCGCCGCACCCCCACAACCCGCCGACCAAGGAGCCGCTGCTCGGCATGATGAAGCAGGCCCGCGCGGTCGGGCTGGGGCTGCTGCTGGCGACGCAGAACCCGGTCGACCTGGACTACAAGGCCCTCTCCAACGCCGGGCTCTGGTTCATCGGCCGCCTGCAGACCCCGCAGGACCGGGATCGCCTGCTGAAGGGGATGGGCAAGCCCGAGCTGGACGAGGCGGTGGCGGGCCTGGGCAAGCGCCGCTTCCTGCTGGTGGACGCCGGCTCGGACACGCCGCGGATCTTCGGCACCCGCTTCGCGATGAGCTTCCTGCGCGGCCCACTCACTCGCACCGAGCTGGCCCGGCTCAGCCCGGCCTCGCCTCCTCCTTCTGCTCCGCCTCCCGCGATTCCCGTGTCCACCCTGCTCTCGGCGGCCCCTCCCGCTCCGGGTGAGTGTCTCTTCCTGGACCCGCGCGTGGCCTTCTCGGCCCGCCTGCACGAGCACTTCGCCCCCCTGGCCGAGCCCGCCCGCCCCGACGGCCGCCTCGCCCTGCGCCCGGCCCTGCTGGCCGAGCTGGAGCTGCGCTTCGACGAGGAGCGCCAGGGCTTCGTGCTCGACCACCACGAGTTCCGCGTCTGGTACCCCCTGGAGGAGGGCCTCCCCGAGCCCTTCTCCGTCCGCTTCGAGCCCGGCGATCTGCTTGCCAGCGCGCCCGCCAACGCCCTCTACCACCCGCTGCCGGCCTGGGTCGACGAGCCGAAGGAGCTGCAGGCCCTCCAGAAGCAGATCCTCGACGAGGTGCTGCGCAGCGAGAGTCGCGGCATGTTCGTGCACCCCGGGCTCAAGCTGTACGGGCGCGGGGGAGAGGACCGGGAGGCCTTCGAGGCCCGGGTGCGGGAGGCGATCCAGGCCCGGGTGGACGAGGAGGTCGGCAAGCTGCGTGAGAAGGCGGCTCGGGACAGCAAGCGCATCGAGGACCGCATCGCGACGGCGCAGGCGAAGATCGTCGAGCAGCAGGGGCTGGTGCGCGCTCGGCAGCTCCAGGAGGCGGTCAACGTCGGCGAGACGCTGATGAGCCTGTTCTCGGGCCGCAAGCGCAGCCTGAACACGGCGATGAGCAAGCGGCAGCAGACCTCGCAGGCCCAGGCCCGGCTGGACCAGGCCGAGCAGCAGGTGCGCGATCTGCAGCAGGAGGCCTACGAGCTGGAGAACGAGCTGGAGGAGGCGGTCAAGCGAATCGAGGACACGCACGCGGCCTCGCTCGCGCAGATAGAGGAGAAGCCGGTGGGGCTGGAGCGGAGCGACCTCCGGCTGGTCCGCTTCGGTATCCTCTGGGTGCCCGCCAGCGTGCGGCTGCCTGCCTGAGCCCTGATCGCGGAGAAGCGTCGTGTACATCTGCCCCGTCAGCCGTGGACGCCTCTCTGACGGTCGCTCGCCCGAGGGGCGGCGCTACCCGACGCTGGACGGCGTCCCCGTGCTGGTGCCCGAGCCGGACCGCTTCCTGCTGCGGCACGGTCCCGGCGTCTGGGACCTCGCCCAGGGCCTGCCCACCCGGCGGGTCGAGGACCTGCCCGTCGACGCCAGCGACCCGGTCACGCCGCACCTGCCTCCCTCGGCGCTGGGCGGGCCCGGCACCTTCGGCCGCTGGCTGCACTCCCTGGGCGAGCGCTCGCCCGACCAGCTCTGCGCGCAGTGGGGGGCCGAGCTGGCGCCCAACGGCCGCGCCCTGGACGTGGGCTGTGGGGTGGGGCCGATGGCCCGGCGCATGGCGACCGCGGGCCGCAACACCTACGCCTTCGACCGCTCCCCGCGGGCGGTCCTGCTGGCCCGGGACCTGCTCTACGGGCGGCTGGCCGAGACGCACGTCCCCACCAGCCGCTCCGGCCTGCAGCGCTTGCGCTGGCCCTTCAAGCCGATCTCCGACCGCCTGCTGCACTTCTGCATCGCCGACGCCGCCAACCCGCCCTTCCCCGACGGGGCCTTCGCCTGGGTCCACCTCGGCAACGTCATCGACATCGCCGACTCCGGCGCGGGCTCGATCCTCTCGGCCGCGGCCGATCTGGTCCAGCCCGGCGGGCTGCTGACGCTGAGCACCCCCTACGACGACGACGAGATGGGCCTGGTCGGGGCTGCCCCGCCCGAGGAGGAGCTGCGCGAGGCGATCGAGGGCCTGGGCCTGACGATCGCCGGGCAAGAGGACCAGGTCCCCTGGGTCATCCGCGAGTACGACCGCGGCTACCGCGTGCTCTTCTCGCACTGCATTGCGGCCCGGCGCGACGCGCGCTAGCCCCCGGCGATGAAGCGCGTCTACGTCCACACCTTCGGCTGCCAGATGAACGACTACGACAGCGGCAAGATCCGCGCGCTGTTGGAGACGGATGGCTACGAGCCGACCGAGGAGATCGAGCAGGCCGATCTGATCGTGGTGAACACCTGCTCCATCCGCGAGAAGGCCGAGGACAAGCTGCACGGCTTCCTGGGCCGGGCGCGGGCGATCAAGCGCCGCCGCGGGGCCGCCGACGCCGAGGATCGGGTGCTGCTGGCGGTCGCCGGCTGCGTGGCCCAGCAAGAGGGCGAGGCCCTGCGCACCCGCTACAAGGACCTGGACATGGTCTTCGGCCCCGACGCGGTCAGCCGGGTGGTGGAGATCGTGCGCCAGGCCGCCCACGAGCCGGTGGTGGACACGGCCTTCCTCGACGCCGAGGACTACGTCTTCGCCGACCAGCTCGATCCGCGGGCCGCCTCGCAGGTCGGCGCCTTCGTGACCATCCAGAAGGGCTGCGACAACAAGTGCACCTTCTGCATCGTCCCGGCCACCCGCGGGGCCGAGCTCTCGCGCCCGGCCGATCAGATCCTGGCCGAGGTGCGGGCCCTGGCGGACCGGGGGGTGCGTGAGATCACCCTGATCGGCCAGAACGTCAACAGCTACGGCCTGAAGGTGCCCGGCGAGCGCACCTTCGCCCAGCTGCTGTACGCCGTGGCCGAGGTCCCCGGAGTGGAGCGCATCCGCTTCACGACCAGCCACCCCCGCGACATGGGCCCCGACGTGGTCCAGGCCTTCCGCGACCTGCCCCAGCTCTGCAGCCACCTGCACCTGCCCGTCCAGTCCGGCAGCGACGCCGTGCTGCGACGGATGAAGCGCTTCTACACCCGCGACCGCTACCTCGCCCTGGTGGACGAGCTGCGGCAGGCCCGGCCGGACCTCGCCCTGACCACCGACTTCATCCTCGGCTTCCCCGGCGAGACCGACCGCGACTTCGAGGACACCCTGGACCTGATGGCGGCGGTGCGCTTCCACAACAGCTTCTCCTTCGCCTACTCGCCCCGGCCGGGGACCCCGGCCCTGACCCTGCTCGATCGCGGGCAGGAGGTACCGGCTGACGTGGCCCTGGCCCGCCTGCAGCGCCTGCAGGCCCGGCAGCGCCAGCTCTCGGTCGAGGCCAACCAGGCCATGGTCGGCGGGGTCTTCCCCGTGCTGGTCGAGGGCTGGTCCCGCCACGACGAGGGCGTGGTCTGCGGGCGGACCGGCAGCTTCAAGATGATCAACTTCCCCGGAGACCCCTCGCTCTTCGGGCAGGTGGTCGAGGTGGTCGTGACCCGGGCCTTCGCCAACAGCCTCAAGGGCGAGCAGGCCCGCCTCGCCGGCTGAGTCCGTGCGGCCTTCGTCTCGAATTGCCAGCAGGGGGACCGAGCCTTGGCTCCTCCCCCCGACGCGGGCGATGATCCAGGCTCGGGATCCCTGGGGCCGGGCGGCCTCACATTCCAACGAGGTCGGGATGCCCATCGACGTGCGCGAGAACATCCGAACGGTCGCGGCGGTCTGGCGGGACGCGCGCTCGGGGAGCCTGGTCGGCGCGGTGGAGGGCGAGGCCGGGCCGGTGCGAATAGAGCTGCACGAGGGCGGCCTCTGCAAGGCGAGCGAGGTCTCGGTCCTCGCCCGGGCGATCGCCCGCACGACCTTGCGCTTCGAGCCGGGTAACCGCAGCGGCCCCGGGGATCGCCGGGTGATGGGCCGGCTGCTGCTGGGCGTCGGGAGAGCGGTGGCCCAGCGCACCGGGGGGACGATCGCGCAGGAGCTGGTGGTCCAGCTGGTCCTGCCCACCGGCCGGATCGCCGGCGTGCTGGACGCGGAGCTGGTCGAGCGGCTGTCGGCGCGGCCGGTCGAGGTCGGCGAGCTGCTGCGGGACGGGTCGGTCTCGATGACGGAGCTGCGCGCCCTGGCCTGGATCGGCGTGATCCGCACGGCCCGACCCCGAACCCCGCGCGCGCACAACCCCGACCTGCTGGCGGTTCGCCGTGAGGGCCAGGCCCCGACCGGGTCGAGGCCGCCCCGCGCGGAGGCGGCGAGGAGCACGGCGGCCCTGGGCGAGGTGGCGGCCTTCGGCATCGACCAGGCCATCGAGGAGCTGCCCGCCTGCCTGCGAGGTTCCGCGCCCGACGCCGTCGCCAGCATCGGCGAGGAGGCGCTGCTCTCGGGGGTAGAGGAGGAGTTCACCGACGACCTCTCCCCCGCCGAGGTCGAGCGGCTGCTGGCCCGCGGGACCCGGCTGGACGGCCCCTTCTCCCGGCCCGCCCCGCCGCCCGCCCTGCGCGGCGCCCTCGGGCGGGGCTACGCGGCCGACGCCTGCCTCGACGGCTTCGAGCTGGGGCCGGTCGTAGGCGCGCTCGTCGCCCGCTCGCGCCGTGAGGAGAAGCGCCGAGCGCGGGCCGGGTAGCGAGGCGCAGCTCAGGCGGCCGGCTCGTCCTCCGGGCGAGCACCGCGCCACGTCGCAGCCGCCAGGGCGAGGCGCCGCAGCTCGGGATCGAGGTGCAGGTCCAGCTGCGGGAAGGCGATCTCGATGCCCGCTTCCTTGAGCGCGGCGAAGATGGCGTGCCGGAGCTGCGACAGCCGCCGGGGGCGCGCGAAGGCGTCCTCGACCCAGATGCTGACCTCGAAGTCGACCGAGGAGGCGCCGAACTCCCGGAGCAGGACGACCGGCTCGAACTCCCCCTGCCGATGGGGGAAGCGGTGGGCGACCTCTTCCAGGGTCTGCTGAACCCGGGCCATGTCGCTGCCGTAGGCGACCCCGACGAGCGCGCGGGCCCGCACCGCGTCCCCTTGGAGGGAGTGGTTGAGGATGGCGTCGTCGATCAGCTGGGCGTTGGGGATGATGATCTGTTCATCGTCCTGGGTTCGGCCGATCGACGCGCGGATGCCGATCTCCTCGATCTTCACCAGTCGGTCGCCGACCGTGATCATGTCGCCGGGCTTGATGCTGCGCTCGATCAGCAGGATCAGGCCGGCGATGAAGTTGGTGGCGACTGTTTGCAGGCCCAGGCCGATCCCGACGGCGAAGATGGCCGAGGCGGCCAGGAGCGCGGAGAGGTCGAAGCCGGCGGTCTGCAGGCCGATGGTGAAGGCCAGGAAGAGGACGGCGTAGTGGAAGAGGCGCTGCAGCGCGGCGATGACCCCCGAGTCGACGTTCTCGCGGCTGCGCAGGTGCCGGCCCAGGGCGCCTTGGAGCAGGCGGCTGCTCTTGACGGCGACCAGCAGCACGGCGGCGATGGTCACGGCGGTCATCGGGCTGACGGTCTTGCCCGCGAGGTCGAAGAGCCGGAGGTGGAGCAGATCCCGGCCGACCTGGAGGGCCTCGCGCACGGGGAGCAGGCCGCTGAGCTCCAGGCCTGCGCCGAGCCCGATCATGGCCATCACGAGCGGCAGGCTGCGTCGGGCCAGCGAAGGCGGGGGGGCGAGCGCTTCGGGACCCTCCTCGTCGTCGGGGCGGGCCTGGAGGAGGCGGACGAGCGCGAAGTGGCGCAACATCCGGCGGAGGGCCTAGCCGACCACCAGGCCCAGCACGGCGGTGAGCGCCGGGACCGCTGCGGCGGAGAGCCAGGGAGGCAAGGAGTCGAGGGACATGGGAAGGTCTACCCCGCCCAGCCGAGGGGGCGACCGATCGGGGACCGGCGGCCGCCGAGGCGTTAGGCCAGCGCGTGCGCAATCCATATCGCGAGGTCCATCGCCGGATCCGTGCCCGCAAGGCCCGGGGCCCTACCTGGCTGCTGGCGCTGGCCGCCGCGGGGCTGGCCGCGCCGCTGGCCCGGCCCGTGCTGCTTGGCTTCCTGGACGGTCCCGCGTCGCTGGCGGTCGTCGCCGCCGGGACCGAGGCGATCGCCTTTCGCCTCGCCGCCTTGGTGGTCTGCGTGATGGCGCTGTCGACCTACGACGCCATCGTGCGGGGCCCCGATCGCGAGGTGCTCGACGTCCACCCCGTCCAGCCCCGCCTGCTGCTGCAGGCCATCGCCCTGCGGCTGCTGCGCGAGCAGGCGGTCGTGCCGGCCATGGCCATCCTGCTGCTGGTGCCGCTGGCGCTGGCGGGCCACACCCTGGCCTTCCTGGGCGCCGCCGCGCTGGTGCTCGGGGCCTTCGTCTGCGGCTTCGGCCTCGGCTTCCTGGTCAACCTCGGCGCCGTGCAGGCCGCCTTCAGCCCGCGACTGGCCCTGGTGTTGGAGCTGCTGCGGGGCAGCAACCCCCGGATGCAGGCCGCGCTGATCTACGCCCCGGGGGTCGTGCTGGCGGTCGCCGGTCTGGCCCTCTTGCTGGCCAGCTCGGGCAGCGCGGCGGGTCTGCAGGGTTGGGCGCCGGGCTGGGCCTTCCTGCTCCTGCCGCCCGCGGTCGGGGTGGTGGCCTTCGCGCTGTCGCTGCCGCTGTCCGAGCGCACCTGGGTCCGCGCCAGCTCCTTGCTGGCCGAGGTCGACGCCGCCTGGGCGGGCTCGGACGAGGGCGAGGAGGACCGCCGGGTCTACCTGGAGTGGCTGGCCACAGGGCGCCCGGAGCTGCTGCGGGCCCTGCGCCAGGGCTGGCGCCGCCTGCGCACCTGGGCGACCGGCGCCTGGGGCCTGGGCCTGGTCGGTGCTTTCGCCGGCTGGAGCGCGGACCCGGCCGCCCCGGCAGCGGTCGTGGCGGTCTCGGGTGCGGCCGTGCTGGTGATCGCCGCCCTGCCCGGTCGCCTCGCCGATGGGGATCCCGCCTGGCTGGACCGGGCGCTGGGCGTGCAGCCGGCCCGGGTGATGGCGGCGCGGGCCGCGGTCGCCTTCGCCTACGCCCAGGGGGCCATCCTCCCCCCGCTGCTCGCCCTGCTCGTACGCCAGGGCCTCGTCGTCCTGCTCCCGGCCCTGGTGCTGCAGGCCATGGCGGCCCTGGCCTCCCTGGCCTGCGCCGGCCTCGCCCGTCGGTGGGGGGCCCGCTCGATCTGGGGCTGGCTGCCGATCGCGGTCCTGGTCTGGGCCCTCGTCTCGAGCTTCACGCTGCGCGCCTTTGGAGGCCTGCCATGAGCACCGCACCTGAGCCAACCCCGCCCGAGGTCGCCGCGATCGAGGTCGCTGCGATCGAAGCAAGGGAGCTCCGAAAGGAGTTCGGCCGGGTCGTCGCCGTCGACTCGGTGTCCTTTCGCGTGCCGCAGGGGCAGCTCGTCGGACTGGTTGGACCCAACGGCGCCGGAAAGAGCACCACCTTCCGGATGTTGACCGGCCAGCTCCAGCCGACCTCGGGCGCGGCCTTCGTCATGGGCGTCGATGTCTCCGCCGATCCCGAGGGGGCCCGCCGGAAGATGGGGGTCGTGCCCGAGCACCCCCGCCTGTACGAGTACCTCAGCGCCCGCGAGATGATCACCTTCGCCGCGCGCATCCGGGCCGCCGACCCCACCGTCGAGCCGGATCCGGCGCGGGTCGAGGAGGCGCTCGTCCTGGCTGGGCTGGGTGAGGACGCCGACCGCCTGATCCACGAGTACAGCCAGGGCATGCACCGCAAGACCGCGCTGGCCTGCGCCCTGGTCGCCGAGCCGCCGGTCCTGATGCTGGACGAGGCCCTCAACGGCCTGGATCCGCCCAGCGCGGAGCGGGTGCTCGAGACCCTGGCCGAGCGCTGCCGGCAGGGCGCGACGGTGCTGCTCTCGACCCATGTGCTGGACACCCTGGGCCGGGTCGCCGACCGGGTCGTCGTCGTCCAGAAGGGCCGGGTCACGGCCGACCTGCCGGCCAGCGAGATGGCCGAGGTCCGGCGGCTGATGCGATCCCTCGAACCCTGAGGCGACCCATGAGCGTCCGCACGGCCCTCGCCCGCTTGTTGCACGACCCCGAGCTGCCGGTCTGGTTCGCCCCCGAGTTCCGGCTGCCGATCACCTCGCTGGAGGGCGATCGCGGGGTCGAGCCGCGGCGGGCCGAGCTGGCCGCCTGGGCCCTGGTCGACCTCGGCGCGATCCGTCCGCACCAGCTCCGCATCCCGCGCCGGATCCGCTACCGCGAGCTGTGCCGTGTCCACACGCCCGAGCACCTCGAAGGCCTCACCCGGCCCGAGGTCCTGGCGCGCATCTTCGCCGCGCCCGAGTGGGATGTGCCGGTGGACGAGGTGATGCGCACCGTCCGCCTCGCCACGGGGGCCACCCTGGCGGCCACCCACGAGGCCCTCGATCGAAAGGGCCCCGCCCTCAACCTGCTCGGTGGCTTCCATCACGCCGGCCCGGCCTTCGGCGGCGGGATGTGCCCGGTCAACGACATCGCCGTCGCCCTCGCCGCGGTGCGAGCCCAGGGCTTCGACGGACAGTGTGTCGTCCTGGACCTGGACGCCCACGCCCCCGACGGCACGGCCGCCTGCCTGGAGAAGGATCCGAAGGCCTGGATCGGCTCGATCTCCGGCGCCGACTGGGGGGTCCAGGGCGAACGTGTGGTGGAGCGAGTGCTTCCTGGCGGCACCGACGAGGAGGTCCTGACCGTCCTCGATCAGCTGCTCGAACAGATGCCCGCGCCGGCGCTTGCCTTCGTCATCGCTGGCGGAGACGTGCTGGCCGGGGACCGCCTGGGCAAGCTCGGCATGAGCCCCGACGGGGTGCGTCGCCGCGATCTGGCGGTCGCCCGCGCCCTGCGGGGCTGCGCCTCGGTCTGGCTGCCCGGCGGAGGCTACGGCCCCACCGCCTGGATGCTGCTGGCGGGCACCGGCCTCGCCCTCGCCCTCGGCAGCCGAAGGCCTCTGCCGGCGGATCTCGACCCGCTGGCCCGGCGCTTCGCCTCCATCGCCAGCTCCCTCGATCCGCGCCGCCTGAACGGCTCGCAGTCCGAAGAGCCCTGGATCACCGAGGCCGACCTGGGTCGCCTCGCCGGGCCCGGCAGGACCTCCCCGCCGAAGCTGCTGGGGCACTACAGCGCCGAGGGCATCGAGTACGCGCTGTACTCCTTCGGACTGCTCGGGCCGGTGGCGCGCTTGGGCTACGAGGATCTGCGGGTCGAGGTCGCCACGGTCGCCCTGGGGGACCGGATGCGGCTGCTGGGGACGGCCGCCGGGGTCGAGCACGTCCTGGTCGAGGGCGTCTACGAGCGTCAGGAGCTGCGAGGGCCGCAGGGCCAGGGGCCGGTCGAGATCCTCTTCGTCCACTGGCTGACCCTGCGGCACCCCCGGGGCAGCTTCGCCCCCGAGCGGCCGCAGCTGCCCGGCCAGGACGTGCCCGGCCTGGGGATGGCCCGCGAGGCGAGCCAGATGCTGTCCCGAATGGCGGCCCGGATGGAGCTGGCGGGGGTCGGGCACCGTCCAAGCTGGTACCACATCGCCTTCGCCACGCGCGAGCAGTTCCGCTTCGTCGATCCCGGCGTTCAGGGTCGGTTTCTGGCCTTGATGCGGGACCTGGGACACCTGCCCTTGCTGGAGCTCACCCATGCGGTGGCTGAAGGGGAGATCGCCCGAGACGGTGAGCCCTGGCGCTGGGAGCCCGAGCTGATGGTGGCCTGGCGAGGCGCGGCGCCCTGGCCCGAGGACGCCGAGGCGGTCAAGGCCGCGATGGCGGGTCGGTTCGAGCGGGCGGCCGGAGTTGGACAGTCGCCCGAGGGGGATGTAAGGTAGCGGCCCCTACAGACCTGGCGGCACCATGTCCCTGTCTTCTCCGCGTCATCTGCCCTCGGGCATCCTGGCCCTGCTCGGCCTGGCCAGCTGTGGCCTGCCCTCGGAGCTGCCGACCGCGCCCTCCACGGACCAGGTGGAGCCCGCCGGCTGGCTGGAGGGGGTGCAGCTCCGCATCCAGGCCCAGGCGAGGGCGATCTACACCCAGGACGGCGCCTTCCAGATCGACCTTCCGGGCGCGGGGCTGACCGGGTCCTTCGGCGCCGAGGGCTTCCAGGCCCGCCCATGGGACGCCGCCCAGGAGCAGCAGCCCGCGCTCGGTCTGCGCTTCTCGGCCTGGGGCCGGCCGCAGGCCATGTCCGAGGTCACCCCCGTCCAGCCCCGGCTGGGGGCCTGCACCACCGATCTGGACCCGATGGGCGGCTGCATCCGCCAGCTCGAGTACGAGCACGAGGGCCTGACCGAGTGGTGGGTGGGCCTGGACAACGCGGTCGAGCAGGGCTGGACCCTGCCCGAGGCGCCCGCCGGCAGCGGGCCGCTGCGTTTCGAGGTGGAGATCTCCGCCGCGCTGGGGCTTCAGGACCAGGACGGCGAGCTGATGATCACCGACGCGGGCGGTCGGGCCTGGGGGGTGGACGGGATCGTCGCCTGGGACGCGCACGGGGATCCGCTCTCCGCCTCGGCGCGCTTCCAGGACGACCTGTTGGTGGTCGAGGTCGACGACCAGGGCGCCGTGTACCCCGTGACGGTCGATCCGGTCTACTCGACCGCGGCCTGGACCCTGGCGGGGGGCACCGGCTACTTCGGGACCTCCGTGGCTGGAGCGGGCGACGTTGACGGCGATGGCTACGACGACGTCATCGTCGGGGCCTACGGCCTGGGCAGCTCGGTGGGGCGCGCCTACATCTACGCGGGCGGTCCCGATGGGCTCTCCACGACCGCGCGCTCGATGCTCGACGGGGCGGCAACGGGCTCGCGCTTCGGCTTCAGCGTGGCCGGGGCGGGCGACGTCGACGGCGACGGCTACGACGACGTCATCGTCGGCGCCTGGTACTACTCCTCGGAGACGGGCCAGGCCTTCGTCTACCATGGCGGCCCCGACGGAGTTGAGAACAGTGCCGCGACCATCATCACCGGACCGGCCTCGACCTCCTACCTGGGCTACAGCGTGGCCGGGGCGGGCGATGTCGACGGCGACGGCTACGACGACGTCATCATCGGAGCGCCCCAGGCCAGCTCGCGGGTAGGCCGCGTCTACCTGCACCACGGCTCGGCCGCAGGTGTGTCCGAGTCGGCCGATACGACCCTCTCGGGGCCCTCCTCCAACAGCAACTTCGGCGCATCGGTGGCGGGCGCGGGCGACGTGAACGGAGACGGCTACGACGACGTGATCGTCGGAGCCAACGCGGTCAGCTCCTCGACGGGGCAGGCGACGATCTACCACGGCTCGGCCCGCGGGGTCTCCACCACCGCGGCCACGACGCTCAGCGGACCGTCCTCCAGCGCCAGCTTCGGGGTCAGCGTGGCCTCGGCCGGCGACGTCGACGGCGATGGCTACGACGACGTCATCGTGGGCGCCTCGGGGGTCAGCTCCTCGACGGGGCGGGCCTATGTCCACCACGGCGGCAGCAGCGGGGTCTCCACCACCGTCACCTCGACCCTGGTCGGCTTCAGCAGCTCGAACTACTTCGGGTTCAGCGTCACCTCGCTCGGCGACGTCTCCGGCGACGGCTACGACGATGTGGCGGTCGGCTCCTACGGATACAGCTCCTCGACCGGCCGGGTGTCGATCTTCCACGGCAGCGCCTCGGGGGTCAACTCGGTGGCCGCCGCGACGCTCGCCGGGACCAGCAGCAGCGCCTTCGGCTACTCGGTGGCCGGGGCGGGCGACGTGGACGGAGACGGCTCGCCCGACCTGGTGGTCGGCGCCAATAACCTCTCCTCCGGCTACGGCGGCGCCTACGTCTTCTACGGGACGGGGGCGGGGATGGCCACCTCCGCTGGGACCACCCTCAGCCCGCCCGGCTTCTTCTCCTCCTCGCCCCAGATCTCGCCCGTCGGGGACCTGGACGGTGACGGCTACGACGACTTCGCCGTGGGCAGCAGCGGCTACTCCTCGAACGCCGGGATCGTCTACGTCTTCTACGGGGGCCCGGCCGGCCCGGCCTACGAGGCCGACGCGACCCTGGTCGGCGCCAGCAGCGAGTACCTGGGGCAGGTGATCGCGCCGGCAGGGGACGTGGACGGAGACGGCTACGACGATCTGCTGGTCTCGGGCTACAGCTACAGCTCCAGCCGGGGCCGCGTCCACCTGTTCCGGGGCTCGGCCTCGGGCGTGGAGGGCAGCGCCCTCAGCACCATCACCGGCACCACCACCAACGGCTACCTCGGCTTCGGCCTGGCCGGCGCCGGCGACACGGACGGGGACGGCTACGGCGACGTGGTGATCGGCGCCTACGGGATCTCGGGGGGCCGGGTCTACCTCTACCGCGGGGGGGCCAGCGGGCTGGAGAGCAGCCCGACCACCACCTGGAGCGCGACCAGCAGCAGCTGGCAGCTCGGGCGGGCGCTGGCCCTGGGCGATGTGAACGGGGACGGTCACCTCGACCTGGCCATCGGGGCCCCCGGCTACACCAGCAACCAGGGCCTGGTCCAGGTCTACCTCGGCAGCGCCTCGGGCATCGAGGGCAGCGCCACGGGCAGCCTCAGCGGCGAGGCCAGCAGCAACTACTTCGGCTACCAGCTCGGCTTCGCCGACCTCGACGGCGACGGCTGGGACGATCTCGTCGTCGGCGCCTACGGCTACGACGCCAACAAGGGCCGCGTCTACGCCTACCACGGGGGAGCGAGCGGCCTCTCCACGCTGCCGGCCAGCTACCTGACGGGCAGCAGCGGCACCAATTTCGGGCAGGAGCTCTTCACGGGCGGGGATGTGAACGGAGACGGCTACGACGACCTGGTCGTCGGCTACTCCGCGGGCAATACCGCCTGGATCTACGAGGGGAGCGCCGATGGGCTCTCCGACGAGCCCGTCAATACGCTCTCGGGCGGCTCGGGCACCTCCTTCGGCCAGCAAGTCGCCATGGCCGGCGACGTGGACGGAGACGGCTTCGACGAGGTCCTGGTCGCGGGCTCCGCCTTCGTCTGGATGTACAATGGCTACGTCGAGGTCGACTCGGACGGTGACGGCTGGTTCGACTCGGTGGACTGCGCGCCGCTGGATCCGGACATCCACCCCGGGGCGGTCGAGGTCTGCGACGGCGTGGACAACGACTGCGACGACGAGGTGGACGAGGATCTGTACCGCACGCTCCACCTGGATCGGGACGGCGACGGCTTCGGCCACCCGGCCGAGAGCATCGAGAGCTGCGAGGACGAGGTGGACGGCTACGTGTCCACGGGGACGGACTGCGACGACTACGACGCCGACGTCCACCCCGGGGCGCCCGAGATCTGCAACGGCTACGACGACGACTGCGACAGCGATGTCGACGAGGCCTTCTCCCTGGGCGAGAGCACCTGGTACGAGGACGCCGACGGGGATGGCTATGGCCGCGCGGGCCGGTCCACCTCGGCCTGCGACGCGCCCGATGGTTACGTCGCCGACGCCACCGACTGCGACGACACCCGGTCCAGCGTGTACCCGGGAGCGCCTGAGACCTGCAACGAGATCGACGACGACTGCGACGGCGAGGTGGACGAGGGCCTGGGCTCGACCTTCTACAGAGACCAGGACGAGGACGGCTTCGGGGACCTCTCGTCGACAACGGTCGCCTGCGATGCGCCCGATGGCTACGTCGCTGACTCCACCGACTGCGACGACCTCCAAGGCTCGGTCTACCCGGGCGCGCCGGAGACCTGCAACGGGGCGGACGACGACTGCGACGGCGAGGTCGACGAGTACGGCGCGGTCGACGCCCCCACCTGGTACCGCGATCAGGACGGAGACAGCTACGGCGACCCGGGGGTGCCCTCCGAGAGCTGCGAGGCCCCCACGGGCTTCGTGGCCGACTCGACGGACTGCGACGACACGCTCGCCTCGGCCTACCCGGGGGCGCAGGAGCTCTGCAACGGCGTCGACGACGACTGCGACGGCGAGGTGGACGAGGACGGATCCCTCGACGAGGCGACCTGGTTCGAGGACGCCGACGGAGACGGCTTCGGCAACCCCTTCATCACCGAAGAGAGCTGCGATCAGCCCGAGGGCCATGTCGACAACTCGCTGGATTGCGACGACACCGACGCCTCGATCAACCCCTCGGCGGCCGAGATCTGGTACGACGGCGTCGACCAGGACTGCGACGAGCGGGACGACGATCAAGACGGGGACGGCGTCGGCGTGGCAGAGGACTGCGACGACATGGACCCCTCGGTCATCGAGTGCCCCGAGGAGGACGGCGGCGGCAGCGACGGCGGCGGCAGCGACGGCGGCGGCAGCGACGGCGGCGACGCGACGGAGCCCGAGGACAAGGACGAGGGTTGCGGCTGCGCCAGCTCGGGGGCCGCGAGCGGTCGGGCCGGCGTGATGGTCGGGGTCCTGGCTCTGCTGGGGCTGGTGAGGCGCCGCTCCGTCCGGCGCGGCTGATCGGGCTCAGCGGCCGCTCAGCCGCTCGCCCGCGACGGCGCCCAGCAGCGCCAGCACGAAACCGGCCAGGATCAGCCCGACGGTCTGCAAGAGGTTGAAGCCGCCCACAGCCAGGCCCAGGACCAGGGTGGTCGGGATCGCGGCGAGGGCGGCCTCCCAGATGGTGTAGCCGGAGGAGCCTCGCCCGATCAGCAGGCCCCCCAGGGGGTAGCAGAGCAGCAGGGACCACAGGGCCAGGACCTGTTCGCCGGTGCCGGAGCGGTCGCGCAGCTCGTCCAGCAGGTCGAAGAAGCTGAGGCCTCCCAGGATGCAAGCGAAGCTCAGCAGCATGACCGCCGCGCCGCCAGCGACCCAGCGCCATTGCAGGGTGCGGACCTGCGCGGGCAGGCGGCTCAGCGGGATGTGGGAGGCGGGTCCGGCCGAGGAGGAGGAGCCGCGGGTGGAGGCCAGGTGCTCCTTGAGGTGGACCAGCTCGCCGCGATCCAGCCAGTGCCCCTTGCACGAGGGGCAGGCGTCGATGCGGACGGCCCCCCCGGCCGGCCAGCGCAGCTCGACCATCGCGGTCGTACAGGCCGGGCAGCTCAGGCCCGGGGTCGTTGAACGCTCGTCGAGCGCGGGGGAGGCTCCCAGCACCGCGTCGAGCTCGCCGGTCTCGTAGAAGGCGCCGCCGCAGCCGCTGCACCAGTCGACGCGGACAGAGCGGTCGACCGCGACGGGGTCCAGGCCATGGTGCTCGCAGCGGGGGCAGTTCATGGCGCGGAGTATGGCACAGCGCCGTGGCCGTCCCTCAGCCCGGAGGGAGCACATCCGACTGCAAGGCGGTCGGGACGCGCGCGACGAGGGCCTGGTGCAGGCGGGCCAGCTCGTCGACCAGGATGCGCCCGAGGGCGGTGGCGCGGGCGCGCTCCTGGACGATGGCCAACCCGCGGGCGTTGCCGGAGAGCACCTGCAGGCGGCGTCGGGCGAAGTCGGGGCCTTGCGCGAGGGGGTGGCCGGCCTCGGCGAGGCGCGCGTGCAGGGCGGCGACGGGCACGAAGGCGTGGACCGCCAGCAGCACGCCCATCAGGGGGCGCAGGTCCGGTCGGACGGGCGAGTCCGTCCAGTCCGTCCAGCCGTTCTCCAGCACCGCGTCCAGCCATAGCAGGCAGTTGAGCCGGCTGTGCTGGGCCTCGTGGACGATGGCCTCGGCCATGGTGATCGGGCTTGGGTGCAGGGTGAGGTAGGCCAGCCCGGGGGCCTCGCGGTAGCTGGCCGAGAGGTGCAGCTCGGGCTGGTAGCCGACCGGGACGATGCGACGCAGCGAGGGGCCCAGCTCGGCCCACCACTCCGGCAGGGCCTGCTGCACCAGGGCCAGGGCCTGCTGGAGGGCGGCGACCCAGTCCGATTCGCTGCGGCCGCCCAGGTCCAGGGCGTTGCCCTGCTTGTCGGGGTGGGCCTCGGTCATCGCCAGGGGGTTGCTGTCCAGCGTCGAGAGGTGGAGGCCGGGCACCAGGGGGGAGAAGGGCTGTGTCGCGGGCAGGGTGTCGAGGGGGAGCCGTCCGGCCTCGCCGAGGTCCAGCTCGACCCCGCCGGGGAAGGCCGCCAGGGCGCGGGCGGGGGGCTGGAAGCGCCAGGCTTGGGTGCCCAGAACCAGCAGCTCGACCGGCCGCTCCCAGATCAGGGCGTGGGGCAGCAGGCCCCGCTGGACCAGCGCCGCAAGCAAGCCGGGCACGACCGAGGCGAGGGCCTGCTCCCGCGGGATGAGGCCGGCCTCCAGGCAGAGCAGCGGGGTCAGCAGGTCGGGGCTGGCCAGCAGGCCCGGCAGGACCGCCTTGTCGGCGCGGGTGGCGGCGAACAGGGCCTCGTAGAGGGCGGGGTGGCCCTCGGTGGAGCGCAGCAGCTGCCGCAGGGCGAGCAGCCGGACCTTGCGCTCGATCGAGGCGAAGCGTGAGTCTCCGGGGGCAGGCAGGGTCAGGAAGGCGGCGGGCAGCTGCGTCACCGGGCGATCGTAATACGCTGCCGGGGTGAACACCCCCGCCTCATCCGAGCGCAGCCACCAGACCAAGGGCCTGCTGCGGCTGACGATGGCCTGCAACGAGCGCTGCCCCTTCTGCAATGTGCCGGTCGAGGACTACCCGCGGCCGACCCCTCCCGACGAGGAGATCGAGGCGCAGCTCCAGGCCTTCCTGGACAGCGGGCAGCAGACGATGACCATCTCGGGGGGCGAGCCGACCTTGCTGCGCCGCAAGCTGCTGGCGTTGATCGCCCGCGCCCGGCAGGCCGGCGTGCCCTTCGTCGAGCTGCAGACCAACGCAATCCTGATCGACCCGGCCTACGCCGCTGAGCTCGCGGAGGCGGGCCTCACCAGCGCCTTCGTCTCGCTGCTCTCGCACCGGGCCGACCACCACGACACCCTGGCCGGCCTGCCCGGCGCCTACCCCCGCTGCCTCGCCGGCATCGACGCCCTGCTGGCCGTCGGCGTCCGGGTCACCCTCAACCCGGTCATCGCCCGCCTCAGCCAGGAGGGGGTGGCCGCGTACATCGACTTCGTCGCCGAGCGCCTCCCCGGGGTGCGCAGCGTCTCCCTCTCGGCCGTGCAGCCCCATGGGCGCGCCGCGGCGAACCCCGAGCTGCTGCCGGACTACCCGCGCCTCTCCGCCTCGGTCCGCCTCGCCCGCGCGCGGGCCCGCGCCCACGGCATCGAGCTGCTCAACCCCTACTGCGGCCTGCCCCTGTGCGTGGGCTGGGAGGACGGCCTCGACTCCTGCGTGGAGGCGGTCGAGGCGGAGCTCGGCGGCTGGCAGGAGCGGCCCGGGATCGAGAACGCCGGCGACAAGCGCCAGGGGGACCCCTGCCGGGGCTGCGCGCTGCGAACGCGCTGCGGTGGGGCCTGGCACGCGGTCTGGGACCAGGGTCCCGACGGGGGGCTGTCCGCGCCGCTGCGGGTGCGGCCGCCCTGGCTGGAGGGTGCGGCGGCCTGGCCGGGTCAGTGTGTCGATCGGGCCCCCGAGGCGGGGGAGTGGACGGTCTGGAGGCGCTGCCCCGCGCCTCTGGAGCCGCTCGATGCCCTGTGGGCCGGGCCGTGGACAGACCTCGCGATCGAGCTGGAGGGCGCCTCGCTCGACCCCCAGGGCCGACCCGATCGCGCCCTGCTGAGCTGGATGCGGCGGCTCGATCGTGCCAACCAGGGCCTGGGCGACACTCGGCGTCGGCGCTTGTGGCTGCGGCTGAGCGAGGACTCCCCGGTGCGCGCCGCGCGGGTGCTGAGCCTCTGCCGGGCGCTGGGCGTTCACGCCGTGCAGCTGGTCGGCCCGGTCGCCGACCACGGCCGGGCGCTGGCGGCGCTGGTGCCGGGCATCCTGTGGAGCGAGGATTCGGGAGATGCCTGAACGTGGAGTGCTCGTCACGGGCCGGGGCAGGGGAGGTGCGCGGGCGGGTCGGCTGGATCTGCCCCTCGGAGCCGAGGTCGAGGACCCTGGGATCGAGGAGATCCTGGCCTGCCTGCCGCGCTCGCGAGCGCCGCTCTGGGTGGGCGGAGGCGAGCCGGCGATGCGCGCCGACCTGCCGAGCCTGGTCCGCGCCCTCGAGGATCGAGGGACGCCAGGCCTGTGTACCGACGGCCTGGCCTTCAGCAGCCCCGAGGCGGCGCGGCAGGCCCGCGCCTGGGGGCTCCGCCGGGTGCGCATCCCCCTGCACTCGGCGCGAATGGAGGCCCACGACTGGCTGGTGGACCTCCCGGGCGCGGGCAAGCGGGTCGTGCGTGCGCTTCGTGGCTGTGCGGAGGCGGGCCTCCAGGTCCAGGTCGAGATCACCCTGACGCGGCCCACCATGGACCACCTCCCCGAGACGGTCGCCCTGGCGGCCGCGCTGGGCGCGACCTCGGTGATCGTGCGGCGGGTTCGCTCTCAAGGGCCTGCCCGCGCGCAGTTCATCGCCCTCTCCCCGCGGCTGGGCCTGGCCGAGCCGCTGCTCGAGCGGGCCTCTCGCGCCGCCTGGAGCGCTGGGGTCGAGCTTGGCTTCGAGGGCTTCCCGGCCTGCGCCCTCGGCTCCGCCGCCGGGCAGCTGCAGGCCCCGATTGGCTGGATCGGGCCCACCCTCGCCCTCCAGGACCTCGCGGCCGGGCAGGCAGCGCCGCCCGCGGCCCCCGGGTGCGCCGCCTGCGCATCCCAGCCCGGCTGCCCGGGAGCGCCCGCGGACTACGTCGAGCGCTTCGGGCGCGCCGAGATCGATGACCGGTGCAGCCACCCCGCGCGGGCGGGGGCCGTGCCGGCGCAGGGCCCGCCCGCGCCAGCACAGGATCCGCCCCCGACGGCCCCTCCGCCGCCCCGCGCGGGTCGTGCGCCGGCCACCCGGGTCTCGTTCGCCGTCGGGCAGGCCGCGCGCGGGGCGCTGCGCGGGGATCCCCTGGCGGCGGTGCCGGCCGGGGAGGTCCCGCGGGTGCTGAGGGTGACCTTCCCGGGTGAAGAGTCGACCCGCACCATCCGCCAGAGGCTCTGTCGGCTGGCCCAGGAGGGCGGGACCGAGCTGCTGGTCGACGACGCGACCAGCCTGGACCACCCCGCCATCGCCGAGCTGCTCCAGGAGTGTGTGCGCCTGGGCTTCGAGCGGGTCGAGATCCGAGGGCCCTCGGGCTGGGTGGAGCGTCTGAGCGATCGGCAGCTGGTGCGCCTGCAAGGCCTGAGCAAGGTCGTCTTGCGGTCCGAGGACGGGCAGGTGCCGGTCTCGGAGGAGGCCGTCAGTCGCATCCGACGGCTCTGCAAGGCTGAGGTCGAGGCCGACCCAGTCGAGCCTACGGGCTGAGCGCCCAAGAGACCTGTAAAATTCTGTTGAGGCTCCGTCCAGGATCGGCTACCGTCGCCTCCTTCTCGGAGCTCCCATGCACGCCTCGTTCTTCAACGCCTCCCTGCTCGCGTTCCTCCTGGCCTCTACCCTCGCCTGCAACGGTGGCAAGGACACCGGGACCGGCGACGGCGGCACCAGCGACGGCGGCACCAGCGACGGCGGCACCAGCGACGGCGGCACCAGCGACGGCGGGACCGGTGACGGCGGCACGGGCGATGGCGGGACCGGCGATGGCGGGACCGGCGACGGGGGCACCGGCGACGGGGGCGGCGACGGGGGCGGCGACGGCGGGACCGGCGACGGCGGCTGGGACGGCGGCGGCGACGGCGGCGGCGAGGTCGACGAGGACGGTGACGGCTCGCCGGCAGGCGTGGACTGCGACGACAACGACCCCCGCCGGTTCCCGGGCAACCGGGAGGTCTGCGATGGGGTCGACAACGACTGCAACGACGCGGTGGACGACGGGCTGATGTACGTCGTGTGGCGGGACGCGGACTCCGACGGCTTCGGTGATCCCGCGACCTCGACCGAGGTCTGTGAAGCGACGCCGGGCTGGGTGGCCGACGAGCAGGACTGCGACGACCGCGACCCCGCGATCAACCCGGACGCGGCCGAGGTCTGCGACGGCGTCGACAACGACTGCGACGGCCGGGTCGACGTCGACGCGACGGACGAGGCCTGGCTCTACGCCGACAACGACGGCGACGGCCTGGGTGACCCCTCCACCCTCGAGCTGGGCTGCGAGGGGGTCGACAACGGCTACGACTGCGACGACTACGACGCAACCGAGCCCAAGGTCGTGGACGCGGCGATGGGATCGGCCGGTGGTGACGGCAGCCTGGGCGCGCCCTTCTCCAACATCCAGTCGGCGATCAACGTGGCCAGCGCCTGCGTGGCGGTCTACCCGGGCACCTACGCCGAGGCGATCGACTTCGGCGGCAACGACCTGGCGGTGACCGGCGTCGGGGGCCCCTCCGAGACGGTGATCGACGCGACCGGCCTCGCCCAGCCGGTGGTCCGCTTCGCCGGTGGCGAGTCCTTCGCCGCCTCGCTGAGCGGCTTCACCCTGCGCGGCGGGCAGGGGGACCTGGAGTCCTCCAGCGAGGCCAGCGCCTGCTCCTCGACCGCGGTCTGCACGGACTACTTCGAGACCTGGTGCGGGGGGGGCCTCTTCGTGGATGGCGCCGACCCGACCCTGCAGGACCTCTGGCTCGTCGAAAACGTCCTGCCCGAGGCTGACTACGCTGCGGTCGGCAACGACGAGTACTTCACCTACTCCTACGGCGGTGGGGCCTGCTTCCTGAACAGCGCGGCCACCCTCCAGGGCGTCGTCATCGCCGACAACAGCGCCGACCAGGGCGGCGGCTTCTACATCGACGAGGACGCCTCCATCACGATGGTCCAGTCGGCCTTGTACGCGAACATGGCCAGCGATGCCGGCGGCGTGCTCGTCGACGGCGGGACCTTCTCGTTGACGGGCGGCATCTTCGCCTGGAACGAGGCGACGGACGACGGCGGCGGTCTGCTGGTCGTCGACGGGACCAGCACGCTGGTGAACGTGACGGTCGCGGGGGGATCGGCCAGCTCGGGCGGTGGAGTCATGTACAGCGGCACCACCACCAACACGCTGCTCAACAGCATCGTCGCCTTCAACACGGCCGACGGGCTGCTGCGCGGGGCTGGCTCGTCCACCACGATCCAGTACAGCAACGTCTACGGCAACGACGACGACTGGGGCGGCGGGGCCTCGCTCGAGGGCAGCTCGGGCAACATCAGCGGCGACCCCGAGTTCTCGGCCTGGACCGACGACGGCGACTGGACGAACGAGGACCTGGCCCTGGGCAGCACCTCGGTCTCCATCAACGCCGGCAACCCCAGCGCTGCGTACTACGACGACGACGGATCCCGCAACGACCAGGGCGCTTATGGCGGCCCCTACGGCACCTGGTAGACCACTGGAGCTCGAATGAACACCTCTCACCTGGCCCTCGGGCTGCTCGCGATCCTCCTCAGTACGACCCTGGCTTGCACGGACGGCAAGGGGGGGGATGGGGAGACCGACGGCGGCAGCACCTCCGACGGCGGCTCCTCGGTCGATGAGGACGGGGATCGTTTCAACGCGGACGAGGACTGCGACGACACCAACCCGGCCGTCTACCCGGGCGCGGTGGAGTTCTGCGACGGGGTGGACAACGACTGCGACGGCGAGATCGACGAGGGCGCGGTCGACATGCGCACCTGGTACGCCGACGCGGACGGTGACGGCTTTGGTGTCTCGACCGACACGGTGCTCGCCTGCCAGGCTCCCGAGGGCTACTCCGAGTTCCCCACCGACTGCGATGACTCGGACGCCGCGCGCTTCCCGGGCAACCCCGAGGTGTGCGACGGCCTGGACAACGACTGCAACCTGGTCGTGGACGACGGGATCTCGGGCACGCTGTTCCGGGACGCGGACGGCGACGGCTACGGCGAGTCGACGGACCGACGGGAGGGCTGCGATCCGGAGCCTGGCTGGGTCTGGGACAGCACGGACTGCGACGACACCGAAGCGGCGCGCTTCCCGGGCAACCCCGAGGTCTGCGACGGCTTGGACAACGACTGCGACTTCGAGGTGGACGAGGGCGTGCTCGTCCTGCTCTACGTCGACGCGGACGGCGATGGTCACGGCGACCCCGAGACCATGGACTACGGCTGCGAGGGGCTGGAGGGCTACTCGCTCACCCCCACGGACTGCGACGACACCGAGGCGGCGCGCTTCGAAGGCAACCCCGAGATCTGCGATGGCCTGGACAACGACTGCAACGAGCTGGTCGACGATGGCCTGCTCTGGACCGCCTGGCAGGACGCCGACGGGGACGGCTTCGGCGACGAGTCCGTCAGCTCCGAGATCTGCGTGGATACCGATGGCTGGGTGACCAACGCGCTCGACTGCGACGACACGCTCTCGTCGGTCAACCCCGACGGAATCGAGGTCTGCAACGACATCGACGACGACTGCGACGGCACGGTGGACGTCGGGGCGGCGGACGCGATCTGGCTGTTCGAGGACGCCGACCTGGACGGCCTGGGCGCCCCGGGGACGGAGCGCCTCGCCTGTGACGGCGCAGAGAACGACTACGACTGCAACGACGGTGACGCCACCGAGCCCCAGGTCGCGGCCTCCTCGGGCGGGTCCAGCTCGGGTGACGGCAGCTACAGCGCCCCCTACGACACCATCCAGGCGGCGGTCAATGGCGCCGACGAGTGCGTGATCGTCCTGGCTGGCACCTACACCGAGTCTGTCGACTTCGGCGGGCGCAACATCTCCGTCGTAGGCGTCGAGGGCGCCGCGGAGACCATCATCGACGCGACGGGCCTCTCCGAGCCGGTTGTTCGCATCGCCTCGGGCGAGACCTCCGCCGCGACCCTGCAGGGCTTCACGCTGACCGGAGGCGAGGGCGACCTGGAGACCACCAGCGAGTCGACCTCCTGCTCCTCCAGCACCATCTGCACGGACTACTTCTACACCTGGTGCGGTGGCGGTCTGTATGTGGACGGCTCCGACCCGACGCTGCTTGACCTGATCGTGGTCGAGAACCTGCTCCCCGAGCTGGAGTACTCGGCCTCCGGGAACGACGAGTACTACACCTACTCCTACGGCGGTGGGGCCTGCTTCCTGGACAGCCTCGCCAGCCTCCAGAACGTGTCCTTCGCCGAGAACTTCGCGGACCAGGGCGGCGGTATCTACATCGACAGCAGCTCGACCCTGGCCCTGGAGCAGGTCGGCCTGTACCAGAACACCGCCACGGATGGGGGCGGCGTCCAGCTCGACGGCGGCTCGCTGAGCCTCACCAACGGCGTGCTGGCCTGGAACGAGGCGACGACGGACGGCGGCGGGCTCCTGGTGCTGGAAGGCAGCAGCACCCTGGTCAACGTCACCGTCACCGGTGGCGCGGCGACCGATGGCGGCGGCGTCTGGTACACGGGCACCAGCTCCAACACCCTGCTCAACAGCATCATCGCCTTCAACAGCTCGGACGGCGTTCGCACCGAGTCGGGCGCGTCGTCCAGCATCCAGTACTGCGATGTCTACGGCAACGACGACGACTGGGGCGGCGGGACCAGCCTGGAGGGGACCACCGGCAACATCAGCTCCGACCCGCGCTTCACGGCCTGGTCGGATGATGGCGACTGGAGCAACGACGACTTCGTGCTGCGGTCGACCTCGCCCGCGATCGACGTGGGCCATCCCAGCCCGGCCTACTACGACGCGGACGGCAGCCGCAACGACCTGGGCGCCTACGGCGGTCCGGGCGGCTCCTGGTAGAGCCGGACGCGCGCGACGCGGCTGACCCTAGCGGCGGTCAGTCGATGTCGATCCACTTCACCGCGCCCTTGTCATGGGTGAAGCCGGCGAACTCGAAGATGTAGACCCGGCTGTCGTCGGGCGTGATCAGCATGAACTCGCGGTCGTAGAAGACGGTGGCCAGCGCGGAGGGGCCGGGGACCAGCAAGCGCGCCCGCTCGGCGGAGCTGGCCCGGTCAAAGACCTGGATGAAGTGGTCGTCGAAATCGAGCGAGAGCGTCACCACCCGGGCGTCGTCGTGGGTGTAGCCGTAGTCGTGAGCGCCGAAGACGTCGGTTGACTTGGCTCCGTAGTCCTGGATGGCCGAGCCCGTGGCGCGGTCGTACTCGATGACGGACTCGGCCCCTGGCGTGAAGAGGATGCCGTCGCCGTCGGCCGAGAGCGCCAGCTTGTTGGGAGCATAGGGAGTGGCGTCGTAGTCGGCGAGCTCGACCAGGTCGCCGAGCGCGGACGCGGGGGGCTGATAGCGTCGGTTTCCGACGTAGAGGTCGCCGTCGACCTGGGCAATGCGGTCGACCATGCCGATGTTCGGGACCTCCCAGATGGCGCTCACGCTCAGGTCCGTCGGGTCGACGACGAAGACCGTCCGCCAGGCGAAGCCGTCGGGGTCTCCCGCCAGGATGTAGAGCTGATCGTCCTCGCCGAAAGTCAGGTCCAGGCCCGGGTAGTACTCGCCGCCCTGCTCGAGGTCGAGGGTGCGGGCGCTCCAGTCGGAGAGATCGACGAGGTGGATGCGGGTCAGGCTGTCCGCGCCGTGGGCGATGGCCGCGGTCGTCGCCCCCCGGTTGACGGCGAGCCGCTCGGGGTTTCCGCCGATGACCAGCTCGTGGCTGACCTCCCCGGTCTCCAACGCCATGCGCTGCAGGGCGTCCTTGTCGACGTTGGTGACCAGCGCGTGTTCGTCATCCAGGGCGACCCAGTCGGAGAGCTGGTCGGTCAGGTACCAGTTGAGCGTCGGCTCGACGTCGGTGTCGGTGTCGGTGTCGG
>DDSR01000158.1 GCA_002343455.1 Deltaproteobacteria bacterium UBA2385 | reverse complement strand
TGCCGACCGAAGCGGAGTGGGAGTTTGCCGCGCGCTGCGGAGAGGACCTGCTCTACGCGGGCTCGGACGATGTCGGCGCGGTGGCCTGGTACAGTGGCAACGCCAGCACGGGCCCCCGCGTCGTGGCCACCAAGGCGCCAAACGCCTGCGGCCTGTATGATATGTCGGGAAATGTCGAGGAGTGGGTCGGGGACAACTACGGCGAAGACTACTACACCTACAGCCCGGCTGTGGACCCGACCGGGCCCTCTACGGGGTCACGCCGGGGGGAACGGGGCGGGAACTGGAATGCCGACGCGCTGTACGTGCGCGTGGCGGACCGCCGCGCCTTGCCGCCCGAGGACCGCTACAACTACGTCGGCTTCCGACTGGCCAGGACGGCGCTGTAGGACGAGCCGGCCTCAGGCTGTTGGGGCCGGGACGCAGATACGTCGAGGGATGAGATCGCATCCCACGAGTATCTTGCGCTCAGCGACAACAAGTCGAGGGATGACGCGACATCCGCCGAGTACATAGCGCCAGGCGCAAACAACTCGTCGGATAATTTTTCAACTCGCTGGTTGTTTACGAACGGGCGTGGCGTTTGCCTCACCCTCATCGATCCGATGATTCGGCCGGCCCTGCGCCACCCGTGCCAACGCCGCGATCTCGCCGACTTGAGGGCGGACCTGGAGCGGGACTTCGCGGCGGCGGCTGGGAGCCGAAGGCACCGCAAGGGGATCGCGCAAAGACGCAAAGGCGCCAAGGCACGTCGCCCTCTTTGCGCCTTTGCGTCTCTGCGCGACCTTCGACTCCCCTTCGGTCGAGGATCTGTACGTCTGTCGTCGGCAGTATGCCGTCCCCGGCTCCGCTCCCTCAGAGCGTCGCGAGAGCGCTGGGGGCTCGCTCACAGGGCGACCGAACCGGGAAACAGGAACTGCAACGACTTGTCCCCCAGTACCGCCCCAACTGTAACTTGACTCTCCCCACCGACGTGTGAAGAGCGGCATCCAGGAGAGCTGCTCGCAGTCGTCGATGGTCGCCGTCGAGGTCGTAGTGCCGTCGGTGAAGCCGAGTTCTTTGTCGGAGAAGCGGCGGGTGGGGATCAGCACGTTGCCCTTGATGTCGTGGTTCAGGGGTGGTCCTGGAACCTGGGCATCGACGATGACGATGCGCTCGTGCAACACCTTGGTCTCGACGGTCGGTGGTCATAAGGCCTCGATCACCTCCAACCCCCGCACCGCCAGATAGACGGGGGGCTCGCCAGGCATCAGCAGCTCGGCAAACACGTCCACCCGGGTGCCCGGCTTCCACTTCGGCAATTCGTCGACTCCAAAGACAGTGTAGTATCCAACCACCCGCGTCCCCTGATTCTCGACCTTGGTCAGCCACACCCGATCCTCGCTGACCACGAAGAGCCGATCGATCACGACACCGTCAGGAAGCGTAACCCTGCCCATGCCCTTCTTGGTTACTGACATACTTCCGTGAACGCGGGCGCCCTTGTTCTCTCGATCCACATCGAGCGGACTAAGGTGGGAATTCAACGAAACCCGCGCATTGAACACGATCGTCATGCCATCGAAGGTGAGCGTCTTGGACGCGGCCTGTAACGCTTGGGCCTCGGGCAGCTCGGCAAGCGGGCGATCTGACGCATAGGAGGTCCGATTCGGCTCATACGGGGCCTCCAGGGCCGCCCGGTCCATCGCCCGCCCGATCTCTTCTATGGCGATCTCCAGCTGAAGCTCTTCCAACGGACCCGACGCAAACGCGGCGCCCAGGGGTACCGTGGTCCACAGGAGCACGACCGGGATGAGGCGGCCCATCGTCAAAGCCAGGTCGAGTAGGTGGCGCCCATCGAGAAGTCCCCGTTGGTGCCGCCGATCGCCGTCACGGTGACGATGTTGTCCCCGGCAGTCCACTCCGAGGTGTCGATCAGGCACTCCGAAGAACCGTCCGAGAGCTCGTTGTCCGTGCAGACCGGGTCCCCGTCGTTCACTTTGTATTCGATCGCGGAGATGCTCGGATCGCGGACGATCACGTGGAAGCGCTTGATCCCCCCGACCTGGACCCCCGGTCGCGGCGAGGCGATGGACAGCATCGGCGTGATCGCCACACCGCGAGGGCGGTCGAAGCTGGCACCGACCGCGTCGTAGGACCCGTTGTACACATTGCCTCCGCCCGTCGCGTCGGCCCGGGAGATCACGTAGGCCTTGGAGGCTAGCGTCGAGCTGTACGACCCCACGACGATGAACGCGCCGTTCTGCGCCGCCTCGACGAAGACGGGGAAGCTGTCGTAGGACGCCCCCGAGGACGCCTTCATGTAGAGGGTGGTGCTGGGTGTATAGCTCGACGCAGCAGAGCTGAGGTCGACCTGCACGACCGAGTAGTTTCCCGTGCAGGCGACCCAGCCGATCCCGCTGCCGTCCAGCGGGTCCATCGCGATCCCAATCGGCTGCTCGCAGTCGTCTATGGTCGCCGTCGAGGTCGTGGTGCCGTCAGTGAAGCCGAGCTCCTCGTCGGAACCCGTCGTCGCGGTGCCGTAGAACTCTCCCACCACCTTGGAGCCGTCCGAGAACCAGGACACGTCTCGCAGCAGCATCGTGTTGGGGAAGGAGCCGGATGAGAAGGTTTCGGCGGTGATGCTGCTGGCGGTTCGGCCCAGGCGATCCGGGACCAGGATTACCAGCGCATCGTCGTCTTCTGTCGCGCTGTTGTCCGTGGCCCCGAACGCGTAGGTGAGCCCGTCCGCCGGGTTTACGTCCGCGCCGTACACCCGTCCGGTCGCCGACGAGGAGATGGTCTCGGGGTTGATGTACTTCGTGCCGTTCCATGTGTCAAAGGATTCGACCACGGCGTTTCCCCCGTAGATGGTGCCGACGCGGAGGATGCCGTCCTGCGCGATGGTCATCTCGGACCAGCTTGCGACCACACCGTCGAGCTGGAGCGCACCGATCGCGGTCCAAGTGTCCCTGCTCCACGCAACGATGTTCGAGGAGTCGACGCAGAGCGCGTACACCACGTCGCCCAGCGGGTGGACGACGACATCGGTGGGACCGTAACAATCGTCGACCGGGGTTTCGATCGTGAACGCCGTCCCCAGCAGCTCGCCCGTCTCTGGATCCACGTCCTGGGTGACGATCACGTCGAAGTCTTTGTCCGCGACGAACACCTGCGGTGGCAGGGTCATCGCCGGTTGGCCGCCCGCGATCCGGATGGCCTCCCAGACCGCATGGAAGAGGTTGAGCCGGACTGTTGAGCCGGTGGCATCATAGACAGCGCTCACGTCGTCGCCGGTGTGGACGAGGAGCGACAGGATTGCGGCGTCGCCCAGGGTGGACTCGGGGATGATCCCCCGCAGGAGGGCGTAGGCCGAGGCCACGGCGGCGGTGCCAGCGCTCGTGCCCTCGAAGGAGCGGTAGATTGGGGTGAACGAGTCGGCCTCGGCGGAGGCGCCGAACCAGCCGTCATACGGCGCGAGGATGCCGACCTCCTCCCCGTAGTTGGCGCTTACGTGCCTCTTGTCAGCGTTGGTCGATCCAGCCTGGGTGCCCCCAACGACGAGTTGGCGGCCGGGGCAGGCTGGGGGTAGCATGGCCGCATAGATGTTGTTCTCGTCTACCCACGTGTTGTAGTTGCCCGCAGCCTGGATGGTCGGGCGGTCCCGACAGGTCTCGGCGAGGAGTTCGGTCCACTTGTCCAGGAGGTCGACAAAGGGACTGGGCGATAATCGGAGAGCCACGCTGTTCACGCCGGGGTTGTCCCGGGGCATCGCGGCCATGGCGAGAAACCCTGACGTTATCAGCGGACTGGACAAGTGTCCCTCGCTGTCCGTGTCGGACCCGACCACATTGAACACCGTGACGGTGGCCGGCCCCCATTCCCCAATGTTGTCGACGCCGTCGATGCCGTCGTCGTCCACACCGAACAGCTCGAAGCTCGACAGGATGCCGCTGGCGTTGTCGGCGGTGCGGGACGCACCATCGTACCAGTCCGGGTCGCGTTGGCTCCTGGCACCGATCAGGCCGGCCATTGTCGTGCCATGGTCGTAGAAGCGATCATTATATGTGCATCTATGAATCGGCCGTAGGAG
>DDSR01000095.1 GCA_002343455.1 Deltaproteobacteria bacterium UBA2385 | reverse complement strand
CAGCGACGGGGGCGGCAGCGACGGGGGCGGCAGCGACGGCTGCCTGCCCACCGACGACAACATCGAGGGGCCCTTCTACCGGGAGGGCGCCCCCGCCCGCACCGACCTGACGACGGCTGGGGACACGGGCACCGTCCTCTCGCTGGAGATCCAGCTCGTCGACGGCGCCTGCGCGCCCATCGTCGGCGCCGAGCTCGACCTCTGGCAGGCCGACCCCAGCGGCGCGTACGACAACAGCAGCGCCGAGATGCGCTACCGGGGCGTCGGGACCTCGGACGCGGACGGCCGGGTCCGCTTCACGACGATGGTCCCCGGCTTCTACCTGAACGGCTCGCAGTTCCGCCCCGCGCACCTGCACCTCAAGGTCCGGGTGCAGGACGAGGAGCGGCTGACCACCCAGCTCTACTTCGAAGACGACCCCTACCTGGACGCCGATCCCTTCGTCGAGGACGCCCCGGTCATGGCCGTGGTCGAGGACGCCTCGGGCGGCTGGTCCTGCGAGGTCCGCATCGCGGTCTGAGGGGGCGCCCCGGGCCGCTGGAAGAGCACCATCAGCCCGGCGAGGACGATGATCGCCCCGCCGACCAGGATGTGCCAGCCCGGCTCGGCCTTCCAGATCAGAAGGTCCAGCAGGATGGCCCAGAGCGGCCCGCTGTACTCCGCCCCGGCGACCGTCGCGGCGCGGTCGAGCTGGTAAGCCCGGGTCATCAGGCTCTGACCGACGACGGCCAGGGCCCCGACGCCGGCGATGGCGGGCCAGAGGTCCACTGGCGGCACGGCCGGCGCCTCTCCCGCGACCAGGACGTGAAGCAGCCAGGCGATCGGCGTGATGCCGATCTGGAACCAGAGCACGACGACCGCGGGGTGATCGCTGCGGCCTAGCGCCCGTAGGGTGGTGTGTGCCGCGGCGGAGAAGATGGCCGAGGCGAGGGCCCACAGGCCCCACAGCCCGCCCCCCTGCAGGCCGGGAGCCAGCAGCACGACAGAGCCTAGCAGGCCTAGGGCGAGGGCACCCCAGGTGCGGGCCTCGGCCTTCTCGTCGGCGCCCAGGAAGGCGGGGGCCAGCACGGCGATCAGCAGCGGCTGGATCCGCCCGATCAGGCTCTGCTCGGCCAGGGCGAGGCCCTTGGCGGCCGTGAAGAAGCTCAGCATGGCGCAGAAGCCGAGCACCACCCGCAGCAGGAGCAGTCGGGTGGCGACCGGGCGGATGCTCAGCCCGCGCAGGCTGATCCAGGCCAGCGGCACGCCCACGAGGCTGCGCCAGAACATGATCTCGGTGGCCTCCAGCTCCGCGCGGGCGTGCTTGACCAGGGCCACCATCAGGGTGAAGGCCAGGGCCGCGCCGGCCATCAGCAGGGGGCCTCGGCGGATCATCTCGTGTCGCGGAAGCGGCGGGCGCCGGCCAGGGCCTCGTGCGCCAGCGCCGCGCGGCCCAGGGCCAGCTCCTCCTGCAAGGCCTGCTCCAGCGGCAGATCCAGGCCTCGGTAGACGCTCAGGCGATCCCCTCGCAGGGCGGCCTGGGGCAGGGTCGCCAGCTGGGCGGCCAGGGCCTCGGCCTCCTCTCGCGCCCGGCCCGGTGGCACGACCCGATCGGCGAGGCCGATGAGCCGAGCCTCCTCCGCCCGCACCTCCCGCCCGGTCAGGATCAGGTCCAGCGCCCGGCCCAGGCCGACGATGCGCGGCAGGCGGACGGTTCCCCCGTCGATCAACGGCACACCGACGCGGCGGCAGAAGACCCCCAGCACGGCGTCGGCTTCGACCACCCGCAGATCGCACCAGCAGGCCAGCTCCAGCCCGCCGGCGACGGCGTGACCGGCGATGGCGGCGATGACCGGCTTGGAGAGCAGCATCCGGGTGGGGCCCATCGGCCCGTCACCATCGGCTTCCACCCGGTTGGGTTGGCCCTCGGCGATGGCCTTGAGATCGGCGCCCGCGCAGAAATGGCCGCCCTCGCCCCAGAGCACCGCCACCCGGGCGACGGCATTGGCATCGAAGGCCCGGAAGGCGTCCGCCAGGGCCTGGGCCGTGGCCCGATCGACGGCGTTGCGCCGCTCGGGCCGCGACAGGATCACCGTCCAGACAGGCCCTTCTACCTCGACGCGCACCGTCATCTCAGGCGACTCCCGCCCGGCCCAACAGCAGCCCCGCCCCTGCCGCCGCGACGCCGATCAGCACCTGGAGCAGCACGTTGAGCAGGGCGGCCCACGGCCTCCCGTCGTTGACCAGGGTCAGGGTCTCGACGCTGAAGGTCGAGAAGGTGGTGAACGAGCCCAGCAGGCCGATGGCCAGCGGGCCGCGTAGATGCTCGGGGACCAGGCCTGAGCTGGCCAGCCCCGCCAGCAGGCCGAGCAGCAAGCTGCCCAGCGCGTTGATCAGCAAGGTCGCCAGCGGGAAGTCCAGGTCGACGTTGGCCTTGACCCACTGCCCGCAGAGGTGGCGGCTCACAGCGCCGAGCGCCCCCATCGCGGCGATGCCGAGGACCAGTCTCATGCGAGGTGGCCTATCGCGCCGCCTGCCCGCCCGTCCTCAGCGGGCCATCTGCCCCGCGGCGGTGGTCCACTCGTTGCGGGAGAGGCCGCGCTTCTTGACCTCGGTGCTGCGCTGGTCGGTGTCGACCGCGTCCAGTGCGATGCGGGCGGCGAGCTGGGCGATCAGGTCGGCGTGGTCGGTGCCCCGGGGCAGGGCCGCCCGGGTGCCGCTCTGCAGCTCGTCGTAGCTCAGGCTGCCGTCGCGGTTGCCGTCCAGCTCGCCGAAGCGGTTGCCGGCCGAGGTCCGGGCGGTCTCGGCGTTGGTCGCCCCGGGGGCCACCGTCGCCAGGGTCTGGGCCTCGAAGGCCTTGAACTCGGTCCAAGAGACGAGCCCGTCGCGGTTGGTGTCGAGCTGCGCCATCAGCTTGTCGGCCACGCCGTCCAGCTTGGTGCCGCGGAAGAACTCGCCGTCGGCCAGCTTGAGCGTCTTGTCCAGGTACAGGTGGAGCTGGGTGCGATCGAAGCCCGGCGCGTCGGCCCGGCCCGCGATGCGGATGTAGACCCGGCCCATCGGCCCGTCGACCGGCCCGGTCTCCTCGGCCTGCCGGACGCGGGAGAGCATCTGGCTGTTCTCTTCGTCGCTCTGCTTCGACATGCCGATGGCGGCCGAGCGAGAGGGGGTCGAGGTCTGGGCGGGGGTGGCGGTGCGCTGCTCTTTCACGGGCATGGAGGGCCTCCGGTCTCCTCAGCCTACACCATCCCGCTCCGCTCCGTCGTCCAGATCGGCGAAGTCACCGAGCTGAAACGAGTCGCTGCCGGGGGCCGGCAGGGCCGACAGCAGCTCCCGCGCCGGCGTCATGCCCGGCTGCTGCTGCAGCAGCGACACCAGGCGCGCGCGAGCCTCCTCCGAGCGGCCCAGCCGGGTCAGGCAGGCCGCCTGGTTGTAGCGGGCGAGGCCCAGGTAGGGCCAGGGGCCGCTGCTCCCCAGCAGCAAGGCGCGGCGCCGGTCGAGCATGCCGCGCCCTCGCCAGGCCCGCTCGCTGGCCTCGAAGGCCTCCAGCGCCTCCTCCCAGTCCTCCGTCCGGCTGGCGGCGACGCCCACCCGATGGTCGGCCAGCAGGAAGATGCGCACCGGCCCCAGCCGCACCGCCAGCCAGCCTAGCACGCCTAGGGCAGCGCCCTCCACCAGCCCACCATGCAGCTGCCATCCCCCTAGCGCGAATAGGGCGGGCGGCAGCATCGCCTGCAACAGCCGCGCCTTGCGGCCGCTGCTCATCGGGGGGTGGCGCTCATTGGGGTGTGCTGTCGCCGGTCTGGGTCTGCTGGCCCGTGCGCAGGTAGTGGACCAGCTCGCCTGCGAGGTCCGCGTCGGCGTTGCTGAAGACGTGGGCACGATCGCGCTGCTCCAGGACCCAGGCGTCGGGGCGGAGGGCGAGGGCCTCGGCGGTCGCCTGCGTCGTCGCCAGCGGCTGACGGGGATCGGCGGCCGACCAGACGAAGGCGAGGCGCTCGGGCAGTCGGAAGGCCCCAGCCCCGTCCAGCCCGCTGCCGGTGCTGTCGCCGGTGTCCGCGGCGAAGGGGGGAGCGAGGCTGGTGCGGGAGAGGCCCAGCAAGGACCAGTCGTCGATCGCCTGCTGCTGCTCTTCGGTCGGCCAGAGGCGGCGCAGGCCCTCGGCCTCGGCCTCCAGCTCGTTGGTCGGGTCGAAGTAGGCCGAGAGCGTGTCCGGCGAGCTGTCCACCAGCGCCCCCGTCACCCGGGGCAGGCCCTCGTGCAGCAGCAGCTCGGTCACCGCCCGGCCGCCCTCGCCCAGGCCCACCAGGTAGAGCTCGTCGCTCGCTTCGAAGGGCAGCTCCACCCCCTGAGCGGCGGCGAAGTCCGGCTCGTAGGCGTAGCGCAGCATCCACCAGGCCAGGGTTCGGCCGTTTCGGGTCAGGCCCTCGCGGGCGAAGTCGTTCTCCTGGAAGCCCTCCTCGTTGTGCCAGAGGTCGCCCCAACAGTTGGCTGGCCAGAGCTGGGCCACGCCCTCGTTGACCAGCGCAGCCGCGAGCGCGCCCTCGTGCACCTCGCCCTCCAGGAAGTCGCCCGGGTACATGCCCAGCGAGGCCCAGACCGCCAGGTCGGCCCAGTCGCGGTTCATGCGCGAGCTGGAGCGCCAGGTGGCGCCGTAGAGGGCGCTGGTGCTCTCGGCGTAGGGGTCGATCACGTAGTCGAAGGCGCCCGGGTGGAAGCCCAGGGCCAGGGGCACCGGCCCCTCGACCTCGGGCTGGTAGACCACGTAGAAGCGGGCGTCCTGGCCGTCGGGGCAGCGCAGGCCGGTGGTCACGGTGCGGATGCGCGCCGTCGACTCGACCAGGTCGATGTCGAAGGGCACCTCGGAGAAGTCGAGGGCGGCGAGATCCTCGTAGGGCTTGAAGCAGGCCAGCGAGGCGAGGAGCAGAAGCATGGGCTGGAGGTCTCCCGAGGGAGGGAGAGTATAGCGGGGCGGGGGGACTCAGGCGGGCGAGACGAGCCGCACGCCGACCGGCCACGGCCGGGGGGTGGCGGCCAGAGGCCACTGCGAGGCCGCGCCTCCGCCGACCAGCCGACCGTCGTCCAGCCACTGCCAGAGCCAGGCGCCAAGATCGAAGAGGCCCCCGGGCCCCGGCGGATGCAGGCCCCCCTCGGGCAGCTCGTCGTAGCGCGGCCGTCCGACCCGGCCGCAGCTCGGATCGGCGACCTCGCCCCAGGGCAGCTCGGCGGCACCCCAGGCCGCCCGCCACTGGCCCAGGCTGGGGAGCTGCTTGCCCTGGTCCTCGGCGAAGGCCAGGGCCGCGGCGTGATCGAGGACCGTCACCGGGCAGAAGAGGTCGATGCCGGGCGGCAGCGTGCCCTCGTTGCGCTTGAGCCAGCGGCTCCAGCTGACAGCCAGGATGTCCATGAAGAAGGGCGCGACGCCCGCGGCGGGATCGCCGGGCAGCCAGACCATCAGCGGGTGGGCGCCGTCGGGGTTGACCAACCCGCTGCGCTCGGCCGGGCTCCACTCGGCCAGCGGCCGGGCCGCCTCGATGTCGATGCTGACCTCCGCCCGCGCCACGCGCCCCTCCCGGTCGAGCTCGACCCGCGCGCGCTTGACGCGGAAGACCGCCTCGGAGGGCTCCAGGTTGGCGGTGGCGACGGCGCGGGCGACGGCGTGCCGGACGCCGTGCCCGTTGGCGTGGATGGAGGCCATGAGCGTCTTCCGGAGAGGGGGGTTCACCCCAAAGGTAGCCGCGCCTGCCCACCGGGCAATGCCGCTGCAACCGACTGGTGCCTGGCACGGACTGCCACTCGATGTGGTTCCTGATCCTATCGGTTGAACGCCAGTCTATAGCGAAAGCGACTCCCGTCGGCCTATCGGGTCGATCGGATCGCCGGTGGAGGCGGCGCCAGGCTCCGCCTCCAACCTGGCCGCCCAAGCCCTGTCATTCTGCAACCCATCGCGGTCAACCCCCTCCGTTCTTCAACCGCGCACGGTCCATGAGCCCCTAAGTGCAACAAACACGTTGCCGAAGCTGGGGCTCCAGCTGGCCTCGCAGCCATGGCGTTGCAGAATGGACCAGGTTGACCTGGCCACGTTGCAGATCCGCCGGGCTCGCCAGGTCAGCGGCGCCGCCACAGGCATGGAACCGGGTCGAGCAGGCCGCAGAGACGATCATCGGCGGCCATGCGGGCGACGGCGGAGGCCGCCTTCGAGAAGATCGACGTCCAGGTGCTCCTCCGTCCGGTCGTCCCGCGATCGGACCGCCCCCTCTTTGCGGACGAGCGTTGCCCCCGCCGCCCGGCGTTTTCAGATACAAGGGACATTCCGTCACCTGGAGATCCCATGCGCCTGCTGCCCCTCGCCGCCCTCCCCCTGCTGCTCGCCTGCCCCCAGAAGGACGAGCCCGCCGCCCCCGGGCCGGCCGACCTCGAGGCCCTGGCCATCGAGAAGGGCTGCCCGACCTGGTCCACGCTGGAAGGCGACTACCTGCTGGTCAGCGGCGCGGCCCCCGATCACAAGCAGCGCTTCAAGATCATGAAGGACGGGGAGTCCTGGTCGATGTGGTACGTCGACGGCGGCTTCACCCGCCGGGTGATGACGGGCGAGAAGCGCGAGACCGACATCCGCTTCACCGAGGTGCCCGACGAGCGCAAGAAGGCCAGCTTCGAAGCCGGCCAGGAGCCCCTGCGCCGCGTCTACGTCGAGCCCCGGATGGAGAAGTGCGCGCTGCGGGTCAGCCGCCTCAACGTGCAGAAGGCCGACGGCAAGGAGGCCGAGGTCGGCTCGCCCGTGCCGGTCGAGTTCATGCGCTTCCCGAAGGAGCAGCCGATCAGCTCGCACCCTTGCACCGAGCCGCTCTTCCTCTACGAGGGCGCCTCCTCCTGGGCCAAGGCCAAGGCCCAGCTCGACGAGGCCGGCCCCAAGATCGACCACGCCCTGGGCGAGGCCATCCCCGCCGCCGCCTTCAGCGACGCCGCCGCCGACGGCGCCGAGAGCTGCACCTACGACATGGACCTCTGGTTCGACGATCTGCCCGTTCAGGAGGGCGGCAAGGCCATCCCGGCCGGCGCCGTGCAGGACGGCCGCCGCACCTGGAGCGTGCCTGCCTGGAAGGCGCCCTACTCGGGCAACCACCTCTTCGAGGTCCACCGCTACCGCACCTGCGAGGGCGGCGCCCGCGAGCTGCTCGGCGTCGCCTGCCTGGAAGCGGTCCTCAACTAGGATGCGCTGGCGGCTGGTCGATCGCATCGACGGGCTGCTGCCCGGAGAGCGCGCCTGGGGCCAGGTCAACTTCGACCCGGCGCTGCCTCTCTTCCAGGATCACTTCCCGGCCTTCCCGGTGGTCCCTGGCGTGCTGCTGCTGGAGAGCCTCGCCCAGCTCTCCGGCAAGCTGATCGGCCTGACGGTGCGCCTGGAGCGCGGCGATTGGCCCTTCCCGGTGCTCTCGATGATGAACGGGGTGAAGTTCCGCCGCTTCGTGCCCCCGGGCACGACCCTGGATCTCCACAGCGAGCTGGTCGAGCTGCGCGAGGAGATGGCCGTCTGCCGGGTGCAGGGCAAGGTCGAGGGCAAGGTCCACGTCGGCGCCGAGCAGATCTTCGTCTTCAACGCCGTGCCCCTGCCCGACGCCGCCGCCCGCGCCGCGGTCGAGGAGGCCGAGCGCGCCGAGCTTCGCCGCCTCTGGAGAGTCCCCCATGGCGCTGAGGCGCCTCCGCAGGACCAAGAGACAAGTCAGCTCCCTGGCGCCTCGGGGACATGGGGGACGCGGGGGTTGGGGGGGGCGGCCGAACGC
>DDSR01000131.1 GCA_002343455.1 Deltaproteobacteria bacterium UBA2385 | reverse complement strand
GACATGGGCGTCGAGCCCTTCCTGGTCGCCAGCTCCCTGGTGGCGATCGTGGCCCAGCGGCTGGTCCGCCAGCTCTGCCCGCACTGCAAGGAGACCTACCGCCCCTCGGACGAAGAGCTGCACGACGTGGGGCTCGACCCGGCGACCTTCACCGGCCAGCTCTGGCGGGCGGTGGGCTGTCCGGAGTGCAATATGAAGGGCTACCGGGGCCGAATGGGGATCTACGAGCTGCTGGTCGTCAGCGAGCGCATCCGCGCCGTGGTGACCGGCGGCAAGGACGCCGGCGTCATCCGCAAGGTCGCCATCGCCGATGGCATGCGCACCCTGCGGGACGACGGCATCCAGAAGGCCCTGGAGGGTCGCACCTCGCTGGACGAGGTCATGCGGGTCACCCAGGAAGACGTGGTCGAGCTGGACTGAGCAAGGAGTCAATCACCCATGGCCGCCTTCGAGTACCGAGGCCTGGATCGAGCTGGAAAGCCGATCACCGGCATCGTGGACAGCGAGACCGCCAAGGGGGCGCGGGGAAAGCTGCGCAAGCAGGGTGTCTTCGCGACCGAGGTCTGGCAGCAGAAGTCCGGCAAGGCGACCAAGGGCCGCGGCCTGAACATCGAGATCGACTTCAGCCGCTTCTTCAGCCGGGTCAGCCTGAAGGACGTCAGCCAGATGACCAGCCAGCTCTCGACGCTGGTGGGCGCCAACATCCCGATGGTCGAGGCCCTCTCGGCCCTGATCGAGCAGACCGATCACCCGACCCTGCACCTCGTCCTGGTCGAGATCCGCGAGAAGGTCAACCAGGGCGACACGCTGGCCGACGCGATGAAGGCCTACCCCAAGGTCTTCTCGGACCTCTTCGTCAACATGGTCCGGGCCGGCGAGCAGTCCGGCGCCCTGGACGTCGTGCTCAAGCGCCTGACCGAGTACAGCGAGTCCCAGGTCAAGCTGCAAGGCGAGCTGCGCAGCGCCCTGACCTACCCCCTGCTGATGGGCGGCATCAGCTTCCTGATCGTCATGGGCCTCTTCGTCGGCGTCATCCCGCGCATCAAGCGCATCTTCGACAGCTTCGGCGCCGGCCTGCCCTTCATCACCCAGGTCATCCTGCACATCAGCGACTTCCTGGTCGGCTACTGGTGGCTGGTCATCCTGATGCTCGGCGGGGCCGCCTTCGGGCTGAGCCGGGCGATCAAGACGCCCAAAGGCCGCCACCTCTGGCATCGCTACGCCCTGCGCATCCCGATCTTCGGCGGCATCAACCGCCTCGTCGCCGTCAGCCGCTTCTGCCGCACCCTCTCCACCCTGCTGGACAGCGGCGTGCCCATCCTGACCGCCGTCGGAATCGTCAAGACCGTCGTCGGCAACGACATCATCGCCGCGGCCATCGAGAGCGCTGGCAAGAACATCCGCGAGGGCGAGAGCATCGCCGCCCCGCTGAAGGCCTCGGGCCAGTTCCCGCCCCTGGTCACCCATATGATCGCCATCGGCGAGCGCACCGGCGAGCTCGAGCCGATGCTCGCCAAGGTGGCCGACTCCTACGATCAAGAGGTCGAGCGCACCGTCGGCACCCTCACCTCCCTGCTGGAGCCCCTGCTCATCCTGACCATGGGCGGCGTCGTCGTCATCGTCGCCCTCTCCATCCTGCTGCCGATGCTCAGCATGACCTCGATCGTCCGTTGACCCCCTCACTCCGGAGCCCCCCATGAAGACCTCCCTCCTCCGCAGCGCCCGCCGCGCCTCCCTCCTCCACAGCCAGCGCGGCCTGACCCTCGTCGAGATCATGGTGGTCATCGCCATCCTCGGCGCCCTGATGGCCGTCGTCGGCGTCAACGTGGTCGGCCGCCTGCAGGACGCCAACGTCGAGACGACCAAGCTCCAGATCAAGCAGATCGAGCAGAACCTTGCGATGTACGCCGCCAAGAACAAGGGCCGCTTCCCCACCACCAGCCAGGGCCTGGAGGCCGCCGCCCGCTACTTCCCGGACAGCACCGTGCCCACCGACGCCTGGGGCAACCCCTTCCAGTACTTCAGCCCCGGCACCAGCAGCGAGAGCCCCTACGAGATCATCAGCTACGGACGGGACGGGGCCGAGGGCGGCGAGGAGCACGACGCCGACATCAAGTCCTGGATGATCGGCAAGGAGGAGTAGCGCCCCGTGCGGACCCGCTCGCCATCCACCCGTCGGCAGGCCATGACGCTCATCGAGATCGTCGTGGTCATCGCCGTGCTCGGGTTGATCGCCCTGGTCAGCATGCCCGCGCTCAACGCCATCTTCGACCTGCAGCAGCGCGCCTCGGCCCGCGAGATCGCCCAGACCTACACCTGGCTGGTCGACGAGGCGGCCCTGCGCAACGCCACCTTCCGGGTCGCCTTCGACCTGGACCGCGGCACCTGGAAGGTCGAGGTCGGCGATCCCAACACCGTCGTCTTCGCCAGCCCCGAAGAGCGCGAGGAGGCCGACGAGGCCCTGCGCGAACAGATGAAGCGCTACACCGCCCGCGAGATCGAGGAGGGCCGCGGCCCCGAGCCCGACGCCCTCTCCCGCTTCGAGGGGCTCAGCGACCCCTCCTTCACCACCGGCGAGAGCCTGCCCGACGGGGTGCGCTTCGACTACGTCTGGACCCCCCAGTACGGCGAGGTCGGCCTGCGCCCGGATCCCGACTTCAAGCCCGACGACGAGGACAGCGAAGCCAGCCCGAACATCGCCTACAGCTACATCTTCAGCGACGGCACCGCCGAGCACACCCTGATCCGCATCGTCGACGTCGACGACGAGAGCCAGGGCTACACCGTCGAGATCGAGCCCAGCAGCGGCCGGGTGCAGCTCCACACCGAGGCCGTCGCGCCCGGCGACACGATGGCCTGGCTGCCTCGTGAAGGGCCGGGGCTGCGATGAGGCGCGCCTTCACCCTGCTGGAGGTCGTCGTCGGCCTGGGCATCCTGGGCCTGGGCCTGATGGTCCTGGTCGAGACCCAGATGAGCAGCCTGATGTCCTCGGTCGAGGCCGACCGGATGAGCCGCGCCCAGCAGCTCGCCAACGAGAAGATGCTGGAGATCCAGCTCCTGGTCGAGGTCGAGGGCTTCACGGAGTCCGACAAGGGCGAGCAGGGCAGCTTCGAGGACTTCGGAGACGAGAGCTGGCGCGGCGACAGCCTGGGCCTGGACGCCGGCGAGGGCGAATTCGACGGCTACTACTACGCCTGGACGCTGCGCCGCATCGAGCTGACCATCCCCACCGACCTGACCGGGGTGGTCGACGATCTGAGCGAGTCGGGCCTGCTGCCCGAGAACGAGAGCCAGCAGGACGCGCCCGAGAGCCAGTCGCTGGACATCAGCAGCTTCATCAGCAGCGAGCAGATCACCGAGTACCTGGCCGGCTACATGCGCGAGCTGCGGGTGGTGGTCTGGTGGGGCAGCGAGGAGCCCGACATCGACGGCGCCGGCGGCCTGCCCGAGGACAGCATCGAGCTGCTGACGCACATCATCAACCCGACCGGCGAAATCAAGCCGATCCTGGGGGGCTGATGGGCGGACGGAACCCACGCAGCTCACGCGCCGGCTTCACCCTGCTGGAGGTCATCGTCGCCCTGGGCGCGATGGCGGTGATCGCCATGCTCTCCTTCTCGGCGCTCTCGGGCTCGATCGCCGCGCGCGACGCGCTGGAGGCCGAAGAGGAGCACGCCCGCGCGGTGGGCGGCGCCATGGACCGCATCAGCCGCCACCTGGAGCTGGCCTACCTGACCAGCAACACCAGCGCGCAGGAGACCTACCGGACCGTCTTCGTCGGCAAGGACGAGAACGAGCTCGACATGCTCTGGTTCGCCAGCCTGGGCCACCAGCGCCGCTACAAGGACAGCCGCGAGTCCGACCAGACCGAGATCACGCTGTGGACCGAGGACGATCCCCATATGGACGGGGCCTACGTCCTGCTGATGCGCGAGGCCCAGCGCATCGACCACGAGCCCGACCAGGACGGCGTCATCCAGCCCCTGGTGCACGGCGTGGCCCGCTTCGATCTGCGCTACCTGGACCCGAGCACCGGCAGCTGGACCGAGGAGTGGGACAGCACCGGCGCCGACCAGCCCAACCGCCTGCCCCGCGCCGTGCAGATCGTCCTGGTGCTGCACGCCCAGGACCCGCAGGACGAGCGCCTGACCGTGCTGCGCCCCTATGTGCGGACCGTCGGCCTGACCTTCGCCAAGTCGCTGAACGCAACCGCCGCGGGCCTCTACACCACGGAGCCGGCGCAATGAGGCAGCTCTGGCAGACCCTCACCCGCCGCCGCTCCCTGCGTGATCCCCGGGGTCGGCAGGCGCTGCGCCAGGGCGGGGGCCAGCGCTCCGGCGTGGCCCTGCTGGTCGTGATGACCACGGTGCTGATCCTGACCGTGCTGGTGACCGACCTCGCCTACACCGCCCGGGTCCGCTTCCTGGTGACCGCCCACCGGGTCGACCGCCAGCAGGCCTGGTGGATGGCCCGCAGCGGGGTGGAGATCTACGAGCTGCTGATCCTGGCCGACCGCGAGATGGGCGACATGATCGAGCAGTTCGCCGGTGACCTGGGCATCGACAACCTGCTGGAGATGGTCCCCCAGATCAACACCGGCCTGCTGACCATGCTGATGGCCAGCACAGGCAGCTCGGGCCTGGACGAGGACGACGAGGAGCTCCAGGCCCAGGCGCAGGCAGCCCTGGAGGGAACCGAGGCGGTCAGCGACGAGGTCCGTGAGAAGGCCATCGAAGAGGGCGGCGGGCTCTTCAGCGAGCGCTCCTGGCTGGACATGCCCGGCGACTTCGCCGCCGAGGTCCAGCTCGAGGACTGCCGGATCAACATCAACCTGCTGCGCAGCGCCACGACCGCCACGCTGGAGGAGTCGCCCACCTACCAGCTCATGCTGGGCCGCATGGCGGGCGACGAGAACGAGGCCTGGCTGCGCGAGCGGGACCTGACCGCCCGCGACCTGATCGCCAACCTGGTCGACTGGGTCGACGCCGACAGCACCCGGGCCGGCAACCGCGGCGGCTACGAGGACAGCGACTACCAGAACCAGGAGCCGCCCTACCACGCCAAGAACGGCGCCTTCGAGACCATGGACGAGATCCGCCTGGTCGAGGGCTGGCAGGACGAGGTCTACGACCGCTTCGCCGAGCAATTCACCATCTACGGCTCGGGCAAGCTGAACATCAGCTGCGAAGACCAGCAGATCGACTGGGCGATCCTGCACAGCTCCTTCGTCCAGAACCCCCCGCTCAACGATCAGAGCGCCCAGGAGTACATCGACCTGATCAACGAGCAGCGCCTGCTGGGCTTCCTGAACACCCCCAAGGAGTACGTCGCCTTCTTGCGACAGATCGGGGTCGAGCCCAGCAACGAGCTGCAGGGCATGCTCACCAACAAGACCAGCGTCTATCGAATCATCAGCACGGGCCTGGTCGGCAGCAGCGCCGTCACCATGACCCAGGTCAGCCAGTTCGACTCTCGTGGCCGCAACACGATGCTCTACTACCGAGTCGAGTGATCCCCTCCTTCCTCCAGTGAACCATGGCCCGTCTCATCGCCCTCGATCTCGGATCCCACCGCGTCAAGCTCGCGGTCTACGAAGGTGGCTTCGGCCGCTACCAGCTCGAGCAGCTCCTGGCCGCCCCGGTCGAGGCCGAGAACGGCGAGCACGCCTCCTACGAGGCCCGGCTGGCCGGCGTCGAGGCCCTGCGCGCCCAGCTCAGCGACAGCAAGCGGCCGGAGTGGGTCGTCGCCTGGCCGGCCGAGCGCACCAGCCTGCGCCAGGTGCGCCTGCCCTTCAGCGAGAAGGCCCAGATCGAGCGGGTCCTGCCCTTCGAGGTCGAGGGCATGGTCCCCTTCGACCTGGAGACCGTCGAGCTGCGCCACCGGCTGCTGCGCAGCGCCCCCGGCGAGGGGCGGGTCCTGGCCGCCATGGTCGAGCGTGACGGCCTCCAGGACTGGCTGCGCATGCTCAGCGAGGCCCACGTCGACCCCCGCTCGGTGGACATCGACGTCGACCTCTCCAGCGAGCTGGCCGGGGCCGGCGTCCAGGCCGTCATCGACCTGGGCCACAGCCGCACCCTGCTCTCCATCTGCCAGGACGGCCAGGTGGTCGCCGCCCGCGCCCTCGACCAGGGCGCACGGGACCTGACCGCGGCCCTGATGAAGGCCCACGGCCTCTCCTGGGCCGAGGCCGAGGCCCGCAAGCACGCCGCCCAGCTCGCCGGAGAGGCGCCGGCCGCCGCGGTCCAGGTCGAGTGGGAGGGCGAGGAGACCACCGCCCCCGGTGTGCGCGCCGCCAAGGTGACGACCAACCTCGCCGCCGGCTCCGAGGCGCTCGACGACGGCCGGGTCCTGACCGAGGCCCTCCAGCCCCTGCTGGCCGAGCTGCGCTCCTCGCTGATCGGCTTCGAGGACAGCCTCGCCCTGGGCATCGACGAGGTCCTGCTGGTCGGCGGCGGCGCCCACCTCGGCGGCCTGCGCAAGCTGCTCCAGCAGCTGCTCGGCGTGCCCGTACGCCTGCTGCAGTCCCCCTCACCCACCATCCCGGAGACCGAGGCCGGAAGCTGGGCCCTGGTGCAGGCCCTGGGGACCCGGGCGACCCGCGGCAAAGACCCGGCCATGGAGCTGCGGCGCGGCGAGCTGGCCTACAAGGGCGACCTCTACCTGATCCGCCAGGTCGGCCTCTACGGCGGGGTCTTCGCCGCCTGCGCGCTGCTGGCCGGCACCGTGATGTTCGGCGTACGCGCCGTGCAGCTCGACAACCGCATCGCCGAGCTCGACACCCAGATCGCCGACGCCCTGGTCGAGGTCCTCCCCGGCGAGATCACCGCCGCCCAGGTCGACTCCCCCCAGAAGGCCCTGGCGATCATGGCCGAGAAGTCGGCCGAGGCCCAGGCCCAGGTCGAGGAGCTCGGGGGCATCATCGCCGACGAGCCGCCTACGGTGGGGCTGCTGCGGGACCTCGGCAAGGCCCTGCCCCCGCACAGCGAGGCCCGCATCGACGTCGAGGAGCTGACGGTCACCACCACCACGATCACGGTCAAGGCCGAGACCGATGGCTACGAGACCGCCACCCGCATCGAGAGCAGCCTGCAGGCCGCCGAGCGCTTCAAGGGCGCCAAGAAGGGCGACGAGAAGAAGACCCGCGGGGGGGCGATCTCCTTCACCGTGACCATCCCGCGCGAGAGCAGCGTCGCCACCAGCGAGGAAGGCTGAAATGAACATCGCCGAACGTCTCGAGCCGCTGTACGAGCGGGTCCGCGACCAGCTCGCCGGCATGACCGAGCGGGACCGACGCATCCTGGTGGGGGGGCTGCTGGTGCTGGGCCTGGGCATCGTCTTCGGGGGCATCTGGCAGATGAAGAGCTCGCTGGACGCCCGCGAGAAGCGCCTGACCGAGCGGGTCGAGGCCCTCAACCGCATCGGCCTGCTCTCGGTCGAGCTGGCGGAGACCCGCACCAAGTCCGACCAGATCGCCGCCCGCATCGCCGAGCACGAGAGCACCGACGTCTCGGCCTACCTGGAGCAGGTCGCCCAGCGCAGCAACGTCTCCGACCGCCTCGACTCGGTCCGTCAGAAGACCACCGCCGAGACCGGCAGCCTGGTCGAGACGGTCTACGCCGTGAAGCTCTCCCGCCTGACGCAAGAGGAGCTGGCGACCTTCCTCTACGAGATGGAGAGCACCGGCTACCCCCTCAAGGTGCGCCTGATCACGGTCAAGGCGCGCAAGCGCGCCGACGAGACCACCCTCAACGTCGACATGGACATCTCGGCCTACAAGCTGCTGGCCTCCGTGGAGGAAGAATGACCCGAATCATCGCCCTGGGCCTCTCCGGTGTGGCCTTCTTCCTCTTCGTCTTCATGGTCGGCCTGCGGGTCCACTTCCCGGGCGAGCAGGCCCGCGATCGGCTCGCCTTCGAGGTCCAGGAGGCCTCGGGCGGGGCCTGGCTGCTCTGCGGCTCGGCCGCGCGCCCCTACCGGCTTGTCGGGCTGGCCATGGACGACGTCGTGCTCTTCAAGCGCGCTCCGAAGGGTCGAGGCGCCGCGGCTGAGCAGGACGCCGTGCCCTTCCTGCGCTTCGAGCGCCTGGGCGCGCGGCCCCTGTGGTTGCCCCTGCTCAAGGGCGAGCGGGCCGCGGCCCTGGACATCGGCCTGCTGGGCGGCGACCTGGACCTCGAGCTCCGCTCCGGCGAGCGCAGCCAGCGGCTGGTCCTGGACGGCCAGGAGATCGACATCTCCCGGCTGCCCCTGGAGGGAGAGGAGTGGTCGGTCGACGCCCGCGGAATGCTGACGGTCGAGGCCGATCTCAGCATCGGCACCGAAGACGTCAAGGAGAGCGAGGGCACCCTGCGGCTGCAGATCGCCGACCTGCTCTTCCAGGAGGCGACCATCATGGGGATGACCCTGGAGCCGACCCCCTTCACCGAGGCGCTGCTGGCCTTCGAAGTGAAGGAGGGGCGGGCCGAGGTCACCGAGGGGCGCTTCGCCAGCGATCCGGTCACCATCGCCGTCAGCGGCGAGATCGTCCTGAACAAGTCCTGGGAGCGCAGCCGCCTGCGCCTGGACTTCAGCGTCACCTTCAACGAGCAGTTCGACAAGATGGCTCGGCTGGTGCCTGATCTGAAGGCCGCCCGCAACGAAGACGGCGCCTACCTCTTCAAGCTCACCGGGACGCTGGACAACCCCCGCTTCCGCGAGCAGCGCTCCTCGGCCCGGGGCAAGAGCACCATCACCCGCAAGGGTGACGGCGAGGACAAGGCCATCGGCGCCCCCTCGGGCGGCGACGACGCCGAGGCGGATCGCCGCCGCGAGGAGCGCCGCGAGCGCATCGCCGAGCGCCGACGCCGGATGCAGGAGGACGGCGCCGAGCTGCCCACGACCATCCCCCGGCTGCCCGGCGACAAGGGCCCCCTGCCCGGCCCCGGGCGCTTCCCCAACGTCGTCGATCCCGACCGCTTCGGCGACGGCGAGGACATCGTCGACGTCGAGCTGGGTCGGCCCGACCTGAGCGGGCGCCGCCTGGACATGGTCGACGAGCCCCCCCCGCTGGAAGACGAGGAGCTGCCTCTGGAAGAGAACTTCGAAGAGCAGCTGTGGGAGGAGTGAGGCGCCGGGCTCAGCGCGGCGTCTGCTCGCTCAGGCGGTGCTGGATTTGAGCGAGCAGCTCCGCCGTATCGGCCCGCCCGGGCTCCAGGCGCTCGGCGATCTTGGCCTCGGCCAGCGCCTCCCGAAGGCTGCCGATCTCGACCAGCAGGCGCGCCAGGGTGTAGCGGGCCAGCCAGACGCCAGGTCCGAGCTGCGCGGCCAGCGTCGCGTAGCCCAGCGCGCTCTCCTCGCGCTCTTCCACACCGGCGTTGGGATCCAGCCGCGTGGCCCAGCCCAGCTCGGCCAGGACCTCGACGTTGCTGGTGTCCCGGCGATGCGCGGCGTTGAGGGCCCGCAGCGCCTCGCCCACTTCGCCAGCGGCCAGGCGCCGCTGGGCCTGCATTCGCAGCAGCTCGATCTCGCGGTCGACGCTGAGCGGGCCCTCGCCAGCCTTGAAGGCCGCCGCCGCCGGGCCGAGCATCGCCAGCAGCTCGCCGGCGTGGGCTCGGGCCGCCGCGGAGAGGTCGGGATCCTGCATCAGCCCGCGATACCGAGCGCTCAGGCGCTGGACCATCTCCTCGACCTGCCGGGCGTCGCTGCCGGCGGCGAGGCCAAGCACCACCCCCGGAGGCGCACTGCGAAGGCGCTCGACGTCGCTTTGCAGACGCCTCTGCATGCGGAGGGCGTCCGAGCGGCCCTCCCGCAGGCGGCTGAAGGAGACGATGCTGGTGTTCTCCGACTCGGGGTCGCTGGGGACGGGCCGGGCGCGCCGAGGAGGCGGCTGCCGCAGCGCGCGACTGGTGGAGGCCGGGGGCGCCTTCATCCGCGGGTGGCCCAGCTCGATCAGGCCCATCTTCTCGAGGGCCTGGAGGTCGGCGGCGACCCCGTTGGCGTCGGTCTCCGCTCGGGCGAGGCACTCGCCCAGGGGGGTGCTGGGATCCGGCGACTCGAGGAGCTCTTGCGTCTGCGCCAGCAGCGGCAGCGCCCGTAGCGGGGGGTCGCCGACCAGGCGATGCAGGGCCAGGTACGAGCAGCGGAGCAGCCAGGGGGCGCCATCCGGCTCGCGCGCCCGCCCGAAGATCATCGCGCCCATGCCGTATCGATCGCCTGCGCCCCGACCCGGCAACGCCTCGAAGCGCAGCTCGCCGCCGTGCAGCGCGGCGCTGACCAGCTCCCAGCCATGGCTGTCCAGCGCGCCGCCCTCCCCCCAGATCATCCAGCCGCGCGCCCCGGACCCGGCCTCGCTCAGCGTCAGCCGGCCGCTGGCGGCCCGGGACCACAAGCCCGCGATGGTCCGCAGGTTGGCGCTGTGGACCGGCGTGCCCAGGTAGGCGCTGGAGTCCGGGACCCTCGCGTGCGAGGTGGCCCCGTCGTCGACGAACGAGGCCAGGCTCTCGACCGGGGAGCGGCCCCGGGCGTTGACCCGGACGGCGGGGGGGGCCGACGCGGTCGAGGCGAGGCGAAACTGGTCGGCGAGATCGAACATCGGCGCCGGGCGACGCAGGCAGACGGCGCAGCTGACCGAGGCCAGGAAGCTGATCACCTCCGCCTTGCGGGCTTCGTCCAGCGTGGCCAGGACCACCACCCGCCGCAGCGCAGCACCGTTCGGCCGGCGGAGGTCCGCCAGGATGCCCTCCACCTCGGACACCGTCGCCGCGCCTAGCGAGAGGGAGAGGACCAGGCCCTCGACCCGACCCGATCGCAGGGCGTCGGACACGCGACCGCTCTCGCTGACGACCTGCGTGACATGGCCCTCACGCTCGAGGAGACCGCGCAGCAGCTCGGCCTGGGCGCGGTCGCCATCGGCGATGAGCAGGTTCATACGGGCTCCGGACCAATTGCAGCGAGAAAAGGGCGACCTGGCGGCATATCATGTCCCGCAAATGAAACAACAACCGTTCCCCTCCCCCGAGGCTGGGCTGGCCGGCTTGCTGCATGCCGCCGCTCAGCAGGGGGACCTCTTCTGTATGGACCTGGGGCCACGCTGGACTGTGCTTACCTGGCCGGCCGGCGAGGCCATCCGCTGGAGCTGGGGCGACGGTTCGGACTGGCTGGCCCGCGCCCGAGCCGCCGGGGGGGCGAGCCCGCGCACCGGGCAGCCGCTGCCCGGAGGACTGGTCGGCTGGCTCGGCTACGAGGCCGGGGCGAACTTCGAGCGGATGCCCGCACCACGCGGCGCCCGCCCCTTGGACGACCTGCTCCTCTGGCGCTGCGAGGGCAGCATCGCCTGGGACCGGGCGCTCGACCGCTGGTGGGTGCAGGGCGATCCGGGCTTCCTGAGGCAAGCGCGCACGCTGCGCGCCCGGGCCGGGCAGGCCTCGCCCTTCGCGACGCGGTCCTCAGCCTTCACCCCGCTCCCGGCTCCCCCCCTCCCCCCCCCGCAGGCGGCGTCTCGCTACCAGGACGCGGTCGCCACCGCGCTGGACCGCATCCGCCAGGGCTGGGTCTACCAGGTGAACCTGGCCTGGGAGCAGCGCGGACCGGCGGTGACGGACCCCGTCGGTGCCTGGCTGGCGCTGCGCTCCGCCAACCCGGCCGAGCTGGGGGTCCTGATCCGCCAGGGGTCCCGCTGGGTGCTGGGCAACTCGCCTGAGCTGAGCCTGCGGGCCCGGGCGCAAGGCGCGGGGGGACGCGCTCAGACGCAGGGCGCGGGTGGACGCGCTCAGACGCCGGGCGCGCAGATCAGCGTCCACAGCCTGCCGATCAAGGGCACCGCCTCGCGGCTGGGGCCCGATCCCGCGGCGGCGCGGGCGGCCCTGCTGGCCAGCGAGAAGGAGCGCGCCGAGCTGACCATGATCGTCGACCTCGTGCGCAACGACCTGGGGCGGGTCGCCGTGGCCGGCGGCGTCCAGTACGGCCACCGCCGGGCCCGGGTCTGCGGCGACCTCTGGCACGCCGAGCAGGGTGTGGCGGCGCGGCTGCGGCCCGGGCTGGACGCCTGGGATGCGATCGCCGCGACCTTCCCGCCGGGCAGCGTCACCGGCGCCCCCAAGGTCGAGGCCATGCGGCTGATCCACGAGCTGGAAGAGGGGCCCCGCGGAATCTACACCGGCAGCGTGGTGTTGCTCGGGGACGACGGGGAGCTGTGGAGCAACGTGGCCATCCGGACCGCAACCATCGCCGACGGAGAAGCCCGGATGCATGTCGGCGCGGGCATCGTCGCCGACTCCTCGCCGGTGGCGGAGTGGCAGGAGACCCTGGCCAAGGCCCGGATGCTGGCCCGCCACGTGTTCGCCGGATGAGCACCCCTGGGGCGCTGCCCCCCGGCTTGTACGGCATCGCCGACGCCGCCTTCGGGGACCCGGTGGTCTTGGGCGGCGCGCTCTACGCCGGAGGTTGCCCGGTGGTCCAGCTGCGCTGCAAGGGCTGGCCGGCCGCCGAGCGCCTCGCCGCCGCAACGGAGCTGCTCGGGCTCGCCCGGGAGCAGCGGCTCGCGTGGGCGCACGAGCCCCTGCTGATCGTCAACGACGACCTGGAGGCGGCCCGGCGGAGCGGGGCCCACGGGCTGCACCTGGGGCAAGACGACGGCCCGCTGGCAGAGGCCCGGGCGCTCCTGGGCCCCGCAGCCCTGATCGGCCGGTCGACCCACACCCTGGCGCAGGTCGAGGCCGCGAACCAGGAAGGCGCCGACTACATCGGCTTCGGACCGGTCTTCCCGACCGGGACCAAGGCCGACGCCGACGCGGTGGTCGGCCTGGAGCTGCTGGCCGAAGCCGTTCACCGCAGCCGCTGCCCCGTCGTCGCCATCGGCGGCATCACCGAGGCCCGCCTCTCCTCGGTGCGGGCGCGAGGCGCGCGGGGCTGGGCGGTCATCTCGGACCTGCTGCGGCATGGCCGCGCCTCCCCGGGCGGCCTCCGCGACGCCGTGCGGCGATTTCGATGAGCGCATCGTTGTGTTCAGGCAAAGCCTTGGGTTACACTTGCTCGGTCAAGACCCCTCTCCCCCGGGCGGCTCCCCTCGCCTCTCCTCGTCCTCGTGCTCCCGGAACCCTCATGCTCCGCCTCGCACTGCTCGGCCTCCCCCTCGCTCTCTTGCTCGGCTCCTCGCCTGCCGAGGCCGGTCGTCGTGACCGGAAGGCCGCCATCCAGGCCGGCGCCGAGGGAGAGCATGCCGCGCCTCCCGTCGCCGGGAGCACTGCCGAGAAGGAGGGCTCGATCTGGGACTGGATCGAGGCCGCCGACAGCGGGGAGGAGGCCCCGGCCGCCGAGCCCGATCCGGCCCTCGTCCCCGTCGACACCGAGGCCATCGAGGCCAGCGAGGAGCTGGAGAAGAGCCGCGACTCCGAGCGCTCCATCCTCTCGCAGGCGACCCGCTACCAGAGCCCGGTCCCCTTCTACGTCGACCCCAAGGGCACCCTGGACAACGATCCGCTCTACCTGAGCTCGATCGACCCCGCCGAGTTCGACATCCCGCTGGTGGTCAACGACGCCGTGATCAAGTGGATGGAGTACTTCACCGGCAGCGGCCGCAAGCACTACGCGCGCTACCTGGGGCGATCGACCAAGTACCAGCCGATGATGAAGGAGAAGCTGCGGGCCGCGGGGATGCCCGAGGACCTCGTCTACCTCTCCATGATCGAGAGCGGCTACAACCCGCACGCCTACAGCTCGGCTGCCGCCGCGGGGCTCTGGCAGTTCATCGCCAGCACCGGCAAGATGTACGATCTGCGCATCGACCAGTGGGTGGACGAGCGCCGCGATCCCGAGATGGCCACCGACGCGGCCATCCGCCTGCTCAGCGATCTGTACGCGCAGTACGGCGACTGGTACCTGGCCTGGGCGGCCTACAACGCCGGCCCCGGGCGCATCAACCGGGCCCAGAAGACCTACGGCAAGATCGACTTCTGGACGATGGTGAACAAGGGCTCCTTCCGGCCCGAGACGGACAACTACGTCCCCAAGCTGCTGGCGGCGGCGATCATCGGCAAGCACCCCGAGCGCTACGGCTTCACCGACATCGAGTACCAGGAGCCCGATCGGATCGAGCCGGTCGAGGTCGGTCCCGGCATGGGGCTGGACATCCTGGCGCGCAGCGCGGGCATCAGCAACGAAGAGTTCCAGCGCCTCAACCCGCACCTGCGCCGCTGGGCCCTGCCGCCGACCCCCGACAAGCAGCTGGTCTACGTGCCAGCCGGCGGCAAGGACAGCTTCCTGGCCCGGCTTGAGCAGGTGCCCGCCGAAGAGCGTCGCAGCTTCGCCCACCACACGGTGCGCAAGGGCGAGACCCTGTCGACGATCGCCGGCCGCTACGGCATCTCGATGTCCGAGCTGCAGACGACCAACCGCATCGCCAACGCCAACAAGATCTACCCCGGGATGAACCTCGTCATCCCCAGCAAGACGGCGGCGCTGCCGCAGGCCCTGACCTCGACGGCGGGAGGGGGCGCCAGCAGCAAGGCCAGCAGCTCGGCGCCCGAAGCGGCCCCCAAGGCCAAGAGCGCCCCGGCCGCCACCGCCCGCACCCAGACCATCAGCCATGTCGTGCGCAAGGGCGAGACCCTCTCGGGCATCGCCGCCCGGTACGGCGTCAGCGCCGCCGATCTGCAGAGCTGGAACGGCCTGCGCAACGCCAACCACGTCATGGTCGGGCAGTCGCTGAAGGTGCAGGCCAAGAGCAGCAGCAGCAGCAGCAGCTCGACAAAGAGCAGCAGCGCCCCCAGGGTCCACGTCGTGCGCAAGGGCGACACCCTCTCGGCCGTCGCCGCCCGCTACGGCCTCAGCCTGGAGCAGCTCAAGCGGCTCAACGGCATCAAGGGCAGCCACATCGAAGTGGGGCAGAAGCTCAAGGTCCGAGGCTGAGCATGCTCTCGGTCGAGGAGGCCCGCGCCCGCTGCGAGGCGGTCAGCCCCGCCCCTCGGCTGGAAGAGGTCGGGATCGAGGCCGCCCTGGGCCGGGTGCTGGCCCGGGACCTGGACTGCCCGGGCTCGCTGCCGCCCTGGGACAACAGCGCGATGGACGGCTTCGCCCTGCGGGCGCTGGACGCCTCCGGTGAGGTCGTGCTGCGGGTGCTCGAGACCATCCAGGCCGGCGGCGTCGGGCGGCTCGAAGTCCTGCCGGGGACCTGCTCCCGCATCATGACCGGCGCTCCCCTGCCCCCGGGCGCCGACGCCGTGGTGATGCGCGAAGACACCGAGCTCCTGCCGGGCACGCCCGAACAGGTCCGGGTCCGCGGTCCGGCCGCGCCCGGCCAGCACATCCGCCGCGCCGGCAGCGAGCGACGCCCTGGCGAGCGCCTGCTCTCGGTCGGCAGCCTGCTCGGACCCGGGGCCGTCGGCCTGCTGGCCGGCGCGGGCATCGACCGGGTCCCCGTCTGGGCGCGGCCCCGGGTGGCGGTCATCGGCACCGGCGACGAGCTGGTCGCCCCCGGCTCGCCCCTTGGACCCGGGCAGATCCACGGCAGCAACAGCCTCGCCCTCTGCGGCTGGATCGAGCAGGCCGGCGGGCTGGCGATCGACTGCGGCGTCGCCCCCGACACGCTGGCCGGGACCGTCGACGCCTTCGGCCGCGCCCTCTCCGTCCAGCCCGATCTGCTGATCAGCACCGGCGGGGTCAGCGTCGGCGACTTCGACTTCGTCAAGGAGGCCTTCGCCTCGCTGGGCGTCGGGCTGGACTTCTGGAAGGTGCGCATGAAGCCCGGCAAGCCCCTGGCCTTCGGGCACATCGGCGCCGTGCCGATCTTCGGCCTGCCGGGCAACCCGGTCAGCTGCCAGGTCAACTTCCTCCAGTTCGTCCGACCGGTGCTGCGGCGGGCCCTGGGTGATCCGCGCCCCTACCTGCCCGTGGTGCAGGTCCGCGTCCTCGATGGCTTCCACAAGAACCCCGGGCGCGCCGAGCTGGTCCGCCTCGCGCTGCGCCTCGCCGAGGACGGCAGCGTCGAGGGACGCACCACCGGCGACCAGGGCTCTGGCCAGGGCAGCAGCATGGCCTGGGCTCACGGCCTCGCCCTCCTCGGCGTCGAGAGCCAGGGCTTCGCCCCCGGCGAGCGGCTCCCCACCCAGGTCTTCGACTGGTCCTTCACCGCCCGCGAGGCGGACCCCACCCCCTGGCGCGCCGGGTGAGGCCGCCGGGCTACCTGCTCAGCGGGGGCCGCTCGTCGAGGATGGGCCGGGACAAGGCCCGGGTCGAGGTGGAGGGCGAGCCGATGGCGCTGCGGGTGGCCCGGGCGCTGCGCGAGGGAGGCGTCGAGCCGGTGACCCTGGTGGGCAAGGACCCCCAGCAGGCCTCGCTGGGCCTCCCCTTCCTGCACGAGGTCGAGGCCGACCACCACCCCCTGCACGGCCTCGTCAGCGGCCTGCGCCACGCGGCCTCGTCGGGGCACCGCTGCGCCTTCTTCAGCCCCTGCGATCTGGCCTGGCTGTCCAAGGAGAGCGTCGCCCGGCTGCTCGCCAGCGGCGGTCCCTGCTGCGCACGCGCGGGGGATCAGCAGCAGCCCCTGCTGGCCCTGCTGTCGGTCGAGCTGGCCGACGAGCTGGAGCGGGCCGCCCGAGCGGGCCTCTCGGTGTACGCCGCCCTCGCCCACCTGCCCCGCGTCGAGGTCGAGCCCGACAGCCTCCGCAACGTCAACCGCCCCGAGGACATCCCGGCCTCCTGAGGCCGCTATACTCCCCCTCCCCCCCTCGGGAGCCCCGATGTCGACCTCCACCCAGATCCTCGTCCTCAGCCCCGCGCCGCCCGCCGAAGAGCTCGCCGCGGTGGCCGTCGCCGCGGGCCTGCACCTGCACCGCTGCGTGGCCCTCGCCCCCGACGACCTGGCCCACGAGCTGCTCCTGGCGCACTCCTTCCCCGGGCTCAGCTTGTTCGTCGGAGCCCCCGGCGCGCCGCTGATCGAGGCCATCGAGGCGCCGCTGCCCGGCCCGGCCGAGTGGCTGCGGCGACTCGCGACAGAGCGTGACGGACCCGCCGGTTGCCTCGCGACGCTGGAGCTCGGCCGCTGCGGCGACGGGCTGCTCGCCAACGCCTCTCCCGACCATGCCAGCCTCGCGCTCAGCGCCGTGCTGCCTCCGCTGCTGCCGCTGCTCCTCCCCCCGTCCGCCGAAGGCCGGCAGGAGCCCCTCGCTCCCGGCTCTCGCGCCGTCGTGAGCGAGATCCCCGGCGAGGCGGCCCCGGCCCGTCCTCCTCCGGGGGGCAGCGGCTGGGAGGCGGCCCTGCTGGCCCTGGGCGGCAGCCTGGACCGGGACCGCTTCCCCCCCCTGCCCGAGGCCTTCGAGCGCCTCGCCCCCGCCCGCAACGTGCTCGAGTCCGCCGGCGAGCGCGGCCGCGTCCTGCTCCCCGACGGGCGCGCCTACGGCGCCTTCGGCTTCCCCGACCTGATGCGCCCGGGCTCCAAGGTGCTGCTGGTCGGCGAGGGCGAGCCCTGGCCCGAGATCGTCGCCCTGCATCGGCACCCTCGCCGGGTCGGGACCTGCGTCGACGGCGACGGCGGCCTGCTGCCCGGCACCGACCGCGATCCCGACGGCCCCGCGGTCGAGCGCACCGGCGCCCCCCTCCCTGGCTTCGGCACCCTCTTCGCCCTCGACGGCAGCGCCGTCTACGTGCGGCGCGAGGCCAAGGTCTGGTCCTGGGACGGGCGCAAGGAGCGCGACGAGGGCAGCCCCGGCCAGGTCCTGGCCAGCCTCCTGCTGCGATGGTCCCAGCGGTAGAAGCCCAGGACTGCGTTAGCTCCCCGGTCCCCATCCCCGCGGAGCCCCCCCCATGTCCGAAGCGCAGCCCACCGAAGGCCAGGCCCACGCCATCCTTGAGCCCGCCGCCACCCGCGTCCGCGACCCCCTCTCGGGCCGCAGCCTGTGGCTGGCCGGCATGATCCAGGGCGCCCGTATCGTCGGCGAGACACTCACCTTCACCCTGGCGGCCTCGCCCGGCCATGGCGCCGAGGACCTGGCCCGGATGCGGGAGTCCCTGCTGCGCAACATCGAGGGGCTGGGCTGGAAGGGCGAGGTGCGCTGCCAGGTGAGGCCCTCCATGAACGCCGTGCCGGCCAAGGCTCCCGATCACGGGCACAGCCACGACCACGGGCACTCGCACAGCCACGGCACCCCCAAGACCCCCAAGGCGCCCCCCGTCCGCGGGATGGAGGGCGGCGGCATGCAGGCCCACGGGGGCCCGATCACCAAGAAGGACATCCCCGGCGTGGCCCGCATCGTCGCGGTCGCCTCGGGCAAGNNGTCGCCCACACCGTGCAGCGTGGCTTGAAGCCGCTGCCCGGAGTGAAGAACATCATTGCCGTCGCCTCGGGCAAGGGCGGCGTCGGCAAGTCCACCGTCGCCACCAACCTCGCCATCGCCCTGCAGCGCCAGGGCTGGTCGGTCGGCATCATGGACGCCGACATCTACGGCCCCAGCGTGCCCACCATGCTGCACCTCAGCGGCCGCGTCTTCGCCAACGACGACAAGAAGATCGTCCCGATGGAGGCCTACGGCATCAAGGCCATGTCGATCGGCTTCCTGGTCCCCGACGACGAGCCGATCATCTGGCGCGGCCCGATGGTGATGGGGGTGGTCAAGCAGTTCCTGCAGGACGTGGCCTGGGGACAGCTCGACGTCCTGATCATCGACCTGCCCCCGGGCACCGGCGACGCCCAGCTGACCATGATCCAGGCCGTCGACATCGCCGGCGCCGTCATCGTCACCACCCCCCAGGACGTCGCCGTGCTCGACGCCGTGCGCGGGGTCGAGATGTTCCGCAAGCTCGAGGTGCCGGTCCTGGGCGTGGTCGAGAACATGGCCTGGATGGACCTGCCCGACGGCAGCCGCATCCACCCCTTCGGCGAGGGCGGCGGCCGCCGGACCGCCGAGCGCTACGAGGTGCCGCTGCTCGCCCAGGTCCCGCTCGACGGGCGGGTGCGGGAGGGTGGCGACGCCGGCCGGCCCGTGGCGCTCGAAGACGGCGGTCCTGGCGAGGCATTCACGGCGGTCGCCCGCGCGGTGAAGGCCGCCCTCTCCTAGCCCTTTTTGGGATAGCGGACCCCCATGGCTCCACTGACTGACAGCCTGGGTCGGGTGCACACCTACCTGCGCATCAGCGTCACCGACCGCTGCAACTACCGCTGCACCTACTGCATGCCCGCGGAAGGCTTCCGCTGGATGCCCCACGCCGAGGTGCTCAGCTACGAGGAGATCACCCGCCTCGCCCGCATCTTCGCCGCCGCCGGGGTGCGCCGCCTGCGGCTGACCGGCGGCGAGCCGACCCTGCGCAAGGACCTGCCTGAGCTGGTCGGAATGCTCTCAGAGATCCCGGGGATCCAGGACATCGCCCTGACCACCAACGGGCACTTCCTGGTCGATCAGGCCGAGCCCCTGGCCCGGGCCGGCCTGCGCCGCATCAACATCTCGCTCGACTCGCTGCGGCCCGAGCGCTTCGCCCGCCTGACCCGCGGCGGCGACCTCGCCCGGGTGCTGCGCGGCATCGAGGCGGCCCACCAGGCTGGCCTGCGCCCGGTCAAGATCAACGCCGTGCTGCTGAAGGGCGAGAACGAGGACGAGGTCGAGGAGCTGGTCGAGCACTTCGGGCAGCAGGCCGACCGCACCGAGCTGCGCTTCATCGAGTACATGCCCTTCGAGGCGCGCTGGCACCAGTGCGTGCCAGCCGCCAAGGTCCGCCAGCGCCTCGCCGAGCGCTACACGCTGATCCCGCAGCGGGGCAGCAGCGGCGAGGGCCCGGCGCGCTCCTGGATGATCGAGGAGAGCGGCCTGCTGGTGGGCTTCATCAGCCCGCTGACCGAGCACTTCTGCGCGGGCTGCAACCGCCTGCGCCTGATGGCAAACGGCCACCTGCGCACCTGCCTCGCGCACGAGGACACCCCCAGCCTGCGCGACCTGCTGCGCCAGGGCGCCAGCGACGAGCAGCTCGACCGGGCCATCCGCGCCATGGTCATGGGCAAGCCCTGGGGCCACGACTGCCAGGCCGACGGCGGCACCCTCTTCGAGGGCGTCATGACCGGCGTCGGCGGCTGATGGCGGCTTGCCCTCCTCGGCCGCTGCGGCTAACGTCCGCTCTCTCCCTGCCCTGCTGAGGATCGATGCTCGCCGCCGCCCTCGCCCTGACCCTGACGCTCTCCCCCGCCTGGGCCGGCTACCCGCAGGACATCATCGTCTCGGGCATGGACAGCTACCAGGGCCAGTCCGCCGGCACCGCGGACGAGGTCAACCAGGCCTGGCGAACCGTCGTCAAGGACCTCGGCACCGGCATCGCCAACAAGGCCCAGGGCGGCGCGACCCTGGGGATGGACGGCTTCGACCTGTCCATGGGCGCCTCGACCGTCTTCGTGCACGGCCACCGCTACAACGGCGGGCCCACCGCCTGGGAGCTGGCGCGCGAGGGCAACCAGGCGGCCGGCGCCCTCTTCATCCCCGAGCTCCAGGTCCGCAAGGGCCTGCCCCTCTCGCTCGAGGCGGGCGCCCGGGTCGGGTGGGTCAGCTTCACCCGACAGGGGATCGTCGGCGCCTACGGCCGCTTCGCCCCGCTGGAGGGCCAGCCCAAGCTGCCCGAGCTGGCCATGCAGCTCGGCTACACCGGCTACATCGGCAACGACGAGCTGGACCTGGGGGTCGCCGACGCCAGCCTCTCCCTGGGCAAGACCGTCGCCTTCGCCTCGATGCAGCGCTCCAAGACGCGGACCGTCCACCCCCACGCCGGCGTCGGCTTCAACTGGATCCGCGCCACCCCGCTGCTCTCCGAGGAGCGCCTGGGAGAGCTCAACATCAGCTCGATGCGGGCCAAGAAGTCGGCCCCCGACTACGACGCCGAGATGCGGCAGCTCGTGATCCACGCCGGGATGCGGATCGTCTCCGGCGATGTGGGCTTCCACCTGGGCCTGGCCGCCCCGCTCGACGCGCGACCGACGCTGGACACCCGGGTCGGCTTCGTCTTCTGAACCGGTGCGCCTCGCCCTGGTGATGTTGCTGCTGGGCTGGCTGCCGGCCTTCGCGCAGGAGGCGCCGCGGGTGCAGCTTCGCGCCCGGGTCCACGATGATCTGCGCAGCATCACCGGCGAGGTCGAGCTCTTCGACCCGGCCGGCACCAGCCTGCACGATCTGCTCTCGGCCCTGCCGATCCCGACCGACGACCTCCAGCTCCGCCGCACCTTCCCGGGCGCCACCGAGCAGGGCCGCCTGAAGCTCCTCCGACAGGAGCCCACCCGCGAGTCCGAGCGGGCCCTCTTCGTGGCGGTGCTGCCCGAGCGTGTCGATGCCAGCGGCTTCGTCAAGGGCCGGGGGCTCTTCGCCAACGGCCTGTGGCACCCCCAGCCGATGCGGGGTCGCGCCCTGGTGCTGGTCGACTGGCAGGTCGAGGTGCTCGTGCCCGAGGGGAGCGTCGGGGTGCTCAACGGGGTGGTGCTGGAGGCCGAGGCCGCCGATCGCAGCCTTCGCTGGGAGGGGCGGGCCGAGCGACTGGCCCTGGCTGTGCTGCCCGGGGCCCGCGTCCAGACCCACGCCGTGGCCGGGGGGAGCCTGCGCATCGTCGAGGCCGGCCCCCGCCGGCCGCGCCGCGACGCCGAGCTGGTGCGCCTGCTGGAGCAGAGCTGGCCGGCGCCGCAGGCCTGGTCCAAACCCAGCCCGCCCGACATCACCGTCGTCGAGAGCCCCTCCTGGCGACGCCTGAGCCGCGAAGGGCCCGGCACGCTCTTCCTCTCCGACCTCGCCCTGCGCCTGAGCGGTGGCCTGCGCAGCTACCACCACTCGGCCGTGCGACGCGGCCTGCTGCGCGCCGGCCTGCCCCTGGAGGACCCCGGCCTGCGCGAGCTGGTCGCCGACACGCTGGCCGAGCGGGTCGCCGAGGGCCCCGACGCGCGCAAGACGCTGGGCTGGCTGTCCTGGATCCCGCAGATCGACGACCTGCTCTACGACGGCAGCCTGCCCTTCTACAGCGAGGTCTTCGACGAGCAGTGGCCCGGCGACCCGGTGCTCGACGACCTCTCCGAGCTGAGCGACCGCAAGGCGCCCGGCCGGGTGCTCCAGCACCGCCTCGATCACCGGCTGGGCGAGGGCACCGCCCTGGCCCTCTCGCGCCGCCTGCTCGAGGGGGTCGACCCGACCGAGGCCCTGGCGGAGATCGGCCTGACCCGGGAGGGCTTCGAGGAGCTGCGTCGGCTGGCCGGGCCGACCGATCTGCGGGTCGACCTGGTGCGAGCGGGCGAGGAATTCGTCGTCCAGGTGCAGCGGCAGGCCGAGCCCGACGCGCCCGCCGAGGCCATCGTCCTGAGGGTCGACGACCACGAGCAGGCCTGGCTGGCCGGCCCCGGACCCGCCGAGCTGCGGCTGCCGCTGGCCGACAAGCCCCGCTCCGTCGAGATCGACCCCCACGGCGACGTCGACCAGTCGCCGCTCTTCGACCGCTGGCCGCGCCGCTGGACCGTCGTCGCCAGCGCCTTCCCCGCCGAGCTGAACCTCTCCGAGGGGCGCATCACCGCCTTCGCCGACCTGACCTTCCGCCGCCAGTACGACACCCGCTGGCTCTTCGACCTGGGCCTCGCCACCGACTCCCGCGACCTGGTCCGGGCCCAGGCCGGCGTCTTCCACTTTCGCGGGCCGCTCCAGGACCGCCGCAGCCGCCCGCTCCGGCTGTGGGCCCTGGCCGGCCCCGCCCTGCTGGACCCCGGCTACCGCCCCACCAAGGACGGGCGGGTCGCCCTGGGCGGCGGGATGGGCTTCGCCTGGGAGACCCGGGTGGACACCGACCTGCCGATGCGCGGCTACCGCCTGACCGCGAGCGTCGACGGCGGGCTGGTCCCCGGCTCCTCGGCCCGCTGGGGAGGCCTCCGCGGCGGCCTCACGGGCCTGGTCCCGGTCGGAGGTCGGCTGGCCCTGGCCGGGAGAGCCTCGGGCGGCCTGGTCGTCGGCGAGGTCGAGCACCGCCTGCTCAGCCTTGGCGGGAGCGGTGGGGTCCGGGGCCTGTCCTCCGCGGATCTGCTCGGCCACCAGGCCGCCATCGCCAGCGTCGAGGGCCGCTGGAACGCGCTGCGCCAGGCCAGCGTCCCCCTCCCACTGGCCTGGCTCTCGCAGCTCCAGCTGACCGCGGGCCTGGACGCCGGCGCCCTGCGGGCCAACCCCGGCAGCGCCAGCTCCGAGCCCACCTCTGGCGGGACGACCCTGGCGAGCGGCTGGGCCCTGGGCCTGGGCGGCAAGGCCGACCTCTTCGGCGCCCGCCCGACCTACGCGGCGGTCACGGTCGCCGGGCTGCTGGACAGCCAGCCCTCCATCACGCCGTCCAGCCGCTGGCCGCAGATCGCCCTGCGCCTGGACCGGAACTTCTAGCTGCTGATGGTGATCGAGTAGCTTGTGGAGCAGCTCCCCGAGGGCCAGCCGCTGGCGTAGAAGCGGATGGCCCAGAGGTCCTCGTCGGTGTCGAAGAGGTCGCCCTCGTAGCTGACGCTGAGGGCGGCCGAGCCCGAGGCGCTGTCGCGCAAGGTCGCGGTGCTGCCGTCGATCTGGTACAGCTCGATCGCGTAGGTCCCGCTGGAGGGCAGGCCCGTCACCCGCACGCTGATGCCGACGTTGTCGTACCACTCGTCGTCGGCGTCCCAGCGGAACCAGTCCACGTCCCCCGACCCGTGCAGGGTGATGGTGGCCATGGTGATGCTCTCGCTGGACCAGATCGAGTCGTCGACCTCGCCCAGGTCGAAGGCCGCGGCGAAGCTGTCGTTCTCTTCCCAGGTGTCCCAGGCGTTCTCGTTGACCATGCCGTCGCAGTCGTTGTCGATCGTGTCGCAGATCTCGGTCGCGCCGGGGTTGACGCTGGCGTCCCCGTCGTCGCAGTCGCCGTCGTTCTCGGTCCAGCCGTCCGCGTCGTCGTCGACCTCCAGCGGGTCGTAGACCGTCAGGACCACGCTGTCGCTGCCCACCTTGTCCTCCTCGTCCAGCACCGAGAGGGTGATGGTGTGGACGCCGAGGGACAGCGTCGTTCCGACCGAGGTGTTGCCGGCGCTGTCGGGCGCCCCGCTGGCCAGCAGGCCGTCCCGGTCCGACTCCCAGCTGGTCCGCAGCAGCTCGGTGTCGGTCTCGGCGTCGCTGACCATGCCGCGCAGGCTGATGGTGTCGGTGTAGACGTGGCGGCTGCCGTCGGCGGGCTCGGAGATCGCCGCGCCCGGCCGGCCGTCGGCGATCACCTCGATCGCGGTGCCGGCCTCGGCCAGGTTGCCGTCCTGGTCTCGCGCCAGCAGGCTGAGCACGTGGTCCCCCTCGCTCAGGCCGCCGGCCACCTCGACCACGACCGAGCCGGTGGCGCTGGCCGCGCCGCTCCAGAGCTCGCCCTGCAGGCTGGAGGAGAGGCTCAGCTCGAGGGTGTCGGGTGTCTGCTGCTCGTCGCTGACCGTGCCGTAGACCGAGAAGGTCTCGCCGGCGAGGAAGGAGTCGCCGGCCTGGGGCGAGACCATCACGACCGAGGGCGCCCCGGAGGCGCCGACCCCGACCTCGAAGCCCACGCTGGTCGATCCGCTCTCGCCATCGGTGTCCAGCACGGTCAACGTCAGGGCGTGCGAGCCGGCCGAGAGGCCGGTCAGCGCGAGGTAGAACTCGCCGTTGACGTCGGGGCTGTCCTCGCCCAGGTCCCCGTCCAGGCTGCTGGTCCAGTACAGGCGCAAGTCTTCGGCGGCGTCCTGGGAGTCGTCGGCCACCCCTTCGACCACGATGACCTCGTCGGAGAGGAAGGTGGCGCCGTCCAACGGGCGGATGATCGAGACGACCGGTGGGGTGTTGAAGGCCATCACCTTGGTGTCCCCGCACGCGACGAGGGACAGCGTGGCGAGGCAGGAGGCGGCGGCGCGCAGTCGCATGGAATCTCCGCGAGGGCTGGGAGGCTGACCCTCGGTGTGGGGCGCATTGTAGCAGCTTGATGGCGACGAAGGAAAAGCATTTGACGGGCAGCGGGCCATGGTTACCTACCGGTCGGTAAGTACCGGAGCCCCCACATGCCGCCCCCCGAACAGGCCGACCCCCAGGTCGACACCGAGACCGACAAGGATCTGCGCGCGCGCATCCTTCGCGTCTCGGTCCGCCTGTTCGCCGATCGGGGCTTCGGGCCGACCTCCATGCGCGAGGTCGCCCTGGCGGCGGGCTGCACCAAGCCCGCGCTCTACTATCACTTCGGCAGCAAGGAGGCCCTCTTCCGCGCCACGGTGGAGCAGTGCCTGGACGGCCTGCTGCCCCTGGTGGCCCAGGCCAGCGCGACCAAGGGCTCGGTCCGGGATCGCATCCTGGCCCTCGCCCAGGGGGTCTTCACCGCCACCCACAGCGATCCCGAGTCCATGCGGATGATGCTGGTGATGCAGACCCGACCGGACAAGGGTCAGCCCGACATCGACTTCGCCCGCTACCACGAGCGCAACCAGGCCCTCATCCTCCGCCTCTTCGCCGAGGGCATCGCCACCGGCGAGGTGCGCGAGGACGTGAACCTCGAAGACGCGGTGCTGGCCTTGCTGGGAGCGCTTCACTCCCGCGCCTTCCTCGCCCTCAAGGGCCTGCCTTCCAGCGAAGACAGCCCCGCCCGAATCGTCGACCTCCTCTTTCGCGGGCTCGCCCCCGCCTCACCCCCTCGGAACCTCCCATGAGACCATCGGCCTCCTTGCCCCTCCTCGTTCTGCTCACCCTGGTCGGGTGCGGCCAGGCAGACGCCGAGGTAGCCTCCGAAGAAGCCGAGCCCACCCGGGCGGCGGCCCCCGTCACCGAGGTCCGCGTCGAGCTCGCCCGCCTGGAGACCGGCGTGGCCGAGATCGACATCCAGGTGCCCGCCGAGGTCAGCGGCGCGCGCGAGGCCCTGCTGGCCTCAGCCACCGGCGGCTTCGTCGAGCGCGTCTACGTGCAGGAGGGCGAGGCCGTCAAGAGCGGCCAGGCGCTGGCGAACATCGACCAGCGCAGCGCCCTCGCCCGCCGGGACCAGGCCCAGGCCCAGGCCGAGCTGGCACAGGCCGAGGTCGGCCGCCTGGAGACCATGGGCGATCTGATCAGCCCGCAGCAGCTCGACCAGGCCCGCACCCAGCTCCAGCTGGCGCAGTCCAGCTACGAGCTAGCGAAGATCGCCGCCGAGCGCGCGGTGGTCCGGGCCCCCTTCGCCGGGGTCGTCAGCCAGCTCAGCCTGGAGCAGGGCGAGGTGGTCGGCCCGGGCAGCCCCGTCGCCCGGCTGGTTGAGCTGGACCGGGTCGAGCTCTCGATGTCGGTGGCCGACCGCGACGTGGTGGGCCTGCGCGAGGGGATGGCCGTCAGCGTGCGGACCGACGCGACCTCGCACACCTTCAGCGGGACCCTGATGGCGATCAGCCCGGCCGCCGATCTCCAGACCCGCAGCTTCCTGGTCAAGGCCCTGGTCGAGAACCCCGACCGGGCCCTGCTCCCCGGGATGATCGCCCGGGTGAGCCTGCACGAGACCTTGCAGGACAACGCCCTGGTCATCCCGCAGGACTGGATGGTCACCCGCATGGACGGGCTGGGCGTCTTCGTGGCCGAGGGAGAGATCGCCCGCTGGCGGCCGGTGCAGCCCGGCCGGGTCGTCGGCGACCAGGTGGTCATCGACTCGGGCATCAGCGCCGGCGACACCCTGGTCATCACCGGGCACCGCAGCCTGATGGACGGCGACCGCCTGCTGGTGGCCCGCAGCGGCGTCTGCTGCACCGCAGGCCGCGTCACCTTCTGATCCCAGCCGCTCCAGACGAACCCTGCCGCGCAAGCCCGGCAAGGAGCCCTGCATGATCCGCTTCTTCGTGCGCAACGCAGCCACCGTGCTGCTGCTCTCGATCTCCGTCCTGGTCTTCGGCTGGATGTCCTACCGGGATCTGCCCCGGGAGAGCTTCCCCGACGTGGAGATCCCCGTGGTCCTGGTCAGCACGCCCTACATCGGCGTCTCACCCGAGGACATCGAGGCCCTGGTGACCTTCCCGCTGGAGAGCGAGCTCGCCGGGACACCGGATCTGAAGAAGATGAGCAGCACCTCGGCCGAGGGCGTCTCCATCATCAGCCTGGAGTTCGAGCCGGAAGCCAGCATCGAGGACGCCCTGCAGAAGGTGCGCGACCGGGTCAACCGCGCCAAGGTCGACCTGCCCGAGGACGCCGAGGAGCCCAGCGTCCAGGAGGTCAGCTTCAGCGACTTCCCGATCATGATCGTCAACATCGCCGGTGACCTGGACGAGGAGAAGCTCAAGGGCTTCGCCGAGGATCTGCAGGACGATCTGGAGCGGGTCAACGGCGTCCTGGACGTCAAGCTGGCCGGCGGCATGACCCGACAGCTCCGCGTGCAGGTCGATCCGGTGCGCCTCGCCTCCTACGGCCTGGGCCTGGGGGATGTGACCAACGCCATCGGCAACGAGAACGTCAACATCCCGGGCGGCGAGGTCCAGGCTGGCGGCAGCACCTTCCTGGTGCGGGTCCCCGGCGAGCTCCGCACCGCCGACGCGATCGGGATGGTGGCGATCAAGCGGATGGGCGACCGCCCGGTCTTCATTCGCGACATCGCCACGGTGGTCGACGGCTACGCCGACCGCTCCACCTACGCCCGGATGGCCGGACAGCCCTCGATCTCGATCTCCATCACCAAGCGCACCGGCTCCAACATCCTGGCCATCGCCGATGCCGCCAAGCTGATCGTCGAGGAGCACGCCGCCACCTGGCCCGAGGGCGTCGAGCACCGGGTGCTGGGCGACCAGTCCGAGCACATCGCCCGGCAGGTCAGCGAGCTGGAGAACAACATCCTGACCGCGCTGATCCTGGTCGTGGGCGTGCTCGTCTTCGCGCTGGGCCTGCGGACCAGCCTCTTCGTCGCCTTGGCCATCCCGCTGTCGATGCTGGCCAGCTTCGCCATCCTCCAGGTCCTGGGCATCACCCTGAACATGGTGGTGCTCTTCGGCTTGATCCTGGCGCTCGGCATGCTCGTCGACAACGGCATCGTCATCGTCGAGAACATCTACCGCCACATGGAGGAGGGCAAGGACATCGTCGAGGCCTCGATCGACGGCACCGCCGAGGTCGCCCAGGCGGTCATCTCCTCGACGGCGACGACCGTGGTCGCCTTCCTGCCGCTGATCTGGTGGACCGGGATCATGGGCCAGTTCATGGGCTACATGCCCAAGACGATCATCATCGTCCTGATCAGCTCCCTCGTGGTCGCCCTGGTCGTCATGCCGGTGGCGACGGCGCACCTGGGGCCCCGCCGCGCCCCCGACGCCGAGGGGGCCGCCAAGCCCACGCGCCTGCCCGGCAGCACCGCCGTCCTCGTCGCCTACCGTCAGCTCCTGGAGTGGTCGATCCGGCGCCGCTACCTCAGCGCCTTCATGGGCTTCGCCTCGCTGATCCTCACCTTCGTCGCCTACGGCTTCCTCAACCACGGCACCGAGTTCTTCCCCAACGTCGAGCCCGATCGCGCCACCATCAGCGTCCGGCTGGCCGACGGCGCCGACATCGAGGCCACCGATCGGGTGGTGCGGGAGATCGAGCAGATCCTGCTGGCCGAGCCCAACATCGACGTCTTCGTGGCCGAGTCGGGCGTCTCGGGCAGCGGCAACCCCATGGCGGGCGCCCAGGCCGCCAGCAACCAGGCCCGCTTGACGGTCGACTTCCCGCCGCACCCCAACAACGCCGACGAGGGCGACCCGCCCCGCCTGGAGAGCACCTTCCGGACCCTGGACCGCCTGCGCGCGGCGACCTCCCTGATCCCCGGGGCGGAGATCACCGTCGAGCAGGAGCGCATGGGCCCCCCGGTCGGCAAGCCGATCTCGGTCGAGGTCAGCGGCGACGACTTCCACGAGGTCGGCCGCGCCGCCCAGATGGTCCAGCGCGAGCTTGCGCGGATCGACGGGGTCACCGACCTCTCCGACGACTACCGGGTCGGTCGGCCCGAGGTCCGCCTGCGCATCGACCGGGGCGCCGCCAAGCGCATCGGCGCCAGCACGGTCCAGGTGGCCAACGACGTGCGCACCGCCATCGCGGGCAACAAGGCGAGCACCCTGCGCGACGGCGCCGAGGAGTACGACATCGTCGTCGAGCTCGACCCCCGCTACAAGTCCGACCTGCAGTCCGTGCTCAACCTGCGGGTCGCCGGCCGCGAGGACACCAGCCCCAGCACCTTCGCCGTCCCCCTCTCCACGGTGGCCACCGCCTCGATGATCGGCGGGTCGGGCTCGATCCGGCACATCGACCAGCGGCTGGTGGTCACGGTCGAGGGCGATGTCGAGCCCGGCAAGAACGAGAACGCCGTGCGAGAGGCGGTCGAGAAGCGGCTCGGGGAGATCCAGGCCGGCGGCGAGCTCGAGAACGGCATCGCCCTGCGGCTGGGAGGCGCCGACGACGAGCAGCGGGCCGCCCAGGAGTTCCTGAGCTGGGCCTTCATGGTCGCCGTCGCCCTGATCGCCGTCGTCCTGGTCAGCCAGTTCAACCGCTTCAGCACGATGTTCATCATCCTCTTCACCGTCGTGCTGAGCCTGGTCGGCGTGCTGTGGGGGCTGATCCTGACCGGCACCCCCTTCGGCATCATCATGACCGGCCTGGGGGTGATCTCCCTGGCCGGCGTCGTCGTCAACAACGCCATCGTGCTGATCGACTACATCAACCAGCTCCGGGCACGGGGCGTGCTGCTCAACGACGCGATCGTCCAAGCCGGCATCACCCGCTTCCGCCCGGTCATGCTCACGGCGGTGACCACCGTCCTGGGCCTGGTGCCGATGGCGATCGGGCTGACCATCGACTTCGGCCGCGGGCGGGTGCTGCTGGGCGGCCCCAGCGCCGAGTGGTGGGGCCCGATGGCGATCGCCGTCATCTTCGGCCTGACCTTCGCCACCGTCCTGACCCTGGTGATGGTGCCGACCTTCTACTCCATCCGGGAGGACCTCACCGACCGCCTCGGGCGGCTGTTCTCCCGGCGCTCCCGGGCCTCCGAGGCGAGCGTGGCGGCCTCCAGCACCATCGCCTTGCTGCTGGCCGGCCTCGGCCTGCTGGCCTCGGGCCCTGCCGCTGCCGGCACGGTCAGCCTGGAGCAGGCCTGGGGCGCGGCCCTGGAGTCCAACCTGGACCTGGCCATCATCGCCGAGCAGACCCGCCAGGCCGAGAGCCGCCCCGGACAGGCCTGGGCCCTGATCCAGCCCAAGGTGAGCGCGAACGCCACCTACACCTTCAACCAGCACGAGGCGGTCCTCGACTTCGCCTCGATGATCCCCGAGGACCTGCTCCCCCTGCTGGGCGAGGGCTTCAGCGCCGATCCGACCGTCATCCAGCAGAAGCGCCAGGCCGCCGCCAACTTCAGCGTGGTGCAGCCGCTCTTCAACGGAGAGGCCGTGCCGCTGCTCTCGGCGGCCTACAAGACGGCCGAGGCGGCCCGCCTCGACGAGCGCGCCCGCCAGCAGCAGGTCCGCGCCGGTGTGGCCCAGGCCTTCTACGGCCTCGCCCTCGCCCGCGAAGGGGGAGCCCTGGCCGACGCCGCGGTCCAGGCGGCCGAGCGCCACCTCAGCCTCGCCGAGCGGCAGGTCGCCGCGGGCCTCGCCCCGGCCCGGGCGATGGTCCAGGCCCGCCTCAGCCTCGCCCAGGCCGAGCGCGAGCGCGCCCAGGCGCAGTCCTCGCTCGTCTCCGCCGGCCAGGCCTTCCACCGCCTGACCGGGCTGCCCGCCGACTCCGAGCCCGTGCTGCCCTCGGCCGCCGCGGCGCTGCCCGCCACCCTCTCCTCCGCCGAGGCCGACGCCCTCGTCCAGCGCAGCGATCTGCAGGCCGCCGAGCTGCGGACCCGCATCGCCCGCAACTCCTACCAGAGCAAGGCCCTGGGCTTCCTCCCGGTGATCGACGCCCGCTTCACCGAGGCCTGGTCCGAGGTCTCCGGCTTCACCGGCCAGAACTGGACCTGGATGGTCGTGCTCCAGGCAAACTGGACCCTCTGGGACGGCGGCCTGCGCCTCTCCCAGCTCGGCGAGCAGCAGAGCATGGTGCGGATGGCGGACCTCTCCCACCAGCGTCAGCAGCAGGAGGTGCGCGAGGCGGTCCGCAACGCATGGCAGGAGCTGGAGCGGGCCCGCGCCAGCCTGAGCGCGGTCGAGGCCGAGCTCGCCCTGGCCGAGGAGAACGTCCTGCTCGCCGAGCGCGCCTTCCAGGCCGGTTCCGCAACCTGGCTGGAGGTCAGCGACGCCTCGCTGGGCCTGGACCGGGCGCGCATCGGCCTGCTCCGCGAGCGCATGAACCTGGACCTCGCCGCCATCCAGCTCCAGGTCGCCGCCGGTCTTCTCTGAGCCGCAGGCATTGTCCCGGCCGTCCAAGGGGAGTAGGTTCCGGGCTGGAGGTCCCATGGCCCTGGGCAGCAAGCTCCTTCGTCAGCTCGGTCGCCGAGCCACCGACAAGCTCATGGACAAGGTCGGCGGACGCCTCGTCTCGGGGATGGCGGACACCTCTTCGGACGCGCCCAACGCCTTCCACAAGCCCAAGCGCGACGTCTACCGACATATGCGCGACGGCACCATGCCCGACGCGCCCGCTGCCGAACCGGCTGCCCCCGCCGACGAAGCGACGCCGGCTCACGACCACGATCACGGCCACGACCACGGCCGCCGAAGCTGAACGGGATGAGCGCTGTTCCCGCCCCAGGCGAGCCCGGCAGGACGCTCCCCTTGCGCGCATGGGTCCGGCGAGCCTCGCCCTCGACCCTGACCTGGGCCTTTCGCTACGAGGTCGAAGAGGGCCGCGCCGTGCTCCGCGTGGCGCGCCCGGGGGTGCTGATCGTCCCCCCCGCCCGCTCGCGGGGCCACGAGGACCAGCTCTCTGCCGACCAGCTTCGCGCCAGCGTGCTGCTGTATGTGCCCAGCGGCCCCGGCGCCCGACGCAGCTGCTCCCTCAGCCGCCTGGACGACCGCTTCCTGCTCGACCTCGAGCCCGAGGTCTGGACCGAGCTGCGGATCGAGGTCGAGACCCTGACCGGCCAGGACCACATCCTGCCCCCGATCGCGGACGAGGTGATCTCCCTCACCGGCGAGGTCGACCCGGCCCTGCCCACCTTGATCGACATGATCGACCTCGCCCGCCTGATCGAGAAGATGCCCACCCCGCGCCTGGACGAGGACGAGCTCGCCGAGGAGATCATCGAGGCCGGCGAGGAGGGCTCGGCCCCGACCCGCGAGTCCGAGCGGCTCCGCCGGCTCAGCGGACCACGGCCGCTGCCCCGGACGATCGCCTCTCCTCGGCTGGAGCGCCAGCCTCCCCCCGTGCTCTCGCCTCCCCCTGTGCTCTCGCCTCCCCCTGCGCCGCTCTCCACAGCGC
>DDSR01000300.1 GCA_002343455.1 Deltaproteobacteria bacterium UBA2385 | reverse complement strand
CGCTGCCTCCCCCGTCGCTGACTCCCCCGTCGCCGGAGTCCGCGGGGTCCACGCTGGCCGGATCGCAGGAGCAGAGGAGGGCGAGCAGCAGCACGCTCACTCTCCGTACAGGGAGGTCCGCGCCGTCATGAAGCCGAAGGCGTAGCCAAGCTCGGTGTTGAGCGAGAAGCTGCGCGTCAGATCGGGGGAGACCCGGTCGATCTGCCCGGCGACCGACCAGGTCACCAGGGTGTCGCCGTCGTCCAGCCGGTCCACATCGCCCAGCACGAAGCTGTTGAGCGGCGGGTCGGGCTCGAAGCGCCAGACCTCGGTCGCCGTCTGGGCGGCGACGTCGAGCTGATACTCGACCACCCGGCTCTTGTTGTTGGCGAGGCCGGCGTTGTCGAAGACCAGCAGGCGGTCGTCGAAGACCTTGAACTGGTGCTCGTGCTTGAAGCTGACGCCGTCGATCTCGAAGGTGCCCGCTTCACCGCCGACCGCCCACTCGCAGGCTCCGCTGGCCCGGTCGATCTTCACGATGCTGCTGAAGTTGCGGATGCTGATGTAGTAGGCGGACTCGTCGTCGGCGACGTTGAGCGCGTTGACGAAGGTCCAGCCGAGGGCGGGCTCGTCACCGGGCGTGATCTCGGGATCGAAGCAGTCCCAGGCGCTCCAGACGGTGGTCTGGGTGCCATCGGGCGCGATCTCGACCAGCTTGTCGCCGCGGATGTCGACCCCGTCGCTGCCCGGGCGATACTCGACGACGATGGCGGTCAGGGTGCCGTCGACGAGCTCGACGAAGTCGTGGGCCAGCAGGGGGACGGAGATGGTCTCGACCTGGGTGCCGTCCCAGCTCACCTTGACCAGCTCAGAGTCGGCCGACGGGTCGCCCGAGACGCTGGCGGCATTGTAGATGACGCCGCTACCGTCGCGCAGGTGCCGGGCCCGGTAGACGTCCAGGGGACGCTCTTCGGGCCAGGCCCAGGTGATGACGCCGTCGGGAGAGAGCAGCACCGGACCGGTGAAGGCGCCGATCAGCGGGACCATCATCCACTGGTCGTTGCCCTCGCCGCTGACCAGCGTGGTTGGCAGGCCTCCGTCCAGGTAGCCGGTGGTCAGGGTCTGGGCCTCGCACTCCGACGAGCCGCCCTCGGACTCGGTCAGGATCTGGAAGCTGACCTCGCTCTCGGGCTTCAGGCCTCGGAGGACCAGCTGGTGGTCCTCGGACGAGGGGGTGGAGCGGGTCTCGAAGGAGAGCCCCCCCGCCTCGACCGCGATGCGGGCCGTCGCCTCGGTGGAGGTGCGGAAGGTCACGGTCGCGACGGTGGGCATGACCTCGCTGAGCTGGACCTGGACGTCCTCGCACTCGGCCAGCGAACCCTTCCCAGCGGTGCACGCCAGGGCGAGCAGTAGGAGCATGGACATCAGCCCTCCTCGGTCTGGACGACGGAGAGGAAGACGGGGGCGGGGTTGTAGCAGCGGCCGCAGAAGAGGGCGAGCAGCCAGGTGCCTTCGCCGTCAAAGCCGGTGAAGGCGCCGTCGGCGCCGGTCGCCTCGCTGAGGTCGGCCACGGTCCCGCCCGGCAGCTCCAGGGTGTAGCTGCGGTCCATGATGATCTCCAGATCGAGGAACTGGCCCTGCAGCTCTTCGGGGGTCTTGCCCTCGTAGAAGGCCACCATCAGCCGATCGATGCTGGAGAGCTCGAGCGGCGCCTGGATTCCGTCGTGGGTCAGGGCAGACCAGTCGACAATCCAGGGAGCCGAAGCGGGCACCGTCAGGGGGGTGAGATCGGTGAGCGTGGCGGAGAAGTCCAACAGTCCGCACGAGGCCGGCACGTCGACCTGGGTGTTGTCGCTGTCCAGGCTGGGCTGGAGGAAGGTGATCACCTTGGCGTTGATGCCGGGCTCGAGGCCCACGGTCAGCATCAGCATGTAGGTGCCGCCGTCGGCGACGTACTCGCTGGGCACGTCGATCGGCGTACCGAAGAAGCTGAACTCCGAGAGCTGCACGCAGGTGTCGCTGTGGTTGGTGTTGTGCTCGACGTAGCCGTCGATGTCCGCCTGGAGCAGGGAGTTGACGGAGATGCCCTCCTCGACATCGGCCTGGGTCTTGTAGGGAAAGCGCGCGAGGCCGATGTTGTCGATGTCGAGCACGGGATCGATGTCGTGGCACTGGATGTCGCTGGTGGCCTGATCCCAGCAGATGGTGACATCCTGTCCGCTGACGGTGGTGATCGAGGGGACCGAGACATCGCCCTCGTAGCGGAAGTTGTTCTCGTCGAAGAGCTGGACGTTGGCTTCGGGCTCGCCGGTGTCGCCCTTGTCGCCGCAGGCGAGAGGCAGGAGGAGCAGGCTCAGCAGCATGGGAGACTCCAGGGGGACAAGAGGATCAGTAGGGGAGGGTGGCGTCCTGCCAGCTGTAGTCGAAGGCGCCCGACTTCTCGTCGTAGGCGGCGTAGCTGACGGGGTTCCAGCCCGAGGCGTCGTCGTAGCGCATCAGGACCGGCGCGTGGCCGAAGTATTCGGCGACGTAGCCGTAGCCGCGGGCGGTGCCCGTCAGCGCGGCGCGCGCGGCCTTGCCCCAGCCGATGGCGTCGCAGGCGCCGTCCACATCGGTCTGCACCTCCACCGTGCCGGCGGTGACGTCGAAGGCCCAGTCGCACTCGTCGCAGTCGGATCGCAGGGCCGCCCCCTCCAGGGGGTAGCTGAGCTGGCAGATCACGTCGCCGCGGCCCTCGTCGGCGAGGAAGGCGAGGACTTCGGTCCCCATGTAGCTGTCGTGGACCACCGCCGTCCCGCTGAACTCCAGGGTCCCCAGGTCCGCATCGGTGTCGGTGTCGGTGTCCGTCTCTTCGCCGGTGTCGGTGTCCTTGTCGCCACAGGCCAGGGGGAGGAGCAGCATCAGGGTCAGAACGGTCACGGAGACTCCTTTCGGGGCAGGGTGAAGCGCACCATACCGTCCCATCGGCCAAGGCGCAGCAAGGAGGTTGCGAAGGAATGCGCCTTGATCTCCTCCCGCCATCGGCTACGAGCACGGGTCCACATTGGAAGCCTCCTGACTCCGCCCTCACCCTCCTCGGCCCCCCGTCGGACCTCGCCCGCAGCGGTCGTGGCGGCCATTTTCCGCCGCGAGCTCTTCGGGGCTTTCGACAGCCCGCTGGCGTGGATCGTCATCCCGACCTTCCTCTGCCTCGTCGCGGGCTTCTCGCTGGGCTTCCAGGACCTGCTCGCCGAGGGGCAGGCGACGATGCGGCCCGTCTTCTTCTGGTGCGGCATCAGCTACCTCCTGCTGATCCCGGCGCTGACGATGCGGCTCTTCGCCGAGGAGCGCCGCAGCGGCAGCCTGGAGCTGCTGGCGACCCTGCCGATCACCGAGCCGCAGATGGTCCTCGGCAAGTACCTCGCCGCGCTCGCCCTGGTCGGCCTCGCGCTGGCCCTCACCCTCCCCTACCCCCTGGTCCTGGCCTCCCTCGGAGACCTGGACTGGGGCCCCGTCGTCGGGGGATACCTCGGTGTCTTCCTGCTGGGAGCCTCCTTCTGTGCGATCGGGACTGCTGCCAGCGCAGTGACCGGCAACCAGGTCGTCGCCTTCCTGCTGGCGCTGCTGATCTGCCTGGTGCCCTTCGTCTCGGGCTTCGCCCTGGGCCGGGTCCCCCCGGCGCTGCTCCCCATCGTGCAGCACATCAGCTTCGAGACCCACGTCGGCGACCTCGCTCGCGGGGTGATCGACACCCGGAACCTGGTGTTCTACGGCTCGGTCGTCGCGCTCTTCCTCCACCTCGCGGTCTTCAGCCTTCAACGGCGGCGGCTGAGCTGAAGCCATGGACACCCGCCGCGCACTCCTCCTCGACTCCTGGGCCCAGCTCCTGCTGGTCGTCGCGGTTGTCGTGCTGGCCAACACCCTGGCCGCGCGCAGCTTCAGCCGGCTGGACCTGACCCAGGACAAGGTCTACAGCCTGGACATCCGCAGCCGGGAGATCATCGGCAAGCTGGAGAGGCCCCTGGCGGCTCGGGTCTACTTCACCGGCGGCCTGCAGGCCCCGTACAACACCAACCAGCAGGTCGTGGTCGACACCCTCAGCGACCTCGCCGCCTACGCCAAGGGCAGGATGGAGGTCAGCGTCGTCGACCCCACGGGCGTCCCCGAGCTGGAGGCCGAGGCCCGCCGCTTCGGGGTCACGCCGATCCAGTACCGCTTCGACAGCGCCACCGTCAAGGAGCTGCGCACCGTCTACATGGGCGTGGCCCTGGTCTACGGCGAGCGCCAGGACGTGCTCCCGGCGATCACCCAGACCCAGACCTTGGAGTACGACCTGGTCCGCTCGATCCGCGGGCTGCTGGACAAGGACGAGCGCCGGGTGGTCGGCTGGACCACGGGCCACGGCGAGCCCGAGCTGACCCAGGAGTCCGGGCCGCTGGCCACCCTGCGGCAGAGGCTGCTGGAGCGCTACGATCTGCGGGTCGTGCCCCTGGGGGGAGCCGGCAGCGTGCCCGAGGACGTCAGCGCCCTGCTGGTGGTCGGACCGCAGCGGCCGCTCAGCGATCGGGCCCTCTACCAGCTCGATCAGCACCTGATGCGCGGCGGCGGGCTGGCGGTCTTCCTCTCCAACCTCAAGCCCGACCTGCGGACGATGCGGCCCCTGCGGGTGCTGCACGGGATGGAGGGGCTGCTGGCCCACCACCATGTGCAGGCCAACCGCGACCTGATCATCGATCGCCAGCGCAACGGCATGATGAACCTGCCGGTCCGACAGGGGGATCAGCTGGCCCTGGTGCCCGTGAACACGCCGCTGATCCCGCGGACCCAGGAGCTGGACCGCGACAACCTGGTCGTTCGGGACCTGGACAGCATGCTCTTCCCCTTCGCCAGCTCGGTGGAGCTGGCCGACCCGCTGCCGCCCGAGGTGGTCGGCACCGTGCTCGCGCGCAGCCACGAGGGCTCGGGGCGCCTGGCGGGCTTGCGCACCCTGGCGCCCGAGGCGCTGCGCTCCCCGCTCTCCAGCGAGCAGACCGGCTCCTTCCCGCTGCTGGTGAGCCTGCGGGGCAGCTTCCAGAGCGCCTACGCCCAGGCCGCTCCTCCGGACGCCGATCCGTCCATGGCCGCCACCAGCGAGAGCCCGACTGAGGCCCCCCAGATCCGCAGCGGCGCCGACGCCCGGCTGGTCGTCGCGGGATCGGCCGACTTCGTGCCCAACCACGTGCTCTTCATGCAGAACCTCGTCGACTGGATGGTCGAGGACGGCAGCCTGATCGCCATCCGCTCGAAGAGCGTGCAGCAGCCCACGCTGCGGCCCCTGGCCGAGGGCGAGCTGGGCCGCACCCGTGCCCTGATCGTGGGCGGCGGGCTGCTCCCCCTGGCGCTGCTGGGGCTGATCCGGCTGCTGAGCAAGCGCCGCTTCGCCTCCTTCCACCAGGGTGGCGAGGAGCCGCGCCCATGAAGCCCTCCGCACGAACCTGGGCGCTCCTGGCGCTGACCCTGCTGCTCGTCGTGGCCAACCTCTGGGTCCGCCGAAGCCCCGAGGGTGACACCACCCCCACCCTCCCGGCCATCGCGCTCGACCAGGCTCGCCGCATCGAGCTCTCGGACTCGGTCGAGAAGCTGGTCCTGGAGCGGGTCGACGAGGCCGGCTGGAGGATCGTGGCGCCAGTCTCCGCGCCCGCCGATCAGCCGACCGTGGACGCCCTGCTGGAGGTCTTTTCCCAGCCGCTGCCCATGGATGTGCGGGTCGACGAGGGCAACCTGGACACCTACGGGCTCGAGCCGGGCAAAGGCGTGGTCGTCGAGCTCTGGGCCCAGGGCGAGGCGCCCGTGGCCAGCCTGACCATCGGCGCCGACGCGCCCGGGGGCAGCAGCTTCGTCCGCCTGAGCGGCAGCGAGGCGATCTACCGCGCGCGGGTCGGCGGCCGCGAGTCCTACTCGGCCAACGTCAGCCACTGGCGGAACCGGGATCTGCTGCGCTTCGAGCGTCCGGACGTGGTCTCGATGCGCTGGGAGCAGGACCAGCGCGATCCCATCCTGCTGGAGCGCCCCCCGGTCGGCCTGGACCAGCTCGGCCCCTGGGCGCTGGAGCCGGCCGCCCCCTGGCCGCTGGACCAGGGTTTTCTCGACGCCGTGGTCGACCGACTGGTCGGGATGCGCGCCGAGGAGGTCCTGACCTCTGACTTCGCAGGCGGCTTCGATCCGCCGGTGGTGCGGGTTCGCTTCCAGCTCCGCGATGGTCGGACGCCGGTCCTGGAGCTGGGCCGCCGTGCCCACGCCGAGGCGGCTTTCGTGCGCATCGAGGGCGAGGACGCCGTCTTCCGCGTGCCCCGGCGCGACATCCTGGCCTTGCTGGCCGAGCGCGACGATCTCCGCGAGCGCAGGCTGCTCAGCTTCGCGCCCGAGGACCTCGACACCATGAGCTGGGAGGAGGGCGGCCAGCAGCGGATCGTGCGGCAGCTGCCATCCGAAGGCCGCTGGGAGTCCCTCAGCCCCGCCGGACGAGAGCTGGACGTGGAGAGGCTGAACCTGGTCAGCCGCGCGCTGGCCGAGCTGCGAGGCGACCGCGTGCTCGAAGGGCTCAGCCCCGCCGAGGCCGGCCTCTCGACGCCCACCGCGCGGCTGGTCCTGACGATGATCGACGGCCGCAGCCTCTCCCTGGAGATCGGCGCGGCCCTGCCCGATCGAGCCGAGAGCCCCGCCCGCGCGGTGCGGGCCAGCGGACGCCCCGAGGTCATGGAGCTGCGCGAGGTGCTGATCGAGAGGCTGCGCACGTCCTTCCCGGCCCCTTGATCCGACTTTTTTCCTCTACGAGCCGAATGGGTTGCGCCGACGGTCGTCCATCCAGCGCCGCCGGTCGACTCCGGCGCAGCACCGGAGGATCTCATGGCTCACACGGCGATCGCCTTCCTCATCCCCTCTCTCCTGGCCTTCCTCAGCGCCCCCGCGGCGGCGTCGAGCCAGGAGGCGACCCTGCTGGACGGTCCTTTCGGGTCCGAGGTCGGTGAGCAGCTGGACAGCGGCGATGCCCCCGCAGCCAGCAACGACCGCGCTGACCGCCGCGGTGCAGCGGTGAAGGGGCGAGGCGGCGCGAGCGGCTCCCGTCCGGCAGCCAAGGCGGCCCCGGCGGCCCGGAAGAGCAGCGCGGCGCCGGCTCGCAGCACCGCTGCTCCGGCTCGCAGCACCGCGGCCCCGGCCGCGAAGAAGAGCACCGCTGCTCCGGCTCGCAGCACCGCGGCCCCGGCCGCGAAGAAGAGCACCGCGGCCCCGGCTCGCAGCACCCCGGCCCCGGCCGCGCAGCGGAGCACCGCGGCCCCGGCCGCGCAGAAGCGCACTATCTCGCGCGCCTCCCAGGCTCGTGAGGGCCAAGGCAGCCAGGGCACCCGGCCGGGCAACGGCCAGGGCCAGGGCGGCGACCGGAACGGCCAGAACCAGGGCGGCGACCGGAACGGCCAGAACCAGGGCGGCGCGCGCGACGGTCAGGGTCAGCATCAGCGGCCCGATCAAGCCCAGAGCCCGCGCGCCGGCAACTCCCACGTCCGGCCGTCCAGCTCGGGCGGACGCCCGCCGGCCCACGCGTCCAACGGCGGCAAGCCCCGTCCCCCCCGCCACGTCGTCCACCAGCGAGCCGGCCTCCCCAGCCGCTGGGCCCCCAGCTACCACCGCTACCACCTGCGTGGCGTGCCTCATCACAGCCCCCGCTACTGGGCCACGGGCATCTTCATCTACAACCCGCCTCCGGCCCGCCACCGCGTCGTGGTGAAGGACAGCTCGGGCCAGCGGATCAAGAACGCCGAGCCCACCCGCGCGGTCGACCGCAACCGCAGCCTCGCCCTGGGCGTGCGCGGTGGCACCTACGCCAGCGGCTACGAGAAGGCCGGTGGCTACGGCGACATGGGGCTGGGCCTGGCCCTGCGCTACCGCCCCGTCGAGTCCGTCGGCCTGGAGCTCTCCTGGATGCACCACAGCGACAGCTTCGACGAGCACTCCCAGCGCGACCAGGACCCCGTCTCGGCCAGCGTGCAGCTCTTCGCCTTCCCCTGGACGCGGGTCAGCCCCTACGCCCTGGTCGGCCTGACCGTCACCCCCCGCTCGGTCGAAGACAGCCTGGGCGCCTACGAGTACCAGGGCTTCGACGCCCTGGCCGGCCCCCACGCCGGACTGGGCCTGGAGTTCGCCGTCGGAGAGAAGGCCTCGCTCAACTTCGAAGGTCGCTACATCAGCTACATCGACCGGCAGGAGGACGACATCGCCCTGCCCGGCGCCGTCCAGGGCACGATGGGCCTGAACTTCTACTTCTAGGCCCGCAGCCTACTTCTAGGCCCGCAGCGGGTCAGACCGACAGGCGCCGCCACAGCATCTCCAAGGCTGCGGCGGCGCTCAGCGAGACCACCCGCGCTCGGTCCCCCGGGATGCGCAGGGCCCGATGCTCTTCAAAGGTCTCCGGTCCCGCCAGCGCGACGTGGACCGTGCCGACCGGCTTGGCCTCGGTGCCACCGCCGGGCCCGGCGATGCCGGTGATGCCGATGCCCCAGGTGGCGCCCGCGCGAGCGCGGATCCCGCGGGCGAGCTGGCGGGCCACCGGCTCGCTGACGGCGCCGTGCTCTTCCAGCAGCGCCGGGTCCACGCCGCAGGTCCGCACCTTGGCCTCGTTGCTGTAGACCACGGCGCCTTCGAGCAGGTACCGACTCGCGCCCGGCACGCTGCCCACCCAGGCCGACAAGCTGCCCGCGGTGCAGCTCTCGGCCAGGGCCAGGGTCTCGCCTCGGGCCGCCAGGGCCTGCCCGACCACCTCGGCGAGATCGCCGGAGTCCACGCCAAAGGCCCGCCAGCCGATGCGCGCCCGCACCTCCTCCACCAGGGCGAGGCGCTCCGCCGCGGGAAAGCCCGGCTCGAAGCGGAGCTTGACGTGGTTCTCGGGTAGCTTGGTCCGAAAGCCGATCTCCAGGCCGGGGCGCTCGAGGCCCTGCATCTTCTCTTCGAGCACGCTCTCGGGCACGCCGGTGACCCGCACGGTGACGTGCAGCGGGGCGGAGATGCGGTGACGGGCGAGCACATCGGGGAGGACGTGCCGGTCGAACATCGGCTTCATCTCCCGCGGCACGCCGGGCAGGAAGTAGAGCCGGCTGGACCCGCTGTCGACCGAGAAGCCTGGCGCGGTGCCCCACAGGTTCTCGAGCACCCGGCAGCCATCGGGCAGCACCGCCTGCTTGCGGTTGACCTCGGCCATGACGCGACCGAAGGCCACGAAGCGGGCCTGGACCTGGGCCAGGGCGTCCTCGTGCAGGCGCAGCGAGCCGCCGAAGGCCAGGGCCGCCGCCTGAGCCGTCAGGTCGTCTCGGGTGGGCCCCAAGCCCCCCGTGCTGACGACGATCGGCGCCAGCTCGGCGCCGCGACGCAGGATCTCGACGATGTCCTCCAGCCGGTCCGGCGCGGTCATCACCCGTCGCACCGTGATGCCCAGCTCGACCAGCCGACTGGCCAGCCAGTGGCTGTTGGTGTCCAGGGTGAGCCCCTGCGTGAGCTCGTTGCCTTGCGCCAGGATGACCGCCTCGGTGAGCATCGCCACCTCCTGCCCGCTCCTAGCCGGTTGGCGCGACGAGGCCCGGGTCGGTACAGCAGCGCGTGAGCCGCAAATGAACAGCACCGTCCTCGGCCTCGACGTCGGCACCCGCACCATCGGGGTCGCGCAGGCCGATCTGCGCTCGGCCTTCCCCTCCCCCGTCTGCACGCTCTCCCGCAAGGGGGTCAAGACCGATGTGCTGCGGCTGGCCGAGCTGTGCCGCACCCACAAGGTCGCGCAGATCGTGGTCGGGATGCCCTACGAGCTGGACGGCGCCGAGGGACGCAGCGCCCGCCTGGCTCGTCAGGTCGGCGAGGCGCTGGCCGCGCTCACGGCGCTGCCGGTGGAGTACCAGGACGAGCGCTACAGCACGGTCGACGCCGCCGAGCAGCTGCGCGCCGCCGGGCTGGACAGCCGCAAGCAGCGAGAGGTGATCGACCAAGCCGCCGCCATGGTGATCCTGAGCGCCTGGTTCCGTGCCCGCGCGGCTACTTGACCTCGAAGGCCCAGGACCGCCGCAGCTCCTTGGGCAGCTTGTCCAGCCCCTCGTAGCGGGTGTTGGTCAGGCTGCCCTGGGTGTGGAAGGCGTAGGCGCCCTCGGCCAGAGGCTCGCGCAGCTTGATCAGGAAGTCGTCCCGCGAGGGCAGCACGACCAGGTCGAAGGGGATGGCCTCCCCGGTCGCCGACCAGAGGTTGAGCGCTACCGGGGTCTCGCCCAGCACGCCGGGCATTGAGCCGTCGCCGACGAACTCGAGGCGATGCAGCTGCAGGTTGAGCTGGGCGAGCCGCTCGGACCGCAGCGTCGAGCTGAAGACGAAGCGCAGCGTGCTGGAGCCCGAGACCGAGACGTCGCCGATGTCCCGCAGGCCAGTCATGGCCCGCACCTCGGTCCCGCGGGTCTCGGCCTCGAAGTCTTCCAGGGCGAGGTAGTTCTCCCGCCCGATGGCGTAGAAGCCGACCTCGCCCGGGTCCGGGTAGAGCTGGAACTCCACCGGGGGGCGCTTGCCCTCCTCGTCGGGCGCAGGGACCTCGGACACGTCGTGGATGAAGCCGTCCTTGCCGGCCATCAGGCGGCTGGATCCTTCACCCAGCTCCAGGCTGAAGAGGCCCTGGGCGTCGGTCAACCCGTGCTCGGGGACGCCCTCCAGGACCATCGTCGCGCCGACGATCGGCCGGCCCCAGATGTCCACGACCTTGCCGCTGATCGTCTCGGGCTTGCTGCACGCGCCGACCAGGAGGCCGGGCAGGAGGAGGGCGAGTGCGGGTGCGCGTGAGGTCATCGGCCAACGCCTGGGTTGGGGGGTGGCTGGCGGCTGATAACGTACCGCACGGAGGGGTGCGCCGTCCCCTACGACCGTCGGAGCGCCTCTCCGAGCGCGCCCAGGTCCACCCGCCCGGCGCTCGCCAGCTGCTCCACCACCCTGCGCCCCACGCGCGCGAGGCGCAGGATCGCGTCGATCCGGCTGGCCAGGAAGCGGCTCTCCAGCATCTGCGCGGGCTCGCTGCTGCGGCCTCGCTCGTCCAGCATCCGGCGGGCCTGCTCCAGGCGCGCGATGGCCTCGCCCACCACCTTCAGCTCCCGCTGGCGGAAGACCCGGGTGATCATCGCCACCACGTCGGTCTCGGCCTCGAAGTAGCGCCGCCGCTCGGCCGGGAGCAGCGCGCGGCGCACGACGCCCCAGTGCTGCAGCTCGCCCAGGGTCATGCTGACGCTGCCGGCGGAGAGGCCGGTCCGCTCGGCGATCTCGGCGGCGTCCAGGGGCCGGCTGCTGAGGTAGAGCACGGCCCAGACCTGCCCCATCGAGGGCTTGAAGTTCCAGAACTCCATCAGCTCGCCGATGGTGGCCGCGACCAGCAGGGTCGCCTCTGCGGTCGCCGCGCGGGCAGAGGCGGTCCGGGCGGTGGCGGCCCGGGCGGCGGCATCGGCGGCGCTGGGCTCGCCAGGCGTCAGGGTGGACAACCGGCCTCCTCGCCCTTGCGGGCTCGCTGAGCATGTTATCCCTCCTTCTCAGTGTCTTCAATGACGATTGAAGAAAAGGGAGACGCCCATGCTGACCCAACCGCTCCGCGCCGAGGCCGTCGGGCTTCACGCACACGCCCCGCTCAGCGTCCTGCCCGGCGGCGCTCCCCCCTCGATCGAGCGGGTCTTCGCCCTGGTCGTCGCCGAGATGCAGGCGACGGAGGGGTGCCTGGGCGAGCTGCTGCACTCGACCGTGCCGGCCGTGCCCGAGATCGGCCGCTACCTGGCGCAGGCCGGAGGCAAGCGCATGCGGCCCTTGCTGACCGCGCTGGGCGCCCGGGCGGTCGGCCGAGAGGGCGACATCCAGCGCCTGATGTGCGTGGGCGAGCTGCTGCACCTGGGATCGCTGCTGCACGACGACGTCGTCGACGACGCCGCCGAGCGCCGGGGCCGACCGGCCGCGCAGACCGTCTACGGCAACCCCGCCGTGATCCTGACCGGTGACTTCTGCCTGGCCCGGGCCGTGCTGCTGGCGGCCGAAGAGGCCGGCTTCACCGCCGTCACCGAGCTGGGCCGCACCGTCACGGCCATGGCCGAGGGCGAGGTGCTGCAGCTCGTCAACGCCGGCAACCTGGACCTGGAGCTGGACACCTACCTGGACGTGGTCGAGAAGAAGTCGGCCTCACTGATCGCCTGGTGCGCGGCCGCTGGGGCCTGGGCCTCGCGAGAGGACGCGGCCGCCGCGGCGCTGCAGACCTACGGGCACGAGGTCGGCGTCGCCTTCCAGGTGACCGACGACGTGCTCGACTATGTCGGCGAGCGCCGCCTGACGGGCAAGCGACGCGGTCAGGACCTGGCGGAGCGGAAGCTGACCATGCCGCTGGTCCTGGCGATGCGGCACCAGCCCGAGCTGCGGGCGAGGCTGCGCAAGGGGCCACCCTCGCCCGAGCGCATCCCGGCCATGATCGCCGAGGTGCGCGCCACCGGCGCCTGCGACGAGGCGCTCGAGTTCGCCCGGGCGCGGGTCCGGCGGGGGCAGGAGGCCCTCGACGTGCTGCCGGACAGCCCCTACCGCGACGGCCTGCTGGCGCTGGGGACCCACCTCGTCGAGCGGGTCGCCTGATGGAGCCGCAGCCCGAGGCCGAGCCCTCCGTTGCCAGCCTGGCGGGGCACCCCGAGCGGGGGCCCGCCGTCCAGCGGATGTTCGACCGCATCGCGCCCCGCTACGACCTGACCAACCGCGTGCTCAGCCTGGGCTTCGACCGGCGCTGGCGGGCGGCGGCCATCGCCTCGCTGGGCCCCAAGGCTCGGGGCGAGGTGCTGGACCTCTGCGCCGGCACGATGGACATGACCGAGCTGCTGCTGAAGGCCGGCGCCACCCGGATCGTCGCCCTGGACTTCTCCGAGGCCATGCTGAACCAGGGGGCCACCCGCCTGCCTCCCGGCGCGCCCGTGGAGATCGTCGTCGCTGACGCGCGCTCGCTGCCCCTGCCCGACGCCAGCGTCGACGGCATCGTCTGCGGCTTCGGGCTGCGCAACGTGCCCGACCTGCCCCTGGCCCTGGCCGAGTGCGCGCGGGTCCTGCGCCCGGGCGGCCGGCTGGTGGTGCTGGAGCTCTTTCGCCCCCGAAGCGCCCTCTCCCGGCTGGTCCAGGACAGCTACAACCGCTACCTCGTGCCGCTGATCGGCGGCTGGCTGACCGGCTCGCGCGAGGCCTACGACTACCTCTCCACCAGCATCGAGGCCTTCATGACCCGCCAGGAGTTCGAGGCCCTCTGCCATCGCCTGGGCCTGGCCCCCCTGGGCCGCGAGGTCTTCCCGCCGGTCGCCGGCCTCGTCATCGCCATCCGCCAGCCGACGACCCAGGTCACCGCCGTGGTGGAGCCGTGAAGCGCCTCGTCGTCGCGGTCGGCGGCGCCTCGGGCAGCCCCTACGCCCGGCGCCTGCTCGACTTCTGCGCCGGGCCCGGCAAGGGGCTGGTCGAGCCGCACCTCGTCTTCACCCGCATCGGCCGCATGTGCTGGGCGGACGAGGTCGGCACCGACCCGCAGGCCTACGGCTTCCCGACCTGGCATCACCAGGACATGGCCGCGGCGATGGCCAGCGGCTCGGCCCGCTACGACGGGATGGTGATCATCCCCTGCTCGGCCGGCCAGATGGCCCGCATCGCCCACGGCATCAGCAGCGACCTGGTCAGTCGGGCCGCCGACGTGACCCTCAAGGAGCGCCGCCCGCTGGTGATTGTGCTGCGGGAGAGCCCCTACTCGCTGATCCATGTGCGCAACATGGCCCTCTGCATCGAGGCCGGGGCCACCATCCTGCCGGCCTCGCCCTCCTTCTACAGCGGGCCGGCCACCATCGACGCCCTGCTGGACACCGTCGTCGCCCGGGTGCTCGACCAGCTCGGCGTCGACAACTCCCTGATGCCCCGCTGGAGCGGCCGCGGGCCCTCCGCCCGGGAGGACGAATGAACGACGTTTCCCTCGCCCACCTCCGACGGGCCGGCCTGGACGATCTGCGCGAGAAGCTCGACGCCGGGCTGCGCCTGGATCCGCAGGACGGCCTGCGCCTGTACCGCTGCCCCGATCTGCTGGCCGTGGGCCTGCTGGCCAACCGCGAGCGCGAGCGTCGCCACGGGGACCTCTGCTGCTTCAACCGCAACCTGCACATCAACGCGACCAACGTCTGCGAGGCCAGCTGCATCTTCTGCAGCTTCGCCCGGCTGAAGACCGGCGACGCCGAGGCCTGGACGCTGAGCATCGAGGCGGCGGTCGACCGGGTGCGGGCGCTCTCCGATGTGCTGGTGACCGAGGTCCACACCGTCAACGGGCTGAACCCCGACCTGCCCTTCTCGTACTACACCGAGCTGCTGCGAGCCCTGAAGGCCGAGCGCCCCGACCTGCACATCAAGGGCTTCACCGCGGTCGAGATCCACTACTACGCCGAGAAGTACGGCATGAGCGTCCAGGCGGTGCTGGAGGCCCTGCGCGAGGCGGGGCTGGACAGCCTGCCCGGCGGCGGGGCCGAGATCTTCGCCGAGCGGGCCCGCCGCAAGCTCTGCCACGACAAGGTCGACGCCGACGGCTGGCTGGAGGTCCACCGGGTCGCGCATCGGCTGGGCATGGCCAGCAACTGCACCATGCTCTTCGGCAGCATCGAGACAGTCGAGGAGCGCGTCGACCACCTCGTCCGGCTGCGGGAGCTGCAGGACGAGAGCCTCGCCCGCTCTCCCGCCGCCTTCCAGACCTTCATCCCCCTGCGCTTCCACAACGAGGGCAACCGCCTGCGCCGGCTGAAGTCCCCCGACGGCGAGAGCTGCCTGCGCACGATCGCGCTCAGCCGCCTGATGCTGGACAACATCCCGCACATCAAGGCCTACTGGCCGATGTTGGGGCTGGAGGTGGCGCAGGCCTCGCTGCACTTCGGGGCCGACGACCTGGACGGCACGGTGCGCGAGGAGCACATCTACCACATGGCCGGCGCCAGCACGCCCCAGGGCCTGGGTCGGTCGGACCTGGTGCGGCTGATCGAGCGGGCCGCGCGCCTGCCGCTGGAGCGCGACACCCGCTACCGGATCGTGCGCCGGGACGACCCCGCCCGGCGGCCTGCCCCCCTCCCCCGGGCCCGCCTGGGCGTGGTCGGCTACCGCAACGCCTGGCCCCTGGTCCGCCACCTCGCGCCGCTGGGCGAACCCCGCCTGGGGCACCCCTACGAGGTGGCCCGCTGGCTCGCCCAGGGCGAGATCGACCTCGCGCTGCTGCCGGTGGGCGCCCTGCTGGAGGACCCGTCGCTTCGGGTCGTCCCCGATCTCTGCATCGGCTGCGACGGTCCCGTCGACAGCGTCCTGCTGGTGGCCGAGGCGCCCCCCGAAGAGTGGGAGGAGGTCGTCCTGGACGGGGTCAGCCGCACCAGCGTCCTGCTGGCCCGCCTGCTGCTGAGCCAGGGACCGCTCGCCGGCCGGGTCCGGCCCGATCTGCGCGTGATCGACGGCCCCCCCGGCTGCGGCCTGGAGCGCGCCCGCGGGCGGACCGCGGCCCTGGTGATCGGCGACGCCGCCCGGCAGCTGCCCGAGCGGCTGAGCTGCCGGGTCGACCTGGGGGCCGAGTGGAAGGCCTGGACGGGCCTGCCCTTCGTCTTCGCCGTCTGGGCCGGGCCCGAGGGCCTGGAACCCGACGTGGTCGAGGCCGTCCGTGAGGCGGGCCTGCGCGGAATCGCCGAGCTGGACCAGGCCCCCGCCGCCGACGCCCACTACCTGCGCGAGCGCATCCGCTTCCCGCTCGACGACGCCGCCATGATGGGCCTGCGCCGCTTCGCTGCCCTGGCCCACCGGGCCGGCCTGACCCGGCACGAAGACATCGCCCTCTACCCGCCTCCGCGCGAGCTGCCGGCCCCCCCGCCTCGCTCGGACGAGCTGCTGCGCCTGCTGCTGGACGAGCCGCTCAGCGAGCTGATGGCCGCCGCGGCCGCCCTGCCTCCCGCCGGGTCGAGCGCGGGAGAGGCCGCGCCCCGGGTGCTCTGGCACGGGCGAGGCGAACGCCCCGAGGACCAGGTCCAGGACATGCGCGAAGCCCGGTCCGCGGGGCTGAGCGCGGTCGAGGTGCGGCGTGCCCACCCGGGGCGTGAGCAGGTCGGCGAGCAGGACGACAGCGTCGTCGGCTGGCTGCGCCTGGTCTGCCTCGCCCGCATCGTGCTCGGCGACTTGGCCGAGGTCCGCGTCGACCCGGCCTGGGAGGGACAGACGGCCAGCCAGCTCGCCATGCTGACCGGCGCGAGCCCGATCCAGGCCCGCCCCCTGGAAGACCGACGCTCCCCCGAGGCGACCGCCTCGCCCGCACGCTAAGACCTCGCATGCAGCGACACCGCGCCGACTGGATCTGGACCCCCGGGGGCCCTCAACGAGGGGGCGAGATCGTCATGGACTCGCGCGGCCGCATCGCCGAGCTGCGGGTCAACGCCCTGGACGAGGCCGACGCCTCCAGCCACAGCGGCATGCTGCTGCCGGGCTTTGTCAACGCCCACGCCCACCTGGAGCTCTCCGATCTCCGCCAGCAGGTCATCGGCGGGCACGGCCTCAGCAGCTGGGCGATGGCCCTGCTGGCCCGGCGCCGCCCCCCCCAGGACGAGGCCATCCGGACGGCCATCGACGAGGCCTACGAGGCTGGCACGGCCGCGATCGTCGACACCACCAACTCTGGGGCTCCCCTGCCTCTGCTGGCCGACTCGCCGATGCGCGCCCTGGGGCAGATCGAGCTGATCGGCATCGAGCCGGAGCGCTGCGAGGCCGCGCACAGCCAGGCCGCGCGCCTGCTGCTGGCGCCGGGCATCCCCGCGGTCGAGACCTGCCACGCGGTCGTGTCCTGCTCGGCCGACCTGATCGCCGAGGTGCTCCAGCCGACCGGCCTGCCTGGACCCGCGCGCACCTTCCACTGCGACGAGGACCCCGAAGACGGGCGCCTGCTGCGCGAACAGTCAGGGAGCTGGGCGGACTTCCTGGACCGCCTGGGGCGCCAGTGGCGAGGCCGGATCGGGCAGGCCCAGAGCACCGTCGCCCTGCTCGACGAGCTGGGGGTGCTGGGGCCTCACCTGGGGCTGGTGCACTGCGTCCACACCGGAGAGGCCGACCTGGACCGCATCGCCCGCAGCGGCAGCGTCGTGGTGCTCTGCCCGCGATCCAACCTGCACATCGGCGGTCGGCTGCCCGATGTGCCCGCCATGATCGCGCGGGGGATCCCGCTGGCGATCGGCACCGACAGCCTGGCCAGCGCGCCGGACATGGACCTGCTGGCCGAGGCCGCCACCCTGGCCGCGCGGTTCCCGACCGTCGCTCCCGCCGTCTGGATCGAGGCCCTGACCATCGGCGGCAGCCGGCTGCTGGTGGAGGGTCCCAAGACCCGGGCCACCGCCCTCGCCCGCGGCTCGCTGTACCCCGGCGCGGAGCACGGGCTGGTCCTGGTCTCCATCCCTCGCACCGAGGACCCCGCCTCGACGCTGCTGGACGGCACCCGCTGGCCCCGACGCTGGCTCAGCCCGCCGGTCGGCGCGGCGTGACCCTCTCGCAGCTCGGGCGGCAGGCGCTGGCCTTCGCGGGGGACATCAAGCTCTCCCACTCCATCTTCGCGCTGCCCTTCGCCCTGGCCGCCGCCTGGCTGGTCTCCCGACAGCAGGAGATCGAGGCGGCGCAGTGGGTCTGGCTGCTGGTGGCCATGGTCGGCGCGCGCTCCTCGGCGATGGGCTTCAACCGCATCGTCGACCGCCGACTGGACGCGGCCAACCCGCGCACCCAGGGGCGCGCCCTGCCGGCCGGGCGGATGACGCCGGCGGTGGCCTGGGCGCTGACCCTGGGCTTCACCGCGCTCTTCGTGCTGGCTTCGGCGATGCTGCACCGGACCTGCCTGCTGCTCTCCCCCGTCGCGCTGCTGGTGCTGTGGGGCTACTCGCTGACCAAGCGCTTCACCGCGCTCTGCCACCTCCTGCTGGGCCTCGCCCTGGGGCTGGCGCCGGTGGCGGTCTGGATCGGCCTCACCGGGGGGGTGCAGGCGCCCGCCTTGCTGCTGGGCGGGGCCGTCCTGAGCTGGGTCGCCGGCTTCGACGTGCTCTACAGCCTGCAGGACCGGGACTTCGACCGGCAGGCCGGACTGCACAGCATCCCCGTCGCCCTGGGAGAGCGAGGCGCCCTGCGGGTCAGCGAGGGCCTGCACCTGCTGACCGTGCTGCTGCTGGGCGCCTTGCCCTTCTCCGTCTCGCTGGGCTGGCCGTACCTGGTCGGGCTGGGCGTGATCACCGCGCTGCTGGTCTGGGAGCACACCCTGGTGCGGCCCGGCGACCTCTCCCGGCTGGATCAAGCCTTCTTCGCCATGAATGGCTGGGTCGGGATGGGCGTCCTTGTCGCGATCGTCGCCGGATCCATTTCTTGACACCATCGTCACTGCCCTGACCGATGAGGCGACTATCCTCGTGACGACCCCCCCTTCGTGGAGCCCTCCAATGACCCCGATCTTCCTCCTCAGCATGGCCCTCGCCACACCTGCGAGCGCCCAGGACGGGGCCACGGCTCCGCCCATCGTCAACGGGAGCACCACCAGCAACTACAAGGCCGTCGGCGCCTTGGTGGCCTGCTACGGCGACAGCTACTGCTACCAGTTCTGCTCCGGGACCCTGATCGAGGACAGCTGGGTCCTCACCGCGGCCCACTGCCTGCAGGACCTCAACGGCTACACGGTCTACTTCACCGTCGGCGCCGACATCTACGACAACATCACCGACTACGCCGAGGCCAAGCGGCTGCTGCCGCACGCCTCCTACAACGCCAACACCCTGGCCAACGACATCGGGCTGATGGAGCTGAAGACCGCCATCAACAGCGTCACGCCCTACGAGCTCAACCGGGACAGCGTCAACTCCAGCTGGTACGGCAAGGAGCTCACCTACGTCGGCTACGGCATCACCACCGACAACGGCGGCGGCTCCGGCTACAAGCGCTACGCCGAGATGCCGGTCGCGGACTACGACGGCAGCTTCATCTACAGCCTGGACGAGGCCGACGAGCAGAACCTCTGCTCGGGCGACTCGGGCGGGGCGGCGCTGGAGTCGGTCGGCGGCAGCTTCGAGCTGGCCGGCGTCAACTCCTTCGTCTTCGCCTACTCCTCCAGCCGCACCACCTGCGAGGGCGGCGGCGCCGGCGTGACCCGCGTCGACAAGTACATCTCCTGGGTCGAGGGCTACGTCGACCTGAGCGGCAGCGGTGACGGCGGGGCCGGGGACGGCGGCGCCGGAGACGGCGGCGGTGGCGGAGACGGCGGCGCCGGTGGGGATGGCGGCGCGGGGGGGGNNGGTGGGGACGGCGGCGTCGGTGACGGCGGCGCGGACGACACTGGCACGGACACGCCCGAGCGCCCCGACGGCGACGAAGGCAGCAAGGACGAAGACCCCTGGGCGGCCTTCGGGTGCAGCGCCCTGCCGCTCCCGGTGGCCTCCGGGCTGGGCCTGGTGATGCTGGCGCTGGTCGGCCGACGGCGCCAGGTCCGGGCCTGATCGTGGGGCTCGCCTGGCTGGCTCTGGTGGTCTCGGCCACGGCTGTTCAGGCGGCGCCTCTCTCCCCTCCCTCGACCCCTCCTCCCCCG
>DDSR01000390.1 GCA_002343455.1 Deltaproteobacteria bacterium UBA2385 | reverse complement strand
AGTGTGACGAGTACCTCGCCACCTTCGAGAAGATCAGCACCTGCGACAAGCTCGGCCCGGCCCTCGAGCCGATGAAGACCTCGGTCCAGGCCCAGAAGGACAGCTTCGCCCAGTGGGCCACCATGGACGAGGCCTCGCGCGCCGCGATCCAGGCCAGCGCGGGCCCCGGCTGCAAGGCCGGCACCGACGGCCTGGTCCAGACCGCTCAGGCCATGGGCTGCACCCTCTGATCGTCGCCCGCAGCAGGACGTGACCCTCGTGTACGTCCTCCTGCACGGCCTCCCGGTCGACGGACGGATCTGGGAGCCGGTCGCCTCTCTCCTTCGCATGGAGGGGGCGACCTTGCTCACCCCGGATCTGCCCGGCCACGGGGATTCGCCGTCTCTGGACTGCCCCGATCTGCGCTCCTTCGGGAGCTGGCTGGACCGGCAGCTCGAGGGTCTGGCGCCCGAGCGCCTGCACCTGGTCGGACACGACTTCGGCGGGCTGGTGCTCGCCGACCGGGCCGCCCGCATGGGCGCCGCTTCGCTGACGCTCTGCTCGACGCTGGTGGGGCTGGGCTGGGCTCCGGTTCGCGCGACCGCCCTGCCGCTCGCCGAGCGGCTCTTCTACCGGCGCTATGGGGGGCGGCGGTGGCTGGCGGCGGGGGTGCGCGCCGATCTTCGCGAGGGCCTCCTCGCCCGCTACAAGGCCCAGCTCGCGGATCCGGCCTACCCCGAGCGGATGCGAGAGATCGCCGCCGGCCTCCCCCTGCGGCGCTGCGCCCGGCTGCCGGCGGAGCTGCGGGCCCGGGGCGTGCCGACGCTCTGCCTCTGGGGCGGCGCCGATCGCGGCTTCCCCCTGCCGGCCGGCTGGTGGACCGCGCGCAGCCTGGGCGCCCGGCTGCAGGTGCTGCCCGGGGCCCGCCACTACGCGATGCTGGACGCGCCCGAGGCCTTCGCGGCGGCGCTGGCGGGTGTGACTAGCTAGTGCCAGGCACTAGCTACGGGGTTTCTTCGCCGGAATCATGAATCGCGCCCCTACGTCCGGAGCAGGGGCGAGAGGGCCATCACCTCCACCACCTTCTGGCGCAGTCGGCTGTGCCGCGGGTGGCGGCGCTCCAGCTCGACCAGCGGGGCCTGCAGCTCCTCCTCTCCGGCGAGCAGGTTGGCCTCCATCTGGGCCACGACGAACAGGGCCACCTTCATGAACTGGCCGTTGGCCTTGGCCTTGATCACCTCGCTGGCGAGGTCCATCAGCACATTGCCCGCGGCCACCCGCCAGATCCGGGCGTCGACGGCCCAGGTGGGGTGCCCGGCCAGGACCCGATCGACCCGCTCCGTCCAGGCCGTGCTCTGCGCGTCGTAGTGGTTGCGGTAGCGGTTGGTGGGGTTGTCCAGCCGCCGCCAGAGCTGGTGCAGCAAGGTCCGGCTCTCCAGGGTGGCGCCGCCGCAGCCGATGCGCAGCAGGAAGGGCAGCACCAGCATCGCGGGGTGCTCGACCTCCTCCCACCAGCGCGCGGGCGAGGCCGCTTGCAGGCGGGCCAGGGGCAGCTCGGCGTCCCCCAGGAGGATCTCCATCCGGATCTGGAGGTCGAGCGGCAAGGCGCGCTCGCCGGCGTAGCAGCGCTCCAGCTCGGCCTGCAGGACCGCGGCGCACTCGCCCTCTGAGGCGTCCCAGAGCAGGCAGAGCCCCTGCGCGTCGCTCGCCTGGAGCCAGATCTCCCGCCAGATCCGGGCGGCCGCCTCGCGCTCGCCTTGCAGATCCAGGGCCCGCGCCTCCAGCAGGCTGAAGCTGCGGTGCTCGGGTCGAACGTGGGAGTGGGCCCGACCCTTGCGCGCGAAGGCCGCCGCCTCGGCGTACTGGCCCGCCCCGAGGCAGGCCTCGACGAGGGCCCTCCACAAGACCGGGTCGCTGCTCTCCTGGGCGGCCCGCGAGAGCTCGGGCAGCGTGAAGGCGAAGCGGTAGATGTCGCCGATGATCGGGTAGTGGATGGCGGGCGAGTACCGCCAGACGCCCGAGCCGCGGCCGAGGTTGCGGACCGCCTCGCGCAGGCGCTCCCGCAGCGCGGGCGGCTCCCCGGGGGCGCAGTCCAGGACCTCGGAGAGCCGCAGATCCGCCAGGTCCATCAGCCCGTAGAACAGGCTGGTCTCGAAGTCCCGCTGGTCGCTGGAGAGCTGCAGCGCGGCCCGGATGCGCAGCAGCAGGATGGCCCGCTCGATCGTGGCGGTGGAGCTCTCGTCCACCTCGGCCAGCGCGTGTACGAGCCGCAGCGCGGGCTCGGACCCGCGAAAGACAGCGCCCCAGCTCTGCTTCATCGCGTTGGCTTGCAGCTTCTCGAGGGCCTGGCGCAGGTTGTCGGGGGTCGCAGCCCGCTTCATGGGCTGTGCAGGCCGGGGCCCTGGCTGACCAGCCAGCGGGCGAGGCGGACGGCGCCCTGGGCGAAGACCTCGCGCCGGGTGGCGACGTGGTGCAGCTCGATGCGCTCGCCGGGGCCGGCCAGCCAGAGGCTGTGCTCGCCGATGGTGTCGCCGGCGCGCAGGCTGTGGATGGGCGCCTCGGGCAGGCCGATGGCCTCGCGCAAGCGCAGGGCGGTGCCGCTGGGGGCGTCGCGCTTGGCGGCGTGGTGGGCCTCGACCAGCTCGACCTGCCAGCCCTCGGGCAGGCGGGAGGAGAGGTGCCGGAGGAGGTCGAGCAGCAGGGGCACGCCCGCCGAGAAATTCGGGACGATGGCGACCGGCGCCTGCGAGGCGTAGGCCTGGAGGGCCACCAGGGGCAGCTCGCCGGTGGTGCCGACCAGCAGGGCCTGGCCGGAGAGGCGGGGCAGCAGCGCGGCGAGGCCCTCGGGGGTGCTGACGTCGACGACGAGATCGCAGGGCGGCAGCAGCCCGCCTCGCCCGACCGGGCCGGCGTACAGCTCGCCCGCCTCGTGGACGATCAGCCTGCCCAGGCGCCCGCTGGCGCCGTGGACCGCGATGCGGGGGCCGTCGATCTGGTGGGGTCTCATTGCAGGCCTCGCACGAGCTCGGGATCCGGTCGGGTCCCGCTGGCCAGGGGCAGGCGCGGCTCGTCAGCGCACAGGCCCATGGCGGCCATGGCGGCCTTGACCGGCACGGGGTTGGAGTCGGCGAAGAGGTAGCGGACCAGCGGCTGCAGGCGGCGGCGCAGGTCGCGCAGGGTGGCGACGTCGCCGGTGCGGGCGGCGTCGCACCAGGCCACGGTCATCCGGGGCGCGACGTTGGAGAGCACGCTGATCACGCCGTGCCCGCCCATGGCGACCAGGGGCGCGAAGGTGAAGTCGTCGCCCGAGAGCACCGTCACCCCCGCCCCGCGCAGCTCCAGCGCCTCGACGAGATCGATGCCGAAGGCCACGTCGCCGGTCGCCTCCTTGCAGGAGACCACGCCGGGGACCTCGCAGAGGCGGGCGAGCTGGGCCACCGGCAGGCGCTGCGCGGTGCGGCCGGGCACATGGTAGACGACGATCGGCAGGCCCTCGGCGCAGGCCCGCTCGACATGGGCCAGCAGCCCGCGCGGGTTGGGCTTGTTGTAGTAGGGCAGCACCAGCAGGCCGGCGTCGGCCCCCAGCTTGCGGGCGCGCTGCACGGCGTCCACGGTGCTGGCGGTGCTGTTGGTGCCGACCCCCGGCACGACCGCCACCCGCTGCCCGGTCTGCGCCTCGTGGGCGCGAGCGACCTCCAGGGTCGTCTCGACCAGCGCGCTCCACTCGGCGCCGCTGAGGGTGGGGGCCTCGCCCGTGGTGCCGCAAGGCACCAGCCCGGCGACCCCGGCCTGCACCTGGCGCTCGCAGAGGGCGCGGAAGGCGGCGAGATCGACCTCGCCCGCCGAGAAGGGGGTCACGAGGGCCGTGAAGACGCCAGTGAGCTGCATTCCAGGCTCCTGACCCGCTGCCTGGGGCTCAGAACTCGACGACGGCCTGCACGCGGCTGCCGACCGCCATCCGTCCGAAGTCACCGCCCAGGGTGGGGTGTTCGTAGTTGCTGTAGTAGCTGCCGGGGAAGAAGAGGCCGCCGGTCCAGTCCACCCGGAAGTGGTCGAAGGGCCGGTAGTCCACGTTCAGATCGAGCTCGCTGCCGTAGCCCTTCTCGGCCGCCTGGTCTTCGGGCAGCTTGGCCGTCTGGGCGGCCAGGAAGGAGAGGTGGACGGCGAGGTCGGGGCGCAGGCTGTAGCCGACGGAGGGGCGCAGGTAGAGGGCGTTGGAGAGGCCGTTGTGCGTGCGCAGCGCCGAGAGGTTGCGGCCCTCGTTGCTGTCGGTGGCCACCGAGGCCGCCAGGACGGGCATCGGCTGCTCGAACATCATCAGGCCGACGTCGTAGTCGGGGTCGAAGGCGAAGGCCCGCAGCTTCTTGTCCTCGGTGTCGCCGTCGCCGGTAGCGAAGCCCAGGTTGAGACCCAGGTGGAGCTTGTCGAGCTCCAGGCCGCCGGTGAGCTGGCCGCCGAAGGCCATGATGCTGACGTCGTTGGCGCCGGTGTCCAGGTCGCCGCGCCCGAAGACCGAGGCCAGCTCGGTCTCGACCTCGACCGGGCCGAGCTCGGCCTTGCCCCAGAGGTCGCCGATCCACAGGCCGACCTTCTGGTCCTCCTGGCTCTGCCAGCGGTAGGTGCTGTAGAAGCCCACCGCGGCTTGCTCGGCGAGGTGGGCGACGCTGCCGCTGACCGCCCGCAGGCCGTCGTTCTCGTTGACGTAGCCCTCGTAGGGCAGACCCACCGCGCCCATGATGTGCACGGGGCCCGCGAGGCCGGTGAAGCTGACCCGGTCTTCGGTGTCGCCGTAGTCGTCGCCCGGGTCGTTGCCCGCGTTGAAGACCAGCCCGGAGCCCCACTGCACGGGCATGCGGCCGAAGCGCAGGGTGCCGACCTTGGGGAACCAGACCTCGCCCCAGACCCGCGAGACCCGCAGGTTCTGGAGGGTGGCCCCGCCCTCGGTCGTAGTGGGCGGGTTGACGGACTGGTCGTAGACCAGCGGCAGGCTGGAGCCGGTCGTGAGATCGGTGCCGCCACCAGGGGACTGCCCCCACATCACCGAGGGCAGCAGGTCCAGCTGCGTGAACATGCCCACGCGCTCGGAGAGCAGGAAGCCCGGCCGCAGGCGCGCCTTGTGGTCCAGCCAGGAGGACAGGCCCTCGGCGTTGGTGTTGTCCCGGGACAGGGACAGGGAGTCGTAGAGGTGCCCCTCGGCGCGGTAGTGGCCCTCCCACACCAGCTCCAGCGCGTACGCGGGCGAGGCCAGGAGGAGGAGGGGGACGGCGAGCGCGCCGCGCAGGGAGTGTCGGTGCATGATTCGCCTGGCTCTCGGTCCGGAGGTACAGCCCCGCAGGGATAGCCCACCGCTCCCAGCGCGGCAAAGCGCCCTCCCTCCCGCGTGCGTTAGCATGCCGACTTCAAGGAGGTCCACACCCCGATGCTCGGCCTGATGACGGCTCTCTGGCGATCCTGGAAGCGCTTCGCGCACGGGATCATCCGCGCCCAGAACCTCATCCTGATGAGCATCGCCTACATCGTGGCGATGGGGCCGGTCTCGATCCTCATCAAGCTCGACCGCAGTCGGCGCCTGGATCGTGAACCCGCCGATCCCGACGCCACGACCTATGGGCTGCCCGCCAAGGTGCCGCCCTCCGATGTGCGCCGCGCCCAGCGGCCCTACTGAGGCAGACCCCCTACTGAGGCAGATAATGGCCGAAAGCAAGCGTCGGGGCCCGCTGGCCCTCTTCCTCGACCTCGTCGAGGGGGTCGGCAACCGCCTGCCGGATCCGATCACCCTCTTCGCCGCCGGCGCGCTGCTGGTGATGGTCCTGAGCTTCATCGGCGCCCGGCAGGGCTGGACGGTCGATCAGCCGCAGGGCCGGCCGCAGATGGCCGAGGTCCTCGACTCCAGCGGTCAGCCGGTGCTGGCGATGCAGGTCGCCGAGATCAACCGCAAGCCGACGCTCAGCCTGGGGCCCGACGGTCAGGCGCTGCGGGCGCCGGTGCGGCAGCCGGTGCTCGACGACAAGGGGCAGCTCGTCATCGAGCGGGGCTCCATCCCGGTCAAGCCGGTCGACCTGCTCAGCCGCGACGGCTTCAAGTGGGTGCTCGACAACCTGGTCGGCAACTTCACCGGCTTTCACCCCCTGGGCGTCGTGCTGGTCGCCATGCTGGGCATCGGCATCGCCGAGAAGACCGGCCTGATCGGCGCGCTGCTCAAGGCCCTGACCCGGGTCACGCCCCAGGCCCTGCTCACCCCGGCGATGGTCTTCATCGGGGTCCTCTCCAGCCTGGCCGCCGACGCCGGCTACGTCGTGCTCCCGCCGATCGCCGCCGCCCTCTACAAGGCCGCCGGCCGCAGCCCCCTGGCCGGGATGGCGGCGGTGTTCGCGGGTGTCTCGGCGGGCTTCTCGGCCAACCTCGTCATCACCAGCCTGGACCCGCTGCTGGCCGGCCTGACCGAGGCGGGGGCCGCCATCCTGGACCCCAGCTACCGGGTCAACCCGGCCTCCAACTGGTGGTTCATGATCGCCAGCACCTTCCTGCTGACCCTGGCCGGCTGGGGGGTGACGGCACGGCTCGTCGAGCCCCGCTACCGGGACAAGCCCGCCGATGAGGGCGGTCCCGGCCAGCTCTCGGACGAGGAGCGGGCCGCGCAGCACCTCAGCGAGCAGGAGCACCGCGGCATGGGCTACGCGCTGGTCGCCGGGCTGCTGACCACCGCGCTCAGCCTCGCCCTGATCTTCGTGCCCGGCGCTCCCCTGTACGCCGCGGACGGCGAGGCCCCGCGCTGGGGCCAGGCCATCGTGCCGATGCTCTTCGTCATCTTCCTCTCGGTCGGGCTGGCCTTCGGGCTGCCGACAGGCGCGGTGCGGGCGGCCCATCGCTCCGGCCGCCTCGACAGCGGCCTCGCCCGCCTGATGGCCACGACCATGGCCGATATGGGCCCCTACATCGTGCTGGCCTTCTTCGCGGCCCAGTTCGTCGCCTTCTTCAACCAGAGCAAGCTCGGCGTCATGCTGGCCATCAAGGGTGGCGAGATCCTGGCCGGGATGTCGATGCCCTCCTGGCTGCTGATCGCCGCCTTCATCGTCGTGGCCATGCTCGGCAACCTCTTCATCGGCTCGGCCAGCGCCAAGTACGCCTTCTTCGCCCCGGTCTTCGTCCCGATGTTCATGCAGGTCGGGATCAGCCCCGAGCTGACCCAGGTCGCCTACCGGATCGGCGACAGCACCACCAACATCATCACGCCGCTGAACCCCTACTTCGTCGTCATCCTGGTCTTCATGCAGAAGTACGTGCCCAAGGCGGGCATCGGCACGCTGGTCAGCATGATGCTGCCCTACACGGTGGTCTTCTGGCTGCTGTGGACGGCCATGCTGCTGGTCTGGCTGGCCCTGGGCGTCCCGCTGGGCCCGCAGGGGCCGCTGCATTACCAGAGCCCCTTCTGAGAGAGCAGACATGAGCATCCTCGACCTCGTCCAGGCCCGCGGCCTCGTCCAGCAGATCAGCGAGCGCGACGACCTGACCGCCGCCCTCGCCGGGGGCTCGCTGCGCTTCTACGCCGGCTTCGATCCGACCGCCGACAGCCTGCACGCCGGGCACCTGCTGCCGGTGATGCTGATGCGATGGCTGCAGCAGGCCGGGCACCGCCCGATCGTCGTCCTGGGCGGCGGCACCGCCCGCGTCGGCGACCCCACCGGCAAGGACAAGACCCGCGAGCTGCTCACGCCCGAGCGCATCCGCCACAACCTGGAGTGCCAGAAGGCGCAGATCGCCCGCTTCCTGGACTTCGACGGCCCTGCGGCTGCGATCATGGTCGACAACGCCGACTGGCTGATGGGCCTCGGCTACATCGACTTCCTGCGGGACATCGGCCGCCACTTCAGCATCAACCGGATGCTGACAGCCGAGGGCACCCGCCAGCGCCTGGAGCGCAACCAGGGCCTCTCCTTCATCGAGTTCAACTACCACCTGCTGCAGAGCTACGACTTCCTGCACCTCCAGCAGCAGTATGGCTGCACCGTCCAGCTCGGCGGCGACGATCAGTGGTTCCACATCCTGGGTGGCGTCGACCTGATCCGCCGGGTCAGCGGGGTCCAGGCCTTTGGCCTGACGGTGCCCCTGCTGCTGACCGCCGACGGCAAGAAGATGGGCAAGACCGAGTCCGGCGCGCTCTTCCTGGACGCCGAACAGACCAGCCCCTACGACTACCTCCAGTACTGGCTCAACTGTGCGGACGCCGACGTCGCGCGGCTGCTGCGCATCTACACCCAGGTCCCCCTGGAGCAGATCGAGGCCCTCTGTTCGGGCGAGGGCCAGGCCCTGCAAGAGGCCAAGCAGGTCCTGGCGATGGAGGCGACGAGCCAGGCCCACGGCGCGGGAGAGGCGAACGAGGCCGACCGCGTCAGCCGCCTCATCTTCCGCCGCGAGCCGCTCAGCGAGGACGAGCAGGCCGCCGTCGTGCGGGCCCTCTCCCGCAGCAGCGCCTTCCCGCGCACCCTGGCGACGTTCCCCCTCTCCTGGGCCGACGCCGCGGTCGCCTCGGGCCTCTGCGAGAGCAAGGGCGAGGCCCGTCGCCTGGGCAAGCAGGGCGGCGCCCGCACCTGGCAGGAGCGGGTCGAGGACGTCGACGCCCCGCTGACCGGCCCGGCGCTGATCTGGGCCGGCAAGAAGAAGGCCGCCCTGATCGTGCCCGAATGAGCCGCAGCGGCGAGCTGCGGATCGAGCGCCTGGGCCCCGAAGACTGGCAGCGGCTCCGCGCGATCCGCCTCCGCGCCCTGGCCGACGCGCCCGACGCCTTCAGCTCGCTCTACGCTGAATCGGCAGCCGAGCCGGACGAGTTCTGGCACCGACGCATCGTCGACCCTGGCTTCGTGCAGCTCCTCGCCAGCGACGGGCGCGACCTCGGGATGGCGGTGGTCGGCCCCGGACGCGACGGCCAGGGCGGCCTGTACGGCGTCTGGGTGGACCCGTCGGCGCGGGGCCTCGGGGTCGGAGACGCGCTGATGCGGGCGGCCATCGAGGTGGCACGGAAGGCCGGCTACGAGCGCATCTACCTGGAGGTGGCCAACGACAACGCCGCCGCCATCGCGCTCTACGCCCGCTTCGGCTGGGAGCCGACCGGCGTTCTCGGTGCCATGCCTCCGCCTCGTGAACACATCCTGGAGCACGAGCGGGTGCTGGTGCTGTAGAGCAGGCCCTCAGAGCTCCCGCGCCACCAGGTGGCTCCAGCGCTCCTGCACCGCCTCGACCTGGGGCCGCAGCTCGGCCCAGAGCGCCTCGACCCGCGGATCCTCGGCCTCGTACAGATCGTCGATCGCCCCGGGGTCGACCGCCAGGTCGTAGAAGAAGCGCTTGCCATCCCAGCGATAGACGAGCTGGTAGCCGTCCTTGACGATGGCCATCATCGGGTCGCAGTAGCCGATCAGGTAGCAGAAGGAGAACATCGAGCGGTCGGCCGGGGCGAGGCCGACGACGCTGCCCTCGTGCAGAGGCTCGGCCGGCAGCCCCAGCGCTTCCAGGACGGTGGGGGCCAGGTCCTGGTGCTGGGTCGGCCCCGACCAGGTGCCGGGCAGGAGGTCCCGGGCCCAGAAGGCACCGAGCACCCGGTTCTCCTCGCTGAAGAGGTCCTTGCCGTGCTGGAACTGGTCGTGCTCGCCGAACTGTTCGCCATGGTCGGCGAAGAAGACGACCAGGGTGTCGTCGAGCGCGCCGCGGCTCTGCAAGGTGGCGAAGAGCACCTCGAGCTGGGAGTCCCAGTAGCGGATCTCCCCGCGGTAGATGCCGAAGAGGTGTTCGCGGGCGATGAGCTCTTCTTCCTCGGAGAACCAGGGCCAGTACGAGAAGACGCTGTAGACGTCGTCGGTGTTGGTGACGTCGTAGGGGAAGTCGTAGAGCTTGGCCAGCTCGTCCAGATCGGTGACGTACTCGGCGGGCGGACCGTAAGGGCCGTGCGGGTCGATGTAGTGCAGATGCAGCAGCCAGGGCTGGCCGGTGTCGGCGAGCTCCTGCTGCATGCGCAGGCCGGCCTGGGTGAGGATGGGGGCCTGGGCCCAGTCCTGGGCCTCCACGAATTCGAAGCCGGCCAGGTAGCTGGGCGTGTTGGTGTCGGAGAAGACGCTGTTGCCGCTGACGACGCCGGTGGCGTAGCCGTGCGCGCCCAGCAGGGAGGCCAGGGTGGGCTGGTCGGCGGCGGTGGAGGGCACGCGGCGGTCCCCGGTGCCGTCCCAGACCCCGGTGGGCCAGTAGTCGTCGGCCAGCGGCCAGCGCCCGTTGGTGGCGCAGATCATCGAGGGGCCGGTCCAGTTGGCGCAGCTGCGGTGGTCGTCCAGGACGAGGCCGCCCTCCAGCATCAGGTCCAGGGTGGGGGTGGTGTCCAGGCCCGAGTAGACCCCGACCTGGTCGCGCCGCAGCGTGTCGACCGAGACGATCAGGACGTTGACCGGCCGCTCGCCAGCAAAGACCAGGGCGGGCGCGGGCGGCTCGGTGCC
>DDSR01000421.1 GCA_002343455.1 Deltaproteobacteria bacterium UBA2385 | reverse complement strand
GATCTTCTCGCGGAGGATGAAGTCCTCGAGCAGGGACGGGCCGCGGCCTCCTCCCCGCAGCGAGTTCTGGTTGTCGCTGACCGGGGTCCCATGGTTGGTGGTCAGCCGGTCCTCCTCCCCCTCGGCGGGCTGGTGGGTCTCCGCGGGGTGACGGGAGCCGCGGGGTGGAGTGGGCCTACCGCTGGTCGACGTGGGCATCTGGGCTGACCTCATGTGAACGATGGAGACATGAACGTTGGATCAAGGGCCGCGAGGGGAGGGGAGGGGCCCCTCAGGTGTAGCGGTCGCGCTGCTGCTCGGCGCGGCCAGCGCCGATCTGCGTCTCGACCGCCTTGACCTCTTCGGGAGGCGGCAGGGCGGCGGGGAAGCCCAGCTGCTTGATCCAGAGCTCGCGCGTCCAGCCCTGGGTGTGGAAGAGGTGGTGGGCTTCCTGGGTGATCACCTTGGAGACGGGCTCGGCGAGCGCCTTCTTGAGCTCGTGGGAGCCGTGCTTCGACACATGCTCCAGCAGGCTCCAGTTGAGGTGATCCTTGGTCTCGGCCTCGGTGACACACTCCCCGGCGTAGATCTGGGCCGCGTCCGCACCGAGCAGCTCGATCGCCTGGTGGATCGAGCTGATCATGAACTCCCCCTTCGCCTTGACCAGGGCGCGGCTGAGGAGGCCTTCTACGTGCTTCCGATTCATTGTTCGATCCAGGACCATGGGAGGGGTCAGACGGAGGGGGGCAGGGCGGAGCTGGTGAGGGCGCCCAGCAGCTTTCGCTGCACCAGGGGCAGGGCCCCCATGCGGACGCCGGTTCGCAACACATTCATCGTGAGCCGGCTGAAGAGCCCTCCGCCGAGGACGTAGCCGACCCCCACGGCGACCAGGAGCGCCTGGTACGGGTGCTGACGGACCTGCTCGACCAGGGCGTGCGTCCGCTCCGTCAGCTGGCCCATCAGGGTCGGCTCCTGCAAGGGGAGAGGCTCCATGTGCTCTTCCATCGACGCGGCGACCGAGGGGTCGTGATTCTGGCTCGATTCCATCAGGAGGCTCCGAAGGCGGGGGGGACGACTCAGCGAGTCCAGAGGACGAGGATCTCGATTCGGCGATTGCGGGCCCGACCGGGTTCGCTGCAGTTGCTCGCCAGGGGGCGGGTGTCGGCGAAAGAGAGCCCCATCACACGGCCGCGGGTCACGCCTCGGGCGACGAGGCGCTCGACGACGGCGGCGGCGCGCTCGAAGCCGAGGTGCCAGCGGGAGCGGGCGGTGTGTACGAGCTGGGAGCAGTCGGTGTGACCTTCGACCTGCAGGTGGAGGGCCGGGAATCCCACGAAGGCCCGCGCCAGCCCATCGACCGCGGCTTCTCCCGAGGCGTTCAGGTTGGAGCGCCCCGGATCGAAGAGCCCGTCGGAGGGCACCAGCACTCGGGCGCCCTCTCCGGTCAGCACGAGGCTCACCGACGGCTGGTGGATCGCCCCGAGCAGGCCTCGAAGCTGGTCGTCGTAGCCCTCGGCGGCCTGTCGCGCGGAGTCCTGGGCGGCCCCATTGGCCCCGGCCGGGAGGGAAGAGGCCGCTTCGAGCCCGGGATCCGAGGCGGAGGTCCAGTCCTCGTACCAGCCGAGCAGGGCGCTGGACTGCCGGTCGCTCCGCGGATCCGGGGTGGTGTCGATCGAGGGCCAGGTGGGGGTACCGGTGATGACGCGCGCGCTCACGTTTTCTCCAGCGTGTGAGGGGGAGTGTTCAGACAACGCGACGACCCTGGATCACGCTGATCAGGACGACGATGACGGCGACGACGAGCAGCAGGTGGATCAGCCCGCCCATCGTGTTCGAGGTGAAGAGGCCCAGGGCCCAGAGGATCAGCAAGACGACGGCGATAGTCCAGAGCATGGCTGTGTCCTTGTGCATGAGAGTGGCCCGAGGATCAGGGGATTTGGCCTGGGACCGACCGGGCTCCCGGATCCTGGGGCTGCCTGGTGTCATTGCAAGGCACATGCCATCGGTGGGGTCTTCAAGAAGACAGGACCTTGGCCCGCCCTGGTCCAAATTCGATCGACTCCCCGCAATCAGAATGACCGGCAGGGATCCAGAATGATGGGGGCCGGGAGCGAGCGGCGCGCTTTGCGTCCTGGGTCCCCCCTGAATACGCCCGCGGGCCTACCCCGGTCTGGCCCTCGGGCGGACCACCCCCCCGCCCACCCGGGCGCAGCAGGAGAGTCGACGTGAGCGAGCCCAAGAGCAAGAACATCACCTGGCATGGCACCAACGTAGAGAAAGGCGAGCGCGAGACCGCGCTCAACGCCAAGGGCTGCGTGCTGTGGCTGACCGGCCTGTCGGGCTCGGGCAAGTCCACCATCGCCTACCGGGTCGAGCAGCTCCTGCTCGAGCGCGCCAAGTTCACCTACGTCCTCGACGGGGACAACATCCGCTTCGGCCTGAACAAGGACCTGGGCTTCTCGCCGGCGGACCGGACCGAGAACATCCGCCGCATCGGCGAGGTGGCCAAGCTCTTCGCCGACGCCTGCGCGGTGACGGCCACGGCCTTCATCAGCCCCTACCGCGAGGATCGGGACCAGGTCCGCAAGATCATGCCCGAAGGCCGCTTCATCGAGGTGTACGTCAACACCCCCCTCGAGATCTGCGAGGAGCGCGATCCCAAGGGCCTCTACAAGAAGGCCCGCGCCGGCCTGATCCCCGAGTTCACCGGCATCTCGGCCCCCTACGAGGAGCCCCTGAACCCCGAGATCGAGCTCTTCAGCGCGGGCAAGACCGTCGACGAGTGCGCGATGGAGCTGGTCAACTACCTGGTGGCCAAGGGCTTCGTCCAGGACTGAGCGTCCGGCTCAGGCGGTCGGCTTCGCTGCGGCTGCGGCTGCGGCTGCGCGGCGGACCAGCTCATGGACCGCGGCGGCCCGATCGCTGTGGCGGTCGGTGCCCTGCTCGTCCACCAGCAGCACCAGGCTCTGCAGGTCGCCGATGACGTTGGCGAAGACCAGGTCGCTGCCCGAGCGCCGCAGCTGGGCCTGGGCGATCTGCTCGAGATCGAGCTCCTCGGTCAGGGGGGCGGCCGCCTTGAAGCTGCAGAGCCAGCAGTCGGGCGCCCAGCCGCGGATGCGGTCGAGGATCTTCGGCGTCGGCCGCAGCCGCAGCAGCAGCTCGGCCTGGCCCGAGGGGATCTTGGTGGTCGCCCGATCGCTGGCGGCGTAGTCGCCGACGGCCGCGGCGTGGATGACGACGCTGTCGGGGTTGGCCCGGATCCAGCGCTCCATCCGCTCCAGCAGGTCATAGGTCGAGCCGTACTCGATGACCCGGACCCGGTCGGCGTCCTTGGGGCGTTCGGCCTGCAAGCGCAGCCAGGCCTCGCCGCTGGCGAGGAGGGTGACGTCGAGGCCCATGCCGGCCAGCTCGGTGGCGATGCGGCTGCCGGTGCGGCCGGAGCTGTGGGCCGTCAGGTAGCGGATGGCGTCGATGGGGTTGCGGGTGGCTCCCGCGGTGACGAGGACGGGACGCATGAGGAGGTGGCACCTTGAGCAGACGGGCCGTTCCTGCTAATGCGAGGGGTGCGCCCGCGCGCCTCTGCATCCACCCTGGAGCCCCCCATCGCCTCCGCCTCGGCCCCCATCCACATCCTGGCTGCTGATCACCTGCGGGATCGCTTCGGGCCTCCTCCTCAGCTCGCCGTCGTCCTCGGTAGCGGCCTGGGCTTCCTGATCGAGCGCCTGGCCCAGCCGGTCCAGGTGCCGCATGCCGAGCTCGGCCTGCCCGCCCCGACCATCGCCGGCCACGCCGGGGTCCACGCGGTCGGCCTGCTGGGGGGGCAGCGCGTGCTGCTGGTCTCCGGTCGCTGCCACCTCTACGAAGGGCACCCGGCGGACACCGTCGTCGCCGGCGTGCGCGCCATGGCGCGCTGGGGAGTGCGCACCCTGGTCCTGACCAACGCCGCCGGGAGCTGTCGACCGGATTGGTTGCCCGGCACCCTGGTCCGCCTGACCGACCACATCAACATGACGGGCTGCAATCCGCTGGTCGGGCCCAACCTGGACGAGCTGGGCCCGCGCTTCCCCGACATGAGCCGGGCCTACGATCCCGAGCTCGGCGCACAGATCGACAGCCACGCCCAGCAGCTCGGCGTGGCCCTTCAGCGCGGGGTCTACGCCGCCATGCGCGGGCCCTCCTACGAGACCGCCGCCGAGGTCCGCATGCTGGGCCGGATGGGCGCCGACCTGGTGGGCATGAGCACCGTGCCCGAGGTGATCGCCGCGGTGCACGCGGGCTTGCGGGTGGCCGCGTTCAGCGTGGTCAGCAACCTGGGCACCGGCCTGGCCGCCGAGGCCGCCGACCACGCCGACGTGACCCGGGTGGTCGCGGCGGCCTCCGAGCCGCTGGGGCGCCTGATCGAGCGCCTCGCCGCCCAGGGGTGAGCCCGCTCCCACCCCTGATCCTCCTCCCCGGCATCGAGGGCGATCCGCGGGTCTTCAGCCGCCTCGCGAAGCTGGGCACCGAGCGGCAGCTCCTCAGCCTGGAGCTGCCCGAGGGCGCCAGCGTGTCGGAGATGGCTGCCGCGCTCCTCTCCCGTCACCCCGAGCCGTTCTGCGTCCTGGGTGCCAGCCTCGGGGGCCTGGTGGCTCGCGCCGCCGCCGAGGCGGATCCCCGCCGGGTCCGCGCCCTGGTCGCCATCGGCAGCCTGCCCGGCCCGACCTGCCGCCCCCCTGGCCTGGGCCTCGCCGCGACCGCGCTCCGTCGCGCGCCGGCGGGATGGGTGGAGTCCCGCTACCGACGCCGGATCGCCGCCCGCCACCTCGAGGAGGGCGTCGACCCCGAGCTCTCCCTGCCCCTGCTGGCCCGGCTGCCCTCGGCCGCGCTGCTGGCGCGTCGCCTCGGCGCGGTCGCGAGCTGGGCCCCGGGCCCGCCTCCGCCTGTCCCGACCCTCTGGCTGCGCGGCCAGGTCGACACCGAGAGCCCCTGGACGACCGCCCAGGCCGCCCGCCTCCTGCCAGACGCCCAGGTCGAGACCGTCCCCGGCGGGCACCGACCGATGCTGACCCACCCCGAGCACCTCGTCGCGGTCGTCGCGGGCTTCTTGCGCGGACGGGGCTGAGCCTCAGAACCGACTCGGCCAGCTCCAGCGGCTCCACCCCCCGCTCCGCCCCTGGAGCTCGGCGTGGGTCTCCAGCCAGTCCAGCAGCCGCGCCCGCTCGTCCGGAGCCAGGCGGTCCTCCAGCACCAGCAGGTGCTGGAAGGGCAGGGCCGCCCAGGCCCCGGCCTCGTCGGGCAGGTCGGGGGCCTCCGACAAGGCTGCACGGGCGATGGCGGTGTCGGCCAGCACGCTGAGGCGGGCCTGGACGGCCAGATCGGCGGGCAGCCGGGTCCGCCCGTAGTCGTAGGCCACCGGCACCCCGGCCCTCCCCGCCAGGAAGAGGACCTCCTTCGGAGCGACCCGCGGGTGCCAGCTCGGCGGGTCACCGCTGGGGAAGACGACCGTCGGCCCGCTCAGCGGCTCGAGCAGACCGGCCGGCACCTCGACCGGGGTGGAGGGGAGGGCGAGGCCGGGCAGGCGCAGCGCGGCCTCCCCCGCGGCGAGGCCGACCAGCGCCAGGGCGAGGAGCGCGGGCGGCCCGGGCAGGCGCGCGGCGGTCGCGGCGGCCAGGATGGCGAAGAGGCCCACGAGGCGGGTGGCGTTGCCCAGGCTGGAGAGCAGCGGCAGGTGCCGGAAGAGCTCGGCCATGGGGCCGTCCCAGCGTGGCAGCTGGGGGTAGAAGAAGCGGGCGCTGATCCATGGCTCGGGCCCCAGCAGGAGGACCGCCAGGGCCAGGGCGACGACGGGCCGGCTGCGCCGGGAGAGCAGGCCCAGCAGCGTGACCAGGAGGAGGGCGGCGCCGCCGGGCAGGCGCTGGGCGAGGGTGAGGGCCCAGGGAGGCCGCTGGGGAGGTCGAGGCCCCTCGGGTCGCGGGCCGAGGCTGTCGTGTACGCCTCGGGTGGGCTGGTGGCGTGGCACCGGGCGGGAGCCCGAGGGCAGGACCCGCTCGCCGGGGCTGAGGCGGAAGCCACCTTCGGCGAAGCCGGGCCCCAGGCGACCCTGGGGGCCGAGCTCGGTGGCCAGCACCGGCGCGGCGGCGAGGGCGGCGGCCAGCCCGGCGCTGAGCAGGATGGCGCCCAGGCGGGACCAGGTCTGGCGGCAGGGGCCGAGGCGGAAGAGGGCGAGGACCGGCAGGCTCAGCGTCAACAGGTAGACGGCGAGGTAGGGGCTGGTCGCGGCGCACACCAGGACCGAGAGGGCCACCAGCAGCAGCCCGCCCTGCGGTCGCCGGGCGGCGCGCAGCATGGCCGCCATCGCCAGGGCCGCCGGGCCCAGCGCCAGGGCCTCCAGCACCGCGTCGGAGGCGTGGCGGATCACGGTGGGCGAGAGCTGGACGGCCACTCCGGCGGCCGCCGAGCTCAGCCAGCCGGCCCCGAGCTGCCTGCCCAGGACCGCGGTGCCGAAGCCGGCCAGGGCCAGGGTGAGCACGGTGACGGCGACGTAGGCCGGCAGGTCGCCCAGCAGCCAGGAGAGGGGCGCCGCGAGGAGCTGGAGCAGCGGGTCGACCGGCCAGAAGGGCATGCCCTCGGGCCAGGCCAGCAGATCCGCCTGGCCCGGGGTCGCCTGTCCCGTCAGCCAGCGCGAGACCTGCGCGGTGACGAAGACCCGGCCCCAAGCCTCGCCCAGCTCGACCCCGGGGAGGCGATCGGCGGCCAGCGAGCTCCGGCAGAGCAGCAGCGCGACGCCGACGTGGGCGGCCAGGGCCAGGGCGGCCGAGGCCAGGGCGGGCCCGCCGGCTGGGGCGCGCGGCTCAGGCATGGACCCAGGTGCCGTCTTCGCCTCGCAGCGCCGCGTCGAGCGACTCGGGCGAGGTGATCAGGACCTCCTCTCCGCCTTGATCCAGGAAGTCGAGGGCCGCTTCGATCTTGGGGCCCATCGAGCCGGCCGGAAACTCCCCGGCCTGGAGCAGGCGGCGCAGCGCCCCGGCGCTGATCCGGTCGAGGGCGCGAGGCTGCGGGCCGCCGAAGCCCTGCCAGACCCGGTCGACCCCGGTGAGCACGATCAGGCGTCGGGCCTTGATCTGCGTGGCCAGCAGGGCGCTGGCGAGGTCCTTGTCGACGACGGCCTCGACCCCTGCGCGTCGGTCGCCGAGGTCGACGATCGGGATCCCTCCGCCGCCGCAGGCGATGACGACGGCCCCCTGGGCGCAGAGTCTGCCGATGGCTTCAGCCTCGGGGATGGCCAGGGGCCGGGGGGAGGGGACCACCCGGCGCCAGCCGCGGTCGCCGTCGGCGCGCACCCGCCAGCCGTGCTGGCTGGCCAGGTCGAGGGCCGCGGCCTCTTCGTAGAAGGCGCCGACGTACTTGGTGGGGGCCAGGAAGGCGGGGTCGTCCGCTGCCACCAGGACCCGGGTGACCAGGACCAGGACGGGGGTGCTCGAACCCTCGCCGCGAAGGCGGTCCTCCAGGGCTTGCTGGATCATCCAGCCGATCTCGGCCTGGGTGGAGGCGACCGCGAGCTCCAGCGAGGTGGGAGGGACCCGATCGCGCAGGAGGTCGGAGCGCAGCAGGTGCCGGCCGACCTGGGGGCCGTTGCCGTGGGTGATCACCAGCGGGCCCTCGGCCACGAGCTCAGCAAGCGTCCGAGAGACCTCGAAGACGCGGGCCGCCTGCTCGGCCACGCTGCCCTGCTCACCGGGGCGGATCAGGGCGTTGCCTCCCAGGGCGAGCACGGTCGGCGCGAGCGGCATTCGAGTCAAGCAGGCCCCAGCATCAACGGGTTATCCACGCCCACGATCCCGGCGCCACCTCTGGCGGGGTCAATGGCGGACCATGTTCGGCAAGACAGAGCTTCGGATGATCGAGAACGACGAGGACCTCCGGGTCGCTTGCCAGGAGATGGCCTCGTCGCCGGTGATCGGCGTGGACACCGAGTCCGACTCCTTCTACCACTACCAGGAGAAGGTCTGCCTCGTGCAGATCTCCACCCTGGAGGCGGACTACATCATCGATCCGCTCCAGCTGCGCGGCCTGGAGCCGCTGGCGGGGCTGCTCGAGGACCCTGCGGTCACCAAGATCCTGCACGGCGCGGACTATGACATCGTCTGCATGAAGCGCGACTTCGGCATCTCCATCCGCAACATCTTCGACACGATGGTCGCCGCGCAGTTCCTGGGCTTCCCGCGGGTCGGGCTGGCCGACCTGATCCACCGCTACTTCGGCATCCGACCGGACAAGAAGTACCAGCGGCACGACTGGTCGCAGCGCCCGCTGCTCGAGGACCATCTCCAGTACGCCCGCGGCGACACCCACTGGCTGCTGGCCATCCACGAGGTCCTGCTCTACCGCCTCGCCCAGGCCGACCGCCTCGAAGCGGCGCTGGAAGAGTGCGCCCTGGTCGAGCAGCGCGAGTGGACCGGCCGCACCTCCAGCGACGCGGACTTCCTCAAGCTGAAGGGCGCCGGGACGCTGGACACCGACGGCCTGCGCGTGCTGCGCAAGCTGTGGGAGTACCGCGAGGGCGTGGCGAAGCGCATGGACCGGCCCTCCTTCAAGGCGATCCCGGGCGACACGCTGCTGCACGTCGCCCACCGTCGCCCGCTCGACCTGGACGAGATGGCCGAGTGTGTGCGGCCCAGCTCCTCGCTCTTCCGCCAGCACGGCCCGCCGATGGTGGCCGCGGTCAAGGCCGGCCTGGACGATCCTCGCCCGCTGCCCGAGCCCGAGGCCAAGGCCCCTCGCAGCGGCTCGGGGCACCGCGGCTCGCCCAACGAGGCCCTCCTGACCCGCTTGAAGGCCTGGCGGAACCAGATCGTCGACAGCCAGCGCATCGCGCCGGTGGTGGTGGCCAGCAACCAGCTCCTGAAGGAGGTGGCGATCGTCCAGCCCACCGACCTCGCCGAGCTGGCCTCCCTGGAGTCGGTGCGGACCTGGCAGGTCAAGAGCTGGGGCGAGCAGATCCTGGCCATCGTGGCCGAGGGGCGGCATGACGGCCCCGCCAATCCCAAGGGCCGACGCCGCCGTCGCCGCAAGAACGGCGACGCCCAGGGCGGGGAAGCCCAGGGCGGGGAAGCTCAGGGAGAGTAGACGCCGATGAAGGGCAGGTTGCGGTACAGCTCGCCCAGGTCCAGCCCGTAGCCGACCACGAACTCGTCGGGGATGGTGAAGCCGACGTGGTCGGCGTCGACCTCGACCTCGCGATGATCGGGCTTGTCCAGCAGGGTGACGGTCCGCAGGCTGGCCGGGCGGTGGCCGCCCAGGAAGTGCTTGAGGTAGTCCAGGGTCAGGCCCGTGTCGACGATGTCCTCGATCAGCAAGCAGTGCTGGCCTTCGATCGGGTGGCGCAGGTCCTGGGTGATGCGGACCACGCCGGTCGAGCGGGTCCCGCCGTGGTAGCTGCTGACGCCCAGGAACTCGCAGCGCACCGGTCCCCCCAGGGCGCGGACGAGATCGGCCATGAAGATGAAGCTGCCCTTGAGCACGCCGATGCAGGTGACCGGCTCGCTGCCGACCTGAGCGCGGATCTCCAGGGCGAGCTCGGCGATCCGCTCGCGGATGCGCTCCTCGGAGATGAGGACGCGGACGTGTTCATCAGGGGGCAGGACGGGCATGGGCCTCTCCAAGAAGGAGGGCAGGGCTAACGCGAGCGGGCCGCGCGGCCCTCAAATCCAGGCGTTGTTCAGCAGCTCGCCGACCCCGCCGGCGCCCGGCACGATGTACTGGACGCTGTTGAGACCGACCTCTTCGGCCCAGCGGGTGCCGGGGCGGGTCGCCAGGACCTCGGCCGAGGACATCCCCCGATCCAAGCGGACCGCGTAGATCACCAGGTCGGGGTGGGCCTCGCGGATGCGTCGCAGGTACTCCGGGGTGATGATCAGGTGCATGGCGACGATCTTCCGGGGGGGGCCGCCCGGCAGGTTGCGGTAGGTCTGCAGCACGGCGTCCAGGCTGGTCCCGGTTGCGGCCATCGGATCGGGGACGAGCACGATGGACTCGTTGACGGGGCCGCCGATCTTGCTGGCGTGGACGTGGATGCCGACGACCTGGCCCGCCTCGTTGGTCTTGCGGCTGGCCATGACGTGGTCCTGGCGGATCACCTCGGGCGCCAGGACGTCGTGCAGGGCCTCGTAGACGCGCTGGCTGGGCACCATCCCGGCGCGGGCGATGTCGCAGACGACCACCGACTGGTGCCGATCGATGGCCTCGCCCGAGTAGACGCCCCGGGGCTCGCTGGCCCGCATCCGGGTGGGGATGCTGACCTGGCGGCGGGGCAGCTCGCGCGAGGCGACCTCGCCCAGCAGCCAGTCGTAGAGGCGGCTGACGAGGCGGTTGACGGTCGGCTGGGTGGTCTCGCTGGAGCAGAGCCGGGCCAGGATCGACATCGGGTAGGGCTGGCTGAGGATGTGGATGTTCGGCCCGTAGGCGTGCTCGATGCCCTGGCCCGGCGCGGGGTGGTGGAGGTACTGCGAGTCCATGGGCGTCCTTCCGTCAGGGGAGGAGAGGGGGAGGGGGAGGGCCCCTGGCGGCATCCGGCGCGTCGCCTCGCGAGCCGTCCAGCGAGCCGAGGACGAGATCGACGGTGCGGAGCACGGCGTCGAGGGTCCCGCCGATGACGAGCTGGGCGGCCCAGGGCAGCGGGCCGGGGGTCGCGGCGCTCCCGGGGTCGCGGAGGGCGGACCCGAGCGCGGCGCTCTCGGCGAGGCGCAGCAGCGGGTCGGTCCAGGTCGGGTCGGCCAGCACCTGGGCCAGCTGCAGCCGGCTGGAGTCGGTCGGCTGCCCGTCGAGGCCCTCGAAGAGCAGCGCGGGGAGCTCGAAGAGGCGAGCGTCCTCGGCTTGGGCCAGGGTCCCCAGGTTGCCGAGCAGCTGCCAGCTCTCCTCGGCGCCGAGCAGCTCCTGCAGCAGGGGATCCAGCCGCTCCAAGGCCGATCCGCCCAGGCGATCGCCCAGCAGGGCGCGGGCCAGGCCAAGCATGCCTGCGAAGCGCAGCGGCTCGCTGCCGTCCGGGCAGGCCGTGACCTGGAGGGCCGAGGGGTCCAGGCCGAGGCCGACCACCTCGACCAGGTCCGCCGCCAGCGCCGTGCTGCCGACGTCGGCGAGCAGCTCCTCCAAGGGGGGGACCGCGCCGCGCTGATGCACGATGGAGACGAGGTCCACCAGGTCGGGGAGGCGGTCCTGCTCGCCCGCGCGCAGATCGTCGAAGACGCCCAGCAGGACCACGACCAGCTCTCGCACCTCGGGATCGCCCAGGCGATCGATGGCTTGCAGGTCGTCGACGAGCTGGTCGTCGATCACCGGGCAGGCGCCGGTCGAGGCGATCAGCTCCAGGGTGGTCTGGCTGAGGCCCCATCCCAGCACATCGCCCAGCAGGTCGACCCCGTCCGCGGCGGCGTCGGGGTCCTGGTCGGCCAGGAAGGAGAGCAGCGAGACGGAGAGGTTGCCCAGGTCGATTCGCAGATCGGTGACCAGGATGTCCACCGTGCAGACGACCTCGGTGTTGGCCTGGTCGAGCAGCCGCAGCAGGGAGGACAGGGCGCTGTCCTCCTGTCCGGCCAGGCTCCCCCCGGCCCGATCGACCTGGCTGAGGTGCCGGAGCTGGGCCGGCAGCAGGGTCAGGCTGTCGGCCTCGCGGCTCTGCTCCAGGGTCTGTCGCAGGTTGGCGACCGCGTACTCGTCGTCGAGGATGCCCAGCAGGGGCTCCGTGCTGGCGTGCAGCACGGTCTGCCCGTCGGAGCCGGGGCTGACCAGCAGCGCGACCAGGAGATCGCGCAGGGAGTCGCCGCTGGCGCCGCTCCAGCGATCGTTGCTGGCGTCGCGGCTGCGGGCGAGGGCCTCGCCCAGGTCGGCGGGGAGCCGCTCGCTGAGGGAGCGCACGGTCGGGTCCTCGCTCAGCACGAGGCCCGCCGCCGTGCAGATCATATCGTCCACTGCGGGATCCTCGACGATCTCCGCCAGCAGCGGCAGGGGCTCGCCGCCCTGGTCCAGGATCCGGGTGGCGGCGAGGCCCAGCAGGATCGAGCCCGGGACGACGAGCCCCTCGGCCAGGGCTTCGCTGGTGGCCCGCTGCTCTTGGGCCGGCAGGCGCGACCAGGCCTGGCCGTAGATCGCCTCCACCGCGGCCTGGAGCACGGTCTCGACGGGCCGATCGGGGTCCTCCAGCAGCTCCACGGCGGAGGACACCAGGCCGACCAGGTCCAGCTCCAGCTCCGCCAGGCGGTTGACCAGCCGCGCGAGGTCGGTGCCCGGCTGCAAGCCGCCCCGGCCCGTGCCCTCGAGGGCCTGCATCGAGCCGTCCAGGGCCTGGAGGGCGCCCTGGCGGTTGAGGCAGTCGTAGAGGTCGCGCAGCTCGGCGGTGGAGCCCTCGTCCAGGCCATCGTCCAGCCTGACGCTCCAACAGGGCCCGTCGGCCTCCAGCTGCGAGGACCAGCCCGACTCGCGGGTGGTGAACGAGCAGCCGGCGCTGGCCAGGGTCAGCGCGAGACCGCCCGCCAGGCGAACGCGCACAGCTTCAGTCGAACATCACGCGGGCACCCAGCGTGACGTTCTCGCTGAAGGTGACGCGCTTGCGGTAGCGCATGTCCGCGGTGATGCTGCCGAAGAGCAGCAGCGAGTCGGACAGGGCGTAGGTGGCGCCGGGGCCGACCTCGACCAGCAGGAACTCGCGCGCATCTTCGGTCGCGAAGCCCGAGCCGGCGTGGGTCTCCAGCGTGAAGAGGAACTTGCTGGGGTCGCCCAGGAGCCCCCACTGCACGCCGGCCGTGAACATGCCGAGGTGGGTGGCGCCCTTGCTGGCTTCGTCGGGGTAGATCGCGTCTTCGGTCGAGCCGGTGTCGGGGACCGCCTGGGCCTGGTCCTGGAGGTACCACAGGCGCATCACGCCCTGGACCTTGTCGTCCTTGTCGCCGAGCATGGCGATGATGCCGCCGCCGTAGTTGGCGCGGGTCTGGCCGTCGATGCCCTGGTTGCCGGCGTCGTCGTAGTAGTAGGCCCGGGTCTGGTGCAAGCCGGCGGTGGTGAGCAGTCCCAGGCCGCCCGCCCAGGCAGAGCTGCTGACGCTGAAGAGGGCGAGCGCGGCGAGGAGGCTTCGGTACATCGGAGTTCCAGGGGTTGCCAGGATGGGGCTCGGGCCCCCGTCCGGGGGTATTTAGCAGCAGGATGCGGGGTGCGGCAAGCGCTATCGTCGCCGGGGGTGAAGGTCAGCGCAGCTGGGAGGTCCCGGTGTCGCCCGCACCGGTGTCGCCCGTGCCGGTGTCGCCCGTGCCGGTGTCGCCCGTGCCGGTGCCGCCCGTGCCGGTGTCGCCGCCGGAGTCCTGGACCTGGAGCGTGGCTGCGCCCCCCTGGCCGTAGGCGTTGTAGACGCGCAGCTCGAAGATGCCGGCCGCCAGGTCCGGCACCTGGAAGAGGATGGTCTCCACGCAGGTCTCTTCGCAGAGCTGGTCGCAGGTGTCGCAGTCGCCGCAGGCCGTGCACTCGGCCAGCTCGCGGCAGGAGTCGCAGCTGGTGCAGCCTTCGCGGCTGATCTCGACCCCGCTGGCCCGCTGGTCGCCGACGAAGACCGCCGTGTCCCAGGTGGAGGTCAGCGGCCGCGCCGCCAGCGAGACCACCTGCCCTGGACTGGCCTCGGCCGGTGAGGGCTCGGCCAGGTCGAGGTCGCACCGGGCGGCCTCCAGGGTGCTGGAGGTGGAGCAGGAGAGGAGCAGGGGAGCCAGGAGGAGCAACATCAGAAGTCCGAGGTCAGGAGATCTTCGGCGGTCTTCTCGCCGATGTCGCCGACCACATTGGTAGGTGCGGTCCCCGGTAGCATGGGGATGGGCCGTCCGCCGCGCGCTGCGCGTCCGGTCGACTCGTCGATCGGCACCATCTCTACGTTGGGGAGGGGCGGGAAGGAGCGCGGCTGGTCCTTGGGGGCGGCCACGGTCATGTAGTCCATCCAGATCGGCAGGGCCGTGCCGCCTCCGGTGAACGAGACCCCCAGCGAGCGGGGCTGGTCGTAGCCGACCCAGGCGGTGCTCACCAGGTCGGGGTTGTAGCCGACGAACCAGGTGTCCTTGAAGTCGTTGGTCGTGCCGGTCTTGCCGGCGACCTGGATCCCCAGCTTGTTGGTCGAGGCGGCGGTCCCGGCGGTGGCCACCTCGCGCAGCATCCAGTGGGCGATGCCGGCCACGCCGGGCTCCATGGCGCGGCGCCACTGCGCGGGCTTCTCGTGCTGCTCGATGACCGTCCCGTCGCGGTCGACCACCTTCTCGATCCAGTAGGGCTCGATCAGCTGCCCGTAGGTGGCGAAGGCGCTGTAGGCCCGGGTGAGCTCCAGCACGGTCAAGGAGCTGGACCCCAGCCCGGTGGAGAGGTCGCAGGCCCGGCAGACCACCTGGCCGCTGGACTCGTCGATGCGGGCGTCCAGGCAGATCTCGTTGCTGGAGAGCTGGGTGCGCGGGACCCAGGCGCAGGCGCGCAGGGAGAGGTCGCAGGACCGGCACCAGGACTCGCCGTGGTGCTCTTCGGGTTCGCTGAGGCACTGCCTGCCTTCGCTGGCCTGCACCAGCGAGCAGGAGGTCGGGTCGCACTCCTCGCACCAGCCCATCCCGGCGACCGGGCTGGGGGTCAGGCTTCCGGAGCACTCGCTGTCCAGCGGGACGTGCCGGCGGCTGCACTTGGGCTCGTCGAAGCCGATGCGCAGGCCGGGCCCGGCCAGCTGGAAGACCGGCTCCAGCCCGACCTTGTCGAGGATGCGCACCGTCACGACGTTGCGCGAGAGCGCCAGCGCCTTGCGCATCGTTATGTTACCCAGGTAGTCCTCGCCGTAGTTGTCGGGCTTGTACAGCCCGAAGCCGAGCACGCCGAAGACGGTGGGCGCGTCCTGCATCAGCGTGCCCGCGGTCACCTTGCGGGTGGCGATGGCCGAGGCGTAGACGATGGGCTTGATGGTCGAGCCGACCTGCCGCATGGCCTGGGTGGCCCGATTGAACTCCGAGCTGGCGAAGTCGTAGCCGCCCACCATCGCCACGACGCCGCCGTCCTCCAGCCGGTAGGAGAGGAAGGCGCCCTGCAGCTCGGGCTCCTGGTAGATACGCCCGGCGAGGCGGGAGGCGGCCTCGGGCAGCGCCCGGGTCTCGGCCACCTCGGCCGCCTTGAGGCCCTCGATGTGGACGTCGAGCACATCGCCGACGGTCAAGGCCTGGGTCAGGTCCCGCTGCGCCCGGCTCTTGAAGGAGCGCTCGGCGTTGGGCTCGTACATCCACAGGGACCACTCGACCGGGACGAGGATCTCGTTGTCTCCGACGGCCACCGTCGCGTGCTTGGGCTGCACCGCGATCACCACGCCCTCGTAGGTCTGGCCGACCTCCAGCGTCGATCGTGAGGGCAACGGATCGTGGCCCCCCTTGCCGCTGGCCGGGTCGGCCACCCTCAGGCTGCGCTCGGAGAGCGCCTGGCGCAGGGCGGTCTCGGTGGCCTGTCGGTGGGCGGCGATGTCCTGGGAACCCAGCTGCGCGCGCGGGCCTCGCCAGCCGATGCTGTTCGACGCCTTCAGCACGTTGTCGCGGACGGCCTTCTCGGCGGCCTTCTGCAAGCCAAGATCGCAGGTCGACTGCACGCTGAGGCCGTCGTTGTAGATCTTGTCGAAGCCGTAGGTGTCGACCAGGTAGCGCCGGATGTGCTCGGTGAAGTACGGCGCCTGCGAGAGGAACTCGTTGGTGCGCGGTGCGATCGTGACGACCTCGGCCATCGCCTCGTCGTAGGTGGCCTGGTCGATCAGGCTCTTGTCCAGCATCTGGTCCAGCACATAGGTCTGTCGGGCCCGGGCCTTGTCCCAGTGTTGGTGGGGGCTGTAGTCGCTGGGCCGCTGGGGCAGGCCCGCCAGGATGGCCGCTTCGGCCAGGCTGATCTCGCTGGCCGACTTTCCGAAGTAGACCCGCGAGGCCGCCTCGACCCCGTAGGCGCCGCTGCCCAGGTAGATCTGGTTCAGGTACAGGTAGAGGATGTGGTCCTTCTCGAAGGTCTCCTCGATACGCCAGGCCAGCAGGATCTCGCGGATCTTCCGCTCGTAGGTCTTCTCCGAGCTGAGCAGGAAGTTGCGGGCCACCTGCTGGGTGATGGTGCTGGCCCCCTGGGCCTTGCGCCCCTTGGCCAGGTTGCGCCCGATCGCCCGGCCGATGCCGCCGTAGTCGACCCCGTCGTGGGTCCAGAAGTTGGCGTCCTCGGACCCGATGAAGGCGTTCTGCACATGCTTGGGGATCTCGTCGAGCGGCCGCACATAGCGCCGCTTCTCGTAGATCTCCCCCATCAGCGCGCCGTTGCGGTCGTAGACGGTGGTCACCGTCGGCGGCTCGTAGCGCGAGAGCAGCTCGACGGTGGGCAGATCCTGGCTGTAGTGGTGGATCACGCCGAAGGTGAAGAGCCCGCCTCCGATCAGCCCGAAGACCACCCCGGCGCAGCCCAGGCCGACGACCCGCCGCAGCCAGGAGCGCTTCTTGGG
>DDSR01000219.1 GCA_002343455.1 Deltaproteobacteria bacterium UBA2385 | reverse complement strand
CAGGTCGATCATGTACTTGAAGAACTCGACGTGGCCGCCCTGGTAGCTGGTGATGGCGATGCCCTGCACATCCTCCTGGATGGCGCAGTCGACGATCTCGGCCACGCTGCGGTTGTGGCCCAGGTGGATCACCTCGGCCCCGCTGGCCTGGATGATGCGCCGCATCACGTTGATGGCGGCGTCGTGCCCGTCGAAGAGGCTGGCCGCGGTGACGATGCGGACGGGGTGCTGCAGCTCGATGGTCGGGGTCGCGTTCATCAGGCCCTCCGGGGGGCCCCCTGCTTAGCCCGGCGTCCTCGCCCCTGGGCGGCCCTCAGCGGGGAATGAGCCGCTCGGCGGCGAGGACCTTCAGCTTGCGGAGAATCGCCCGGTTCGAGGCCCGCACGCCGCCGTAGAGCCACTGCGGACGAGGCGGCGCCTCGTTGCGGGGGTGGTCGTTGATCTGGAACCAGGGCAGCGTGCCCGCGGCCTGCCCCTGGGCGGCGGCGTGCATCATGCGCATGGCGTGGCGGGTCTCGCCGGGCTGGGCGTGGTCCCGCTCGGCCTGCAGGCGGACGTAGGGGCAGCGGAGCTTGCCGACGTGTCGCACCGCCTCGCGTGGGAACCAGTAGAGGTCATCCTCCAGGGTGTGGCCGGCCGCCGGGGCCATCCGGGTCCCGCCCGAGGTGATGATCTCCCGGTCGCAGGGCCCCTCCCAGTCCAGCACCCAGGCGACGGGCAGATCGGGGAGGGAGGCCGCGCCGACGCCCATCCCGACCCCCAGCGAGATGCAGAGGATGCCGATGCGCTGCGGATCGACGTCGGGTCGTGTGGCGAGGTAGCGGACACAGGCGGCCACATCGTCCTGGTGCTCGGGGCCGCCGAAGTCCTCCTCTCCCCAGGACTGCCCTCGCCCGGCGGGGTCGAAGCGCAGGGCGACGAAGCCCAGGCGGGCGACCTCGTCGGCGCTGATCGGGGCCAGCAGGCCCTTGAAGACGCCGCCGTCGTCGTCGATCCCCGGGCAGAGCACGACGGCCGGGAGGCGCCCTTGGAGCGCTTCGACCCGGTGGACCGCCGCGCTGAGCTGGTAGCCGACGGTCGATCGCAGCTGCAGCTCTTCCTGCCGAACCGCGGGTCCGCGACGCGCCGCGCCCATGCGGGCGGCCTTGGCCAGCCTACGCTCGGCGGCCATCGCCACGCGGAGCATCTGGGAAGGCTTGGGGTAGCCCTCGGTAGGGGTGTCGCTCATGAGGTGGGGCTCTTCGGTGGAGGCCCCGCTCTTGTACCAAAGGCGGGCCAGAGGAGGAAGGCGATCAAGGCCCACATTGTGGGGGGCAGCAGCCCGTGGAAGGCGAGCTCTCGGAGGTGGTCCGGCCATAGCAGGGCCAGGGCAGGCAGCACACCCATCAGCGGGTGAAGGCGGGCCAGGAGACCGGCCAGCGCGAAGGGAGAGGCGAAGAGCGGGTCGATGGTGAGGGCCAGCAGGGCGAGGGTGAAGGCGGCCAGCGTGGCCGAGCCCTTGCCACCCACCACCTTGCGGANNGCCGGTCGCGGGGATCCCCATCACGGCCGCCGCGGTGCGCTCGGCTTCGGAGGAGGGCATCCAACCCGCCAGGGTGAACGCCGCTAGGGGAGCCCCGAACACCAAGGCGCCCAGCAGGGCCCGGGCCAAGGAGCGCAGCAGCCCCCAGAGCGCCCCTAGCACCGTTCGACCCTCGCAGGGTCGGACCAGGTCCCGCAGGGCGAAGAGGCCACAAGCTAGCAGCGCTAGATATCCAACCCAGGCTGGGATCACCGTCCTCCCATGGGTGGCCGCGGCGTCGGCCTCGCCATCGGGCAGGGGCTCGCTCGCCAGCCTCTCCAGGACCCGCAACAAGCTGGCCAGGGCCTCCGGCTCGACCTGGGTGTCGCTCGGCTGGTGGTAGCGCGGGAAGACGCCTCCCTCGCCTCTCCCTAGCAGGTGTAGGGAGCGCGCACCGCGCCGGGCGAAGGGCAGGTGATCGGATCGCTCCATCTCCGGGAGGGCCCGGCTGACGGCCCGGTAGAGGTAGTGGCTGTGCAGCTCGCCATCGGCCAGCAGCCAGCGCAGATCCTCGCCCCCCCAGCGCGGCCCGAGGCCGGTCACCGCGAGCTGACCGTGGCCGGTCAGGTCCAAGGCGACCACCAGCTCGGGCAGGGGCAGAGGCCAGCGCTCGGCCATGGCCCGGCTCCCCAGCAGGCCGGCCTCCTCCCCGGGCGGGAAGGCGAGGCAGAGGTCGGTCGCCGTTGTGCTGCGAGCAAGCTCCAGGAGCGCAGCCACCCCGGCGGCGTTGTCGACCGCGCCAGGAGAGCCCGGGACGCTGTCGATATGGGCCAGGAAGAGGCGGGTTGGCTGCCCCCGGCAGGCGAGGGTGCAGAGCGGACAGCCCTGGAGACCGACCGGCCAGCCGGCCTGCTCCAGGCGGGCCTGGACCCCCATGGCGGCGAGGCGCTCGGCCTCGCTCCCAGCTGGCCGCGGGCCGAGCTCCTCGACCAGCCAGCGCACATCTTCGAGCGCCCGGCCGAGCCCCGGGTCGTCCAGGGCGGGCGGGGAGGCGAGGGCCTGGGCCAGCAGGAGGGGGGTCAGCGCGGCCACGTCTGGAAGAGCTCCCAGGCGGGCTCTTGATGGTCGGGATCGTAGGCGTGGTCGCCGCCGCTGGCGGTCCACAGCTCGACCGGCCAGCCGGCGCCCTGCAAGCGCGAGAAGGCCGCCTGAGCCTCGCTGTAGGGCACGGTCGTGTCGGCGGTCCCATGCCCGATCAGCACCGGGATGGGGCCGCCGGTGTCCTCGGGCCAGACCTCCCACTTCACCGCGTAGGTCATCGTGCCCGCGTAGACGGCGAGACCGGCGAAGACGTCGCTGTTGAGCAGGCCAACCACCCAGGCCCAGTGCGCCCCCGCCGAGTAGCCGTGCAGGTAGAGGCGGTCCTCGTCGAGCTCGTAGAGGCCCTTGAGCTGTTCGATGACGTTGTTCATCCCCTCCACGTCGGTCCCGAAGTTCCAGCTGGTCCCGGTCTTGCTGTCCTGGCCGATGACGATGAAGCACTCCCGCTCGGCGAGGGATCGCCACTGGGCGACCATCGAGGCCCCGGTGCCGCCGCTGCCATGCATGGTGAAGAGCACCGCGGCGGGTCCCCCCTCCAGCGCGCACTCGGGGACCAGCCAGGCGTAGGTGGTGGTCCCGGCGATCGAGGCGCCGGTGCCCGAGGGGCCGGGGGTGGTGCTGCCCCCGTCGGTGCTGCCCCCGTCGGTGCTGCCCCCGTCGGTGCTACCCCCGTCGGTGCTGCCCCCGTCGGTGCCCGTGTCCTGGGGCGTGCCGGTGTCGGGCATGTGCCCAGGGCGATCCGCCGCCTGCGGCCGACAGGCCAGCGTCGCCCAGACGATAGTACCTAGCACTGCTAGTTCCCCGCCTCTTCCGCGTCCCAGGTCCCGCTGGGGCCGTGCTCACGCACCAGGACGACCTCGTGCTGCCGCCGCGGCCGCCAGGGCTTCAGGCCGCGCGCCAGGTCCACCTCGACCGCGCGGTAGCCCGAGCGGCCCACCCGCACCGTGTAGCGCAGGAAGGGGGCGGTCCAGAGGACCACCTCGGTCGGAGTCGAGCCCAGGCTGGTCCGCCCGTGATGGAGGGAGGCGCCGACGGGATCGGAGACCACCGTGACGCGATGCCGGCAGCCCATCAGGGCGGCGAGCAGGAGGGGCAGCAAGACAGGGAGCTTCATCTGGGGCATTCTACCCTCCCCCTTCCCGGACAGGCGAATGCTCCCTACCCTCGCCTTGAGCCTGACCCTGCTCCTCAGCCCAGCCTGCGCCACCGGCAAGCAGGCCCAGCGCACCGACCAGAAAGAGAGCGCCAACCTCGGCGCGCGCTCCGAGGACTTCTGGAACAACCTGCGCTGGCAGTACCCGGCCGCCGCCGCGGGGGCGATCGAGGACGAGCTGGCCCGCCGACGCTGGGGCATCGAAGCCGAGCGCCTGATGGGCGCGCAGCGCATCACCGACGCGATGCTGATCAACCTGAGCCTGGACCCGACCCCCGAAGAGGGCGCCCGCACGGCCACGGTGCAGGTCCGGATGGAGTTCTACACCCTGCCTGACCAGGTGCTGCGCAAGGAGACCGTCACCCAGACCTGGTACCGAGGCAAGAACACCTGGTATCTGCAGTGGGAGGACGGCCACCCGCTGACGGGAGAGGACTGGTAGGGTTCCGGACATATTCTGTCCGCAGGCCGCCTCCGCACCTTGCCATCGGCGGGAGAGCCGCTAAGCCCGGCGCCGTGAGCGCCTCCCCTCCCGACCCCGCCTCGCCTGCTGAGCTGCGCAAGCTGCTCCAGCGGCGCTTCGGGCACCCCGACTTCCGCGAGGGGCAACTCCCGGTCATCGCCCACATCGCCGCTGGCGGCGACGCCATGGTCGTCATGCCCACCGGGGCGGGCAAGTCCCTCTGCTACCAGCTCCCGGCCCTTGCCCGGGGGGGCACCACCCTGGTCGTCTCGCCGCTGCTGGCCTTGATGAAGGATCAGGTCGACGCCCTGGTGAAGAAGGGCGCCCGTGCCACCTTCATCAACAGCTCGCTCACCCCGGACGAGCGCCGCGAGCGCATCGACCGGATGATCAAGGGCGAGTTCGAGCTGGTCTACGTCGCCCCCGAGCGCTTCTCGCCGCGCTTCATCGAGCAGGTCCGGCAGACCGATCTGCGCCTGCTGGCGATCGACGAGGCGCACTGCCTCTCGCAGTGGGGCCACGACTTCCGGCCCGACTACCTGGCGCTTGGGCGGGTGCGGCAGGCGCTTGGCAACCCCTGCACGGTGGCCCTGACCGCCACCGCCACCCCGCCGGTGCAGGAAGACATCCTCAAGATCCTGGGCCTGGTGCAGGCCCGGCGCTTCGTCCAGGGCTTCGATCGCCCCAACCTGGACCTCGCCGTCAACGTCTGCGACCGGGCCGCCGACAAGCTGGACCAGCTCCCCGGCCTCGTCCAGAACAACCCGGCCCTGGTCTACTGCGCCACCCGCAAGAACGTCGAGCGGGTGGCCACCGCCCTGGCCGCCCAGGGGCAGCGGGCGGCGATGTACCACGCCGGAATGGACCACTCCGAGCGCATCCGGGTGCAAGAGGAGTTCATGTCCGGCAAGGCGCCGGTGGTCGTGGCCACCAACGCCTTCGGCATGGGCGTGGACAAGAACAATGTGCGGACCATCGTGCACTACGACGTGCCGGGCACGGTCGAGGCCTACTACCAGGAGATCGGACGGGCCGGGCGCGACGGCAAGCCCTCCCGCGCCATCCTGCTCTACCAGGAGAGCGACCGCCGCCTCCAGGAATTCTTCATCCGCAACAGCCACCCCCCGGCGGCCTGGGTGCAGGCCGTCTACGCCCGGCTGCTGGCGGAGTCGACCAACCCGGTCTGGGTCTCCCTGCCCGAGCTGGGCGAGGCCCTGCCCGAGGACGGCGGCGAGCGGGCGGCGGCCTCCTGCCTGTACCTGCTCCAGCGTGAAGGCTGGATCCGGCGGATCGCCCCGCGCGACCGCGCGGGACACGCCACCCTGCGACGCGACGCCCCCAAGGCCGCGCCCGAGGGCCTGCGCGGGCGGGTCCTCGACTTCCTGCGCGAGGAGCTGGCCGAGGACCCCGACAGCCCCGCCGCGGTGCACCCGGACTACCTCGCCGAGCGCCTCGGGCTGGACCGCGACCAGGTCACCGCCGCCATCCGCGGGCTGGAGGAGCGGGGCTACCTGGCCTGGCAGCCCCCCGAGCGCACCGGCGGGGTCGAGCTGCTGCGCCCCGACGATCCCCTGGACCTCGACGAAGAGGCCATGCACCGGCAGCGCCGCCGCGAGTTCGACAAGCTGGAGGCCATGCTCGGGTACGCCACGGCCGGCTGCCGGCGGCGCTACCTGATCCAGCACTTCGGCGAGACTCCGCCCTGGCCCCGCTGCGGCACCTGCGACGGCTGTCGCAAGGGCCTCCCCGTGCTCGCCGAGCCCGAGCGCCTCTCCGCCGACCAGGAGCTGGTCGTACGCAAGCTGCTCTCCTGCCTCGCCCGCATGGGCCGGCCCTTCAGCGCCGCCATGATCGCCAAGGTGGCGACCGGCGCCGCCGACCCCGCCGTGCGCGCCTTCGGCTTCGAGCGCCTCTCCACCTTCGGCATCCTGCGCGGCTGGTCCGCCAAGGCCGTCGGCGAGCTGCTCTCCTCGCTCGCCCGCGCCGGGGCGCTGGACCCGGTCTACGTCAGCCGCGACATCAACGGCATGAAGCGCGACTTCACCGAGCTGCGCCTGACCGAGCTCGGCGTGGCCGTGATGAAGCAGCAGGCGCCCGAGTTCCTGATGGTCTTCCCGGCGCGCACCCGGGTCACCGTCCGCTCGGCGCCCGTGACCCTCAAGGAAGAGCACGGCGCGGTCAACCCCGAGCTGCTGGGCATCCTGCGGGAGCTGCGCCTGCGCCTCGCCCACGACGAGGACGTGCCCGCCTACGTCGTCGCGCCCAACCGGACGCTGGAGGAGATGGCCCTGAAGCGCCCGATGAACCGGCAGGCCATGCTCGAGGTGCACGGCATGGGCAAGGAGCGCTACCGCCGCTACGGGCAGGCCTTCCTGGACGCGGTGCGGGGCTGGACGGGGGTATGACCCGATTCGGCTAGGGTGGGGGTACCAGGTCGGCGAGGTCGAAGGCGGCGAGCCAGCCCCTGAACGGGCCGTCGAGCGGAGGGAGGGCAGGTAGGTCGTCTGCTTGCTCGTCGTAGCCCCACCGATAGTGTGTCCAGGAATTCCACAATGGAGAGGCCACCCACAGTCGGGTCTGTTCGGTGGCCTCATGTGAGAATCCCAGGCGTACCGGCAACGCGAATCGGGATCCCGGGGAGCTGATTTCGTGGCTGTCCGGACCCCAGGCGATCCAGGCGTCGGCGTCCATCAGGTCTCGGTCAACCCAGTCCCACCCCAAGGTGAGGGCGACTCGACCCAGGAAGACGTTGTTGTGCTCGGGGCAGTCGGGGGGCCCTCCGAGCGCGGTGGCCCAGGTGAGCGGCCCTCCGTCGCTCTGGTCGAAGGCCGCGTCCACGACGCCGGACCAGGAGTAGCAGAACTCGGCGAACATCTTCGCGTCGGGTTGCACGACGGCCCCATCGACCCACCCGCCGCCCTGGTAGGCCGACCAGCCGTTCCGGTGGCCGACGAAGACGTCCAGATGACCGTCATTGTCCAGGTCTGGAGCCATGGCGAGATGAACGACGCTGAAGCGCTCGCTCTGGACTACACGCGGGTCGATATAGGTCTCGACTTCGCAGTCGAAGCCGAAGGTCGCGAGGTCGCGGTCGACAAAGGTGCCGGGCTCCACGGCGGCAAGATCCAGACCCGAATAGGCTTGCGCACATCGAACACCGCCGTCCGATGGCTCATCGTCGGCGAGGAGGATGTCATCAACTCCGTCGCCGTCTATATCCGCCACAGTGAGCAGTTCCAGCTTGGCGCCGGGAAGGTAGATCATGGAGTCCCACACATCATGCTCACCGGCGCCTATGGGACCTCGAACAATAGCGGCACCGTCGATAGAGGTTGGCAGGAATGCCCCCCCCCCAATACCACCCCCCACAAACCCGTCGGACATCCCGAAGACGAGATCCGATTGCCGGTCTCCCGTGACATCTCCCACACGCAAAGCCAGACCCGTGTCCAACTCCCATGGATCCGCGAACTGTGCGATACTCACATCCGCGGCGTCAATTTCCAAAGATCCGTACATAGGCCCGTACAACACATAAACTCCGTCGACCCAGTTGTCCCCGTTGGTCAAGCCCAGATCAGGGTGGCCGTCGTCGTTGATGTCGCCGTGGCAATCCAGGCCGCCGGCGAATCCACCCCAGTAGTAGACCTCTCGTGAAAGGGTGAACCCATCTGCGGGAAAGAGATCGTCACCTTCCGATGCCGTCCGAACCCCCTTGACCGTACTCCATGTGCCGCTCTCGAACCAGACCATCGGAGCGCTGACCAACACCTCCAGCTCTCCATCGCCGTCCAGATCACAGTCGGTGGCGATGTCGGTGCCGATCATCCCCATGTCCTCGTCCCCCCAAACCCCAATCGCATCGTCGAAGGTACGGGCGCAGTTCGACTCATCGACCTGGGCATCGCAGTCGTTGTCTCGACCGTCGCCGCACAGCTCGATCGCCGCAGGGCCTGCGTAGTAGTCCAGGTCATCGCAATCCTGGCCACCAAAGTCGGCAGAGTCCGAACCGTCTCGGTCTTGATCGTAGTCGCTCCATCGGTCGCAGTCCTGATCAACACCGTCGTACCAGACCTCTGTGCGTCCTGGGTGCCTGGTTGAATCCAGATCGTCGCAATCCAAGCCGCCGCACTCGAGGGGTGCGTGGCCATCATCGTCGCGGTCGCATGGATCGACGAAGGCATCGTCCTTCGGCTTGGGGCCGCAAGACATCAGTAGCAGCAGCAGGGTCATGGGCGGCTCCGCGAGCAGTATAGCCCCAAGCGACGCTGGAGACAGACCCAGCTCACGGGCGCCCCGTTAGGCTCCGCCCATGACCGAGACCGAGAGCCCCTGGTACCGCGATCTAAGCGTCGGCGACCGCGCTGCGGGCCGCAGGCTGGACGCCTACCTGGCGGCGCGCTTCCCGGACTGGTCCCGCACCGAGCTGGCCCGCTGGGTGCGCGAGGGGGCGGTCAAGAGCGAGGACCGCACGCTCAAACCCAGCAGCCGCCTGCGCCTGGGCGAGCGCATCCGCATTCACATCCCGGGCCTCGCCCCCACCTCGGCCCCTCCTCCCTTGCCCCCGATCCTCTACGAGGACGAGCGGCTGCTGGTGCTGGACAAGCCCGCCGGGCTGCTCTGCCACCCCGCGGGCGACCGCTGGGCCTACGCGGTGATCGGCCTCGCCCGCCGCGAGTACCCCGACGCCGAGGTCGACCTGACCCACCGCCTGGATCGCGACACCTCCGGGGTGCTGATCATGACCAAGGACATGGTCACCAACGCCTTCATCAAGCAGGTCATCAAGGACCGGAAGGTCCACAAGAGCTACCAAGCGATCGCCCGGGGGATCATCCCCTGGGAGGAGGAGGACGTGCGCGCGCCGATCGGGGACCGTAGCGACAGCGAGATCCGCCTGCGGCAGGGGGTGGTCGCGGACGGCAAGTCGGCCCGCACCGGCGTCCGGGTGCTCAAGCGCGTGCCGGAGAGCGGCTGCACGCTGGTGGAGCTGACCCTGCACACCGGCCGCACCCACCAGATCCGCGTGCATATGGAGCACCTGGGCTTCCCCCTGCTGGGCGACCGCATCTACGGCCAGCCCGACGCCGTCTTCCTGCGCAGCCTCGCCGAGGGCGAGGACGCAATGCTGCGGGCCGCTGTGGGGTTCCCTCGTCAGGCCCTTCACTGCGCGGCCATGACCTTCCCTCACCCCGACCACGGCAGCCTGACCGTCCGCGCCCCGCTCGCCGCCGATCTGCAAGCCATCGTCGACGGGATAGCTCCCTGCTGGCCGGACCCTCCTGGAGACTGACCCCATGCTCCTCGCCCTGATGCTCAGCAGCCTCGTTCTCGCGCAGGACGGCCTCGCCCAGGACGGCCTCGCCCAGGACGGCCTCGCGCAAGAGGAGGGCCCGCTGGCCATCCCAGCCCAGCCGGGCCAGCCCTCGACCCATGCGCCCGCCCCTCCTCCAGCTCCCAGGTCCGACCGACCCGGGGCGATGAGCCCTCAGAAGCTGGAGGCCCTGCGGCGCTACCAGTCCGAGCGGCTCAGCATCCAGAACGAGACCGAATTCCACGGCGGCGGGGCCACGGTCTGGACGGGGATGTGGTGGGGCCCACGCTGGGGCCCGCACACCACCATCGCCATCGCCCCCGAGCCGGTCTTCGCCAGCCGGACCTGGGGCTTCTACCAGGGCCCCGAGCGCCTGGCTGTGCCGACCGCCCTGCGACTGGCCGGCGACCCCAAGGCCGAGGCCCTGCAGGCGACCATCGATCGTAAGCGGCGGGCCGGCCGAAACTGGACCGCCCTGGCCGGGGCCGGGGCGGCGGTGGGCATCGCCGGCATCGTCGGGCAGCTCAACGCCGACTCGCGCCAGGAGTACGCCTCCTGGCAGCTCGTCTCGCTCGGCGGGGGGCTGGGGGTCATCACCGGGCTGGTCGTCTCGGCCGGACCGAAGGGCGAGGCGCAGGCCCTGGAGCGCTACCCCAGCCGCAGCCTGAGCCCGGCCGAGGCGCGGGCCGTGGCCGACCGGCACAACGACCGCCTGCGGCAGGACCTGGGCCTGACACCGGACGAGGTCTGGAGCATCGAGCAGGCGCCGGTGCCGGTGCGCTGAGCGGTCAGGCCGGGTTGTTCAAGGCGGGCCAGGCTCCGCCTCCGGGCACCAGCCAGCGCTCCCAGACCTGCTCCATGACGGCGCGGTAGAGCACCTCGGCCCGCTCGCGGAGCAGATCCTCCCAGGTCAGGCGCAGCTCGTGGCGACGGACAGACCAGAGCTCCCAGGTGAGGCGGCGGGTGATCGGCTCGATCTCCGGGAGGATGGGCAGGGCGATGCCGAGGATGAAGGCGCTGCCTGTGCGGGTGGGCACGAGGCGGCCCAGGGCGGCGGGGGCGTCGGGGAGCCTGGGCGGGTCGGGGATCCGGAAGCCTGGGGCGAGGGGGAACATCGGCCGAAGCCCGCCCTCGACGGCGTAGAGCATCGGGGGGGCGAGGAAGGCGGCCCGCACGGCGGCGCGCAGCGGGATGGGAGGCCGAGGCTTGTCCTCGCAGAAGCGCTCGATGGGGCGCTCGGCGGGGGCGACGACGCGGATGGTGGCCAGCAGCCCGACGGCCGTGCTTCGCAGCTCCCGCGGCAGGACGAGGTCGGCGAAGGGGCCGAGCACCCGGTCGGCGGCGATGGGACCGACCTCGGGCAGGTAGTTGCCGGCGATATCGGCCAGCAGCCCGTCGCTGACGAAGGGTTCGACGAGATCGCAGCGGCGGCTGTCGTGCCGCATCTCGGAACAGAGACCCATCTGCTGAGCGAGGGCCTCGAGCTCGGCGGGAGGGGCGCGCCCGGCCAGGACCAACGGGAAGAGGCGCACGAACTGCGCGTCGAGCTCGGCCCAGCGCTCGGGGCTGAGCAGCGGGCCGCTGCGGAAGTCGCGGTGGTTCTCGTAGCTGCCCGGCGCCGGGAGCAGCTCGTCTCCCGCCCGGCGGTCGCGGGCGTCGAGGATCTCGGGCCAGGCGTTCTCGAAGGCCTGGCCTCCTCCGAAGGCGACCTTGTTTCTCACAGCGGGGTCCTCAAGAGGCGCCGCTGGCGGCTTGCAGGTGCAGCGACTGGATGTGCTGGGCGAGGTCGGGCGGGGACTCCACCCGGACCTCGGGCCCGAAGGAGAGGATCCAGGAGATCAGCTCGTAGCTGCGGCCTACGGTCATGCGCAGGCGGAGGCCGCCGTCGGAGGTCTCCTCGACCGTCTGCGAGTGATGCCAGCGCCGCTCGCGGATGTAGGGGGCGCTGCTGCGGCGGAAGCGGAGACAGACGCTGGAGAGCGGCCCGCCGAGGATGCCGAAGGCGTCGTTGACGACCTGCTGCGGCTGGTAGTCGGGCGGGTACTCGAAGCGTTCTTTTCGTTCGCGGTGGAAGGCTCGAAAGCGGTCGACGGCGAAGGTCTTGATGCGCTCTTCTTCGACGTCGAGGGCGAAGAGGTACAGGCCCTGGCGGTAGACCCCCAAGGTCAGGGGGTGCAGGGTGTAGGCCCGCGTGGGGCCGTCGACCCGGGCGTACAGGGCGCGGGCCGGGTTCTGGCGCAGCAGGGCGGTCAGGATCTCGTCGATCAGCTCGCTGTCGCGGCTGTGATCCTTGCTGGCCTCGCGCACCGCGACGAATTTGCGGTCCAGGTCTTGGACCAGGTCGCCCTGCTCGGCGAAGGTCGAGACCCGCTCGATGGCGTCGTCGGCGTCCTGGGCAAACTGGGTGCCCCCCATGAAGTCGAAGAGGGTCCGGCCAAAATGGAGGCTGACCAGCTCCAGCAGGGTGAAGGGCACCTTCTGGCGGCGGTAGCTGGCGTCCAGCACCCAGCGGCGCTCCTTGCCCCAGCCCTCGGCCTGGACCGGCATGCCCAGGCCCTTGATGTCCTTCAGGTAGCGGCGCAGGGTGCGATCATCGAGGTTGTAGTCCTCCATGATCTCCACCGAGCTGAGGCCGCCTTCTTGCATGCGCTGGATGATGCGCACCAGCTTCTGGCTCTTGTTCAGCGAGGACGGGTCGGGGAAGTCAGGATCGGCCATTCAATGACCATAACGCGGGCTCATGCTCCCCGTGGAGGCGAGGGTGGCCTGAGGAGGATCCCGTAAGGGCGCGATTCATCGCGCCCTTCGCCGCGGAGTCGGGATCTTCGATGTGCCTGGCGGTCCTGGTCATTGAAGGTGGGCCCGGGCAAGCGGGGGGTGGTCTGTCAAGGCGAGGGAGCCACCCGGTGACGCGGTGATCCACCACGGAGCCACGGAGCGGCACGGAGGGTGCACGGAGAATCGCGAGGCTGGACTCGTGGTCCGAGCACGCGACGATGATCTCGGTGAGAGCCTCGTCATGCAGTGGCATCTCCGTGCCTTCTCGGTGTTCTCCGTGGCTCCGTGGTGGATGGCCGGTGCCGAAGGCTACCCGAGCCGCGCTCGACGCTGCCGAAACGCCAAGCCTACCAAGTTACCCATGAGATGACCGATCATCCTCCGAGCAACTTGGTCTCAACCCAAGTTTCTCCAGAGATGACCGCTCATCCTGCCAGAAACGTGGCCTCAACCCAAGTTACCAGTGGGATGACTCATCATCCTCCGCGGAACTTGCAGCGCGAACCGACGCTGCGCCTCTCGCACAAGTTCAAGCTCCTCGGCCACTCCCCCGCGCCGACGGATCTCACTGAGGCGGGCCTCCTGCACTTCCAGCCAGTCGCCCAGCGTTGGCTCCGCCCGGCGCAGAAGCAAGGGGCCCACCAGGCATTCCACCGGGTCAAGTGCCTGGGCCTCGCCCCGCACCAGCCGCATCAGGAAGAAGGCGCGGCCGTGCTCGATGAGGAGCTGCTCCTCCTGGAAGACCCAGCCGCGGGAGGCGAGGCCGCTGCGGGCCTGGGGGAGGTGGGAGTCGGGGTGCAGGACCAGCGTCTGGACCCCGGCCAGCCGCTCGGCTCCTCGGTCGAGGATGGAGAGGATGCGCTCGCCGCCCATTCCGGCGATCACCAGCGTCCCGACCTCGCCGGGGAGCAGGGGGTCGAGGCCGTCGCCCTGGCGGAGCTCCAGGCGAGGGTCCTGGGCGAAGCCCTCGGCCTGGACCGTGGCGCGGGCACGGGCCAGCGGCCCGACGAGGCGATCGACGCCGATCACGCGGGGCACACGGTTCTCGCGCAGGAGGAGGACCGGGAGCAGGGCGTGGTCGGTGCCGATGTCGGCGGTCGGGATGCCGGGGGGGACCAGGGCGGCCAGGGCGCGGAGGCGGGCGTGGGTGCGGTGCATCGGGAGCGCGATAACCCTCGCCCCTCGCCCGGAGCCCCAAATGAAACAGCACGCCCCCGCCGCCGAGCGCAACCGGGACCCGATCCTCACCGTCCTCCGCGAGCTGCTGCCCGGCCCCGCACCCCTCCGCGTCCTGGAGATCGCCTCGGGCACGGGCCAGCACGCCCTGCACTTCGCGACCCACCTCCCCCACGTCCACTGGCAGCCGACGGACGCCTCCGCCGAGGCCCGCGCCAGCGTGGAAGCCTGGCGACAGGAGAGCGGGCTGCCGAACCTGGCCCCGGTCCAGCCGCTGGATGTCTGCGAGCGCTGGCTGAACGAGCGCTTCGACGCGATCTACTGCGCCAACATGATCCACATCTCGCCCTACGAGACGACCCCGGCCCTGCTGAGCGGGGCCCGGACGGTGCTGGTGCCCCAGGGGGCGCTGATCCTGTACGGCCCCTTCCGCCGCGAGGGCCAGCACACGGCCCCCAGCAACGAGGGCTTCGACCTGTCGCTGCGCGCGCGGGACCCCTCCTGGGGAGTGCGCGACCTGGAGGAGGTGGCCGAGCTGGCCCGAGAGCGGGAGCTGGACCTGGAGCGCATCGTGGAGATGCCGGCCAACAACCTGACGGTGGTCTTCCGGCGGCGCTGACTCGCGCCCCCCCCCTCCGCCCCTTCGGGGCACCTCCCCCCGTAGAACGCTCATCATTACCCACAAGTTTC
>DDSR01000129.1:5501-17810 GCA_002343455.1 Deltaproteobacteria bacterium UBA2385 | reverse complement strand
CGACACCGACACCGACACCGACGCAGACCTCACCGCCACGGTGGTCTGGGAGGGCACCAGCTACGACCTCGCCTGCAACGAGGGCGACACCCCGATGGGCCCGAGCTTCAGCTACTACTACGGCACCCAGACCCAGCTCAACCTCCAGTGCATGGACGCCAGCAGCGGCTTCGGCATGACCCTGGTGCTGCCCGACCCCGCCGCGGGCACCTTCGACTGCGGGGGCTTCGTGACCATGCAGGTCGTCAACGGGAACACCGGGGCCAGCGTGAGCTGCCCGCTGACCGCCGGCGCGAGCGGGAGCTTCTCGGTGGGCGCCTTCGACCTCGTCGACTCCAACACCGCCAACACCGATGGGACCTTCCAGATGAGCTGGGACGGTGGAAGCCTCACCGGGCAGTGGAACGCCAGCCTGACCTGCGCCGCGAATTGCCCCTGAGGGCAGAGGGGGGGCGTGGGTTCGATGAGCCCGCTGCCCCCTCCAGACAAGCTCAATCCCCCAGGGGCCCCGCCACGGTCAGCGGGCTGAGGTCCCGGTCGCTGAGGATCATATAGCCCCTGCCCGGCACGGTCAGGCCCTCGGTGCCTGGGAAACGCTCGGCGCCCTCGGCCGTCAGGTCGAACCAGGCCTCGGCGCCGGTGCCCTCGAAGCGCAGCGCGTGGCGCTCCTCGGCCCCCGTGTTGAGCACGACCAGGACGCGCGCGTCGTCGCCGTCGAGGGGGCGTCGCTCGAAAGCCATGACGGCGTGCTCGGTGTGACCATGGAGCACCAGCTCGCCGCCTCGCAGCGCCGAGGTCATGGCCCGGAGATCGACCAGCCCCAGGATCAGGCTGAGCATGCTGCTGGGGTCGGCCTCCTGGGCTTGAGCGTGCACGCCGTCGATGTATCCGTGAGAGGGCTCCATCCAGGGATGGCCGGTCGAGAACCCTCCCCAGGCCTCGCCGTCCCAGGCCATGGGTGCGCGCCAGGGCAGGTCCTGCGGCTGCTGGTGGGTGTCGCTGAGGTCGATCTCGTCTCCATAGTAGAGGACCGGACTGCCGGGAAGGGTGAACAGAAGGACCATCCAGCTCCGCCGCACCTCGGGCTCGGGGATCCGCCCCAACAGGCGGGTGAGATCATGGCTGCCCGCGTGCGTGGCCATGCGGTCCAGCACGCCGGCTCGGGCCTCGGCCGCGAGATGTTCGATCAGGACCCGGGCGGAGCGCTGGGTGAGGGCTTCGACGATGGCGTGGTGGCGGGGCATGCCGAGGACGAGATCCGTCTGCGGCCGCTTCACCGTGCCCAGATAGGGCGTCACGGTCTCCAGCTCCAGGCTCCAGGCTTCGGAGAAGACCATCGCCCCCTCCGAGGCGAGCTCCGCGTAGAGCCAGGCCAGCGTACAGTGGCCCAACCGTGTATCGGAGATGTCGCCGTCGTCCTCGACGATCTGCCGTACCGCATCGAGCCGGAAGCCGCCTACGCCCAGGTCCGTCCAGTGCCGGAGGGCGCGTGGGATCTCCTCGATGATGAAGGGGCTGGACCAGTCGAAGTCGGGGAACTCCTCGCCAAAGTAGGCGTAGTACCAGCGGTCCTCTTCATAGGTAGGGAACCATCGCAGCTCGTCCCACTGTTCATGGCTGAACACATACGCCCCCCCTTCCGCCGAGTCGCGGTGGGCCAGCGCGAGCTGGAACCAGGGGTGATCGACGGAGCTGTGGTTGATGGGCACGTCGAGCATGATGGTGATGCCCACCTCGCCGGCCGCCTGGATCAGCTCGACGAGGTCCTCCTCGCTGCCATAGTCCGAGCTGACCTCATCCAAGGCGACGGCATCGTAGCCGGCGGGGCCCGGGCTGGGGAAGACGGGCATCAGCCAGAGGTGCTCGACGCCGAGGCGCTGAAGGTATGGCAGTCGGGAGATCATCCCCTGCAGGTCGCCGATGCCATCGCCGTCGCTGTCCTGGAAGGACCGCACGTACGCCTCGTAGATGAGCCCGCTGCTCGGCGCGGCCGCGGGGCTGGGCGGCAGGGTCTTCAGCTCCCGGCAGAGATCCACGCGGGGCGGATCGGCGACACAGCCGGTCACCAGGAGCCATGTCCAGGGCAGTAGCATCGCGTCGGGATCCGGGCGCGTGGAGAGTAGACCCTACCCGACAGGGACTGGAAGCGGAAGGCGGTCGAGGGACCGCCGCTCAGCCCGGCGACCCCGCCCCGCTCAGCCCCCCGTCCTCCAGCAGCGCCGCCACCCGCCGCATCAGCGGCACCAGGCTGCGGTGAACGACGACCTCCATGGCCTCCTCCGGGTGGAACCAGGCGGCTGAGCGGATGCCCTCCGTGCTGGCCGGTCGGAAGCGGTCGTGGCGCTTGGACGCGCGCAGCAGGAACATGTGGAGGGTCTTGAGGCGGGCCTCCTGCTCGGGCGTGGTGAAGCCGTAGCGGACGACACCGAGCGGGTACAGGACCGGCATCGGGTCCTCGATGCCGATCTCCTCGCAGACCTCGCGCACGGCCGCCTGCTCGGGCGACTCCCCCGCTTCCAGCTTGCCCTTGGCGACCTCCCAGGTCAGCCGGTTGCCCCGCTGGCACTGGATCAGGAGCACCTCGGGCCCCTGCGGGCCGAACCAGACCGGCACCCCGCCCGCGCTGGCCTGCTCGGCAAAGCCGTGGCGCAGGTTGAGCACGAAGCCGACCGGCACCGACCCGACCTGCCAGAGGCCCTGGCGGTTGCGCTCGAAGCGCAGGCGACGGGTGGCGGCGCCTCGGCCGGCGTCGATGTAGAGCACGCAGGGGTCGCCGGGCAGCCGATGGGCGACCTGCCAGGCCTGCGACTCGGTGCGCGAGAGGTAGACCGCTCGCCCGCCCCCCACGTCCAGCACGCCACGCTGGACCGCCCGCTGGGCGCGTTCCTGGGTGGTGGCGTGGTAGAGGATGTCCGGTAGCGACGAGCCGGTGGCGGGGGTTCGGCGCCTTCTCCCGCGAGGAGCGGGGGGTCCCGCGACGGGGACCTCCGGAGGAGAGCGGTCGTTCATGAGAGCGTTCGGTAGGAGAGGATGGGAGCGCCGCAGCGAATGCGGCCTGCCCGAGACCCTCGTACTGTAGCTCAGGCGGTGCCCGATGGCAGGACGAGCGCAGCCTGCTCAGCTCGCCGGGTCGACGATTCGCCTCCACAGCGCATCGGCGGTGTCCGCAGCCTCGCGCGTCGCCCGGCAGAACCACTGCCAGCGGGCCAGCTCGCCATCGGGCGGCGGCGGGAAGACCAGCTCGACCGGGTAGCGGGCCTCCTCGACGAAGCGGCCCCCCAGAAAGCGGAACATCGAGCTGAGCTCCCCGCTGGCGTCCGACTCTCCGCGGCTCGCGCCGAGCGCCGAGCCCAGGTGGACGGCCACCGCGTCCGCCGCCGCCGGGAGGGGGGGGAGCATGGTCTGAGGGGGCAAGGCGGCGATGTGGCTGAGCAGCTCGACCATCGGCAGGACCAGCGCGAGGTACCTCCCCTGGTCGTCGGCCTCGAAGTAGCGCGCGAACCAGTCGGCGACACGATCGCGCACCCGCAAGGAGAGGCGGTCGAGGAAGGAGCCGAGGCTGCCCTCCTGCCGCGCCCGGGCCAGGGCAAGGGCGTCGACCGGCCCCTCCAGGGGGTCGGGCAGCCGCGAGGGGCTGGAGTCGAAGAAGCGGGTCAGCGCCACCCGGGGGCCCGCGCTCATGGCCTGCCCGGCGCGCAGGGCGAGGCTGAGCCGCTGCAGCGGCGGGGCCGGGGCGCCGAAGAGCAGATCCAGCAGCGCCGGCTCGGTCGGACAGCTCATCGCAGTGAAGGCGTCGCGGAGGTCACGGGCCAGCTCCCGCAGGCGCGGGTCCTGCTCGCGGCAGAGCTCCACGAAGGCCCGGGTGGCGGGGTGTACGCCACGCCCGGCCCGGTCGACGAAGAACCAGTCTCCGACGCCGTCCTCGGAGATCGACACGGCCAGCGGCGCATCGGCAGGGCCAGGGACGATGACCAGCGCGCCGGCCCCCAGCTCGCGGCCGATGCCGCAGCTCGCCAGCACCCAGGAGTGGACGAGCGCGGGCCCCTTGACCAGGGCGATGTCGCCCGAGTCGCCCATCACGTTGACCGCGATGGGCTGCCCGAAGCTGCGCGAGCGCGACAGCAGCAGGATCCCGGCGGTGAGCGCCATCGCGCTGGGTCCTCTCAGATCGACCGACATACACGCTCCACCAGGCCGGGCCGAGCCCGGCATCGGGTTGAACTCAACTCTCGCCAGGCTCGCGGGAGGCCACGGTTCCGTGCAGCAGCCAGGCCAGCGCCAGCACCGGCGAGCCCGAGGCGATCAGGACCACCAGGATGGTCGCCCCTCCCCGGTGCATGAAGCCGAGCAGGGTCAGGGCCAGGGCGGCCACCCCCAGGGCGACGGTCCCGGTGAAGCGCGCCTCGCCGGGGGCGATCCACCCGTCGCGGATGGCGGGCGCGTCCTCGGCCTTGCCGTCGCCTCGCAGCCACTTCTCGAAGGCCGCCCCCTGCCCGATCAAGCGGATCCCGGCGATCAGGCCGAGGGCTCCCGCCCAGGCGATCAGCACCCCCAGCGGCCGCCAGGGCTGCTCGGCTCCCAGGTAGCCGTACCACACGAAGATCAGCACCAGCGAGGCGATGACCGGGACCCGGCCGCCATCTCCGAAGGCCGCCGAGAGCCAGCGCCGCGCCTGCGAGGGCAGGGCCCGCCCGGTCGGTGTCGGCCCCGCGTAGCGGTTGCGGACCTGGCCCTCCTCCCGGACCAGCTCGACCGAGTCCACCACGAAGGGGATGGCCAGGAAGCGGTGGGGCTGCTGGCCCTCGGGCAGCCAGGGGGTGATCGACCCCCGGTTGGGGTGGACGCTGACGAGGCGACCGGGCACGGCCCGACCCTGCAAGCGCAGCGCATAGCGCTGGTCCTCGACCTTGGCCGTCACCATCGCCGCCGGGGTCTGCATCACCCCCGCGACCAGCGGGGACTGCGGCGGCACCAGCAGGATCAGCTCGTCGTCGAAGGGCGCGACGTGCACCCTGGCGGTGGCCGCGAGCTCCCCCGTGCCCGTCCAGACCTCGACCGGGCCGTGAAAGGACAGCAACCGGACGATGTCGTCGGGGAGGTTGCCTCGGCCCACGCCTCCCTCAGACCTGGACCGGGAGGATGCTCAGCCGGAAGGGGTGTCCGTCGACCGCCTCGGCCTCACCCCCACCGGGGACGAGGTCGAGCAGGGTGATCAGCGCCTCCTGGCAGAGGTGGTGCTCGAACCGACGAGCCGCCTCCAGCACGGCCGCGTCGCCCTCCATGCGCACCTCGATGCGCGCGATGTAGGGCAGATCGGCCTCCTTCCGGGCGACCTGGACGCGGTTGAGCAGCTCGCGGGCGAGGCCCTCCTGTCGCAGATCCTCGTCCAGCTCGGCGTGAAGAGCGACCACCGCAACGGCGGAGCCGGCCGCCTGGAACCCCTCGCGCGGGACGACCTCCAGCACCACGTCCTCCTGTTGCAGGTAGACGGTACCGGAGGGGAGCTCGACGGGGAAGCCCTGCCCGGACAGCACCGCCGCCCGCACCGTGGCGCCGTCCGCGCCGGCCAGGGCCTGGGCGCAGAGCTTCATCTCCTTGCCCAGGCGAGCGCCCAAGGACTTGAAGTCCGCCTTGACGCGGAACTGGACGAAGTCCTCGGCCCGGCGACCCAGGTGGACCTCCCGCACATTGAGCTCCTCGCGGACGAGGTCGAGCAGGGGAGCCAGGCGCTCCTGAGCGGCCGGATCGGCCAGCACCACCTCGACCGCCCGCAGCGGCTGCCGCACCTTGACGCCGACCTTGGCGCGCGCGGCGAGGCCCAGGCTGCAGATCTCCCGCACCAGGGCCATCTCCTCACCGAGCTCCGCGGTGTCCTCGCCCTGGCTCTCGGGCCAGGACTGCAGGTGGACGCTGGTCCCCCCCTCCAGCCGCCGGAACATCGCCTCGGCCAGGAAGGGGGTGAAGGGCGCGATCACCCGGCTCAGCGTGCAGAGCACCTCGTAGAGCGTGTGCAGGGCGGCCTGGGCGTCCGGGCCCTCGCCCCAGAAGCGGGCCCGCGAGCGCCGCACATACCAGTTGGAGAGCCCGTCGACGAAGGCGGCGATGGCGCGCGCGGCCTCGTAGATGCGGTAGCCGTCGAGCTGGCGGCCCACCTCGACGACCATCGCCCGGCTCTGGCCGAGGATCCAGCGGTCCAGCACCGAGTCCCGCGGCGGCGCCGGGCTGGCCGGGTCGAAGCCGGCGATGTTGGCGTAGATGGTGAAGAACTGGAAGACGTTGGCCAGCCGGAGGTGGAACTCGCGCTGCCCCTCGCGGATGGCGCGCAGGGAGAGGCGGGTGTTGTTCCAGGGCGGGTTGCTGGCAAAGAACAGCCAGCGGAAGGCGTCGGCGCCAGGCGGCTCGAAGGGCGCCACCAGGAAGCAGCGACCCTCGCTGAGGCCCGCGGCCGCAGCGTCCTCGGGGTTGAGCACGACCGTCTCCTTGCCGGCCTTCCAGCCCTTGAGCGCCACCGGCAGACCGCCGCCCGAGCCGTCCGGGCTCAGCCGCATGCGCTCGTCGGCGCCCAGATCGATGCTGCGCACCGCCGCGTCGCTCATCCCAGCGACCCCGCGCGGCATGGCCGGGTCCAGGACGTAGCGCAGGGGCATCTTCCCGGTCAGGACCAGCTGGGGCGAGGTGTAGTTGCCGACCGACTTCGACTCCTTCTTGCCCTCCATGTCGCAGACGTGGCCGAGCACGACGCAGTTGCGGTAGGGCCGCGGGAAGCCGACCGGGTCGATGCCGTAGCGGCGGCAGGTCTCGTCGTCGAAGAGCAGGGTCGAGATCATCATCAGCGAGTAGAACCAGCCCCGGGTCTGGTCGACCGCCTCGGAGATGAAGTCCGCCGGGAAGGACTCCTTGAAGCGCGCCTGGCCGCGGTGGGGGAAGCCCCACTGGGCGAAGGGCATGCAGCCGCTGTCGAACCAGCAGTCGATGACCTCGATCACCCGCTGCATCGGCTCGCCGCAGGAGGCGCAAGGCACGCGCACCCGGTCGATCCAGGGGCGGTGGACCTGGAGGTGGCGGTCGACGTCGGGATCGAAGCCCGTCGCGCCGGCGGCGACCAGGTCGTCGACCCCCGCGAAGGCCTGCTCGGTGCCGCAGGAGCGACACTGCCAGATCGGCAGCGGCGTCCCCCAGAAGCGCTCGCGGGAGAGGGCCCAGTCGACGTTGTTGCGCAGGAAGTCCCCGAAGCGGCCCTGCTTGACGTGCTCGGGCAGCCAGTTGACCTCGGCGTTGTTCTCGAGGGCGAGGTCCTTGAAGGCGCTGGTGCGGATAAACCAGCCCGGCCGGGCCAGCTGCATCAGCGGGTCGTCCTTGGACCGCGGCGAGAATGGGTAGCTGTGCCGGATGGTGCCCGAGTGCTGGATCAGGCCGCGGCTGCGCAGCTCGCGGATGATGTCCTTGTCGGCCTCCTTGAAGTAGCGGCCGCGGATCAGCTCGGGGGCCTGGGGCAGGAAGCGCCCGTCGGGGCCGACCAGCTCGATGATGCCGAGCCCGGCCTCCAGGCGGAGCTGGTAGTCGGCCTCACCGTAGGCAGGGGCGGTGTGCACGATGCCGGTGCCCGCGTCCAGGCTGACGTGGGCCGCGCCGACCACCTGGAAGTGCAGGCCGGAGAGGTCCGCGGTGGGTCCCGGCGTGGGCGCGTACAGCGGCGCGTAGCGCAGCCCGATCAGCTCGGCGCCCTTGACCGTGCGCAGCACCTTGCCCTCGGGGTGCAGGCCGACGGCGGCGATCACCACCAGGGTCCGGCCGTCCTCTTCGAGCTCGACGAAGGCGTAGTCCAGCTCGGGTCCGACCGCGAGCGCGACGTTGCTGGGCAGGGTCCAGGGCGTCGTCGTCCAGGCCAGCAGGTAGGTGTCCGGCTGACCCTCGACCGGAAAGCGGGCCGTGACGCTGGGATCGTCCACGTCGCGGTAGCCCTCGCCCACCTCGCCGTTGGACAGCGCCGTCCCGCCCTCGGGCCACCACCAGACGATCTTCTTGCCCTGGTACAGCAGGCCCCGCTTGTACAGCTCGGCCAGCGCCCACCAGACGCTCTCCACGTACTCGCGGTGGTAGGTCACATAGGCCTGGCCCATGTCCACCCAGAAGCCGACCCGCTCGGTCAGGTCCTCCCAGGCCTCGGTGTAGGTGAAGACGCTCTCGATGCAGCGGCGCGCGAAGTTGTCCAGCCCGTAGGCCAGCACCGCCTCGCGGCTGTTGGTGCTGCCGTCGCGCATTCCCAGCGCCTTCTCGACCTCGATCTCCACCGGCAGGCCGTGCGTGTCCCAGCCGGCCTTGCGTTCGACGTGGAATCCGCGCATCGTCTTGTAGCGCGGGAATAGATCCTTGATCACTCGCGTCAGCACGTGGCCGTTGTGCGGCGTGCCGTTCGCGGTCGGCGGACCCTCGTAGAAGACGAAGCGAGGCCGCCCCTCTCCCTGACGGAGGCTCTGCTCGAAGATGCCCACTTCCTTCCAGTACGCCAGCACCTCCTCCTCGATGCCCACGGGTCCGGGGAGCTCTTCAAAACGCGCGGTGGGGTCGGACGGAGCCATGAGGCGTACCTGCGGGGGAAGTGGGTGGCCGAAGGTAGCGCCCCGGCTGCTTGCCTTCAAGGTTGGGGCCCTCTCGACGGCCTTCATCTCCACAGCCGGCGCCGCCCCTCCGGCCGGGCCGACCGACGCCCGCGGCAGCCTCGCGCTCTACTGCCAGGCCGAGTGCGGCGAGATCCAGCTCGGCAGCTTCTCGATGCGGGCCCGGCTCCCAGCCACCGCCAACGCCCTGGTGATGAGCGTCGCCGACGCCAGCGAGGGGGCCCGACCCGACGCCGCCGCCCTGGCGGCCTGGGGAGAGGGCGAGCTGACTGGGATGAGCGCGGCGGCCCAGGTGGTCGTGCTGAGCTGGGCGGCCCCCAAGGACCAGGGCGCCAAGGCCCTGGCCGAGGCCCTGCGCATCTCCGCCCAGGCGGGCACCTGGATCGAGGACCGCGACACCGGTCGCTACCTCGACCGGGCCGGCGCCCTGGCCATGGCCGAGCAGGCCGAGGCCGCCGCCATCGATCTCAGCCGGCTGACAGTGGTCGAGGTCCACCAGTCCGACTCGGGCCTGGCGATCCTCGCGACCCGCGGCCTGGTTCGCCTGGGCCTGCCCGACCTGGTCGAGGTCGGGGTCCCCGCCGACCAGGTCGACCCCGCCGGAGCCCGCCTCAACGCCATCGCCCAGGCCATGTGGGAGCAGGGAGCAGCCCGCAACGGCCCCGTCAGCGTGATGGAGGTCGACGCCGCCCGCTTCGTCAACGCCGACGCAGCAGCCGCCGCCTGCCAGCTCAAGGGCACCGCCACCCTGGCCTACGATCGGGGCAACCGGGCCATCCTCGGCAGCGGCGTGCGCGCCTCGGTGGAGCGCTTCAGCGGGGCCTTCGGCGAGTGCGAGGGCGCCAGCAACCCCGCACCCGCGCCGGTCGAGAGCCTCGCCACCGTGCGGGCCCGGGCCATCCAGCGCCTGCGCACCGAGATCCGCGCCGCCTGGACCGCCGGCCTGCCCGCCGGTGAGCGCCTGATGGTCAAGGCCCCCTTCCAGAGCCCCGAGGGCCAGGTGGAGTGGCTCTGGCTGCAGGTCGACCGTTGGGAGGCCGACGATGTGCTGAAGGGCAAGCTGCTCAGCGCGCCGACCAGCGTGCCCGGGCTCGAGAAGGGCGACACCGTGCAGGCCAGGCTGGACCTCGTCTTCGACTGGATCTGGGTGCGGGCCGACGGGCGCAGCGAAGGCAACGAGACACAGAAGTGGCTCTGAGCCGCCTGCCCCTGCGCCCCCTCGCGCCCGAGTGAGCAGACTCAGCCGGTCGTGGGGAGGGTGGCGGCATCCAACAGGCCGGGCTGAATGTGCACCTCCACCGCTCGGTTGCGACGGAAGATCTCCTCGATCTCCACGGATTCGGCGCGGTGGGCGCCGGTGACGGTCACCAGGACCTGGCCCTGGACCATGCGGTCGATCAGGTGCTCCAGCCCCTGCCGGGCGAAGCCCAGGCCCGAGAGGCCCGCGCCGAGCGCTCCCCAGGCCCCGCCGCCTACGGTGCCCGTCGCCGCCGCGGCGAGGGGGCCGGCGCCGATCAGCCCGAAGGGGAGGACGACCAGGCTCATGCCGATCGCCCCGGCGAGCGCCCCCATCAGCGCGCCGCGAATGACGCCCGAAGCCGCCCCCGTCTCGCGCAGCTTCAGCTCCTGCGGGTCCTCGACGGGGTCGGTGTGCACCATGATGCTGAGGTGGTCCTCTCCCACTCCGAGCGCCTTGACCGCAGTGATCGCGGCGGCCGCCTCTGCAGCCGAAGGGAAGAGCGCGTAGCAGGACTGGGACATTTCGGACCTCCGTGCCCATCGATCCTAGCCACCAACGAGGCCAGGAGAAGGGCTACCATGGGCCATGACCGAGACCCTCCTCCTCCGCGGCGGCCTGCTCTACGACGGGACCGGCGCCCCTCCCCGCGCCGCTGACCTGCTGGTCCAGGACGGGCGCGTCGCGCGAATCCAGCCCGAGCTGCCCCCCATGCCGGAGGCCCGGGAGATCGACGCCCGGGGCTGCTGGGTGACGCCGGGCTTCATCGACATCCACACCCACTACGACGCCGAAGTGGCACTCTCCCCGGGCCTCAAGGAGTCGGTGCGCCATGGCGTGACCAGCGTCGTGCTGGGCTCCTGCTCGATCAGCTTCGTCGCCAGCGAGGCCGAGGACTGCGCCGACATGTTCACCCGGGTGGAGGCCCTGCCCCGCGAGCGGGTCCTGCCGGTGCTGCGCCAGATCAAGACCTGGAACGACCCGGCCGGCTGGCGGGCCTGGCTGGAGCGCCAGCCCCTGGGGCCCAACGTCGCCGCCTTCCTGGGCCACAGCGATCTGCGCTGCCGGGCGATGGGCCTGCTGCGCTCGGTCGACCGGCGGCTGCGCCCGAACGAGGACGAGCTGGGCCTGATGAAGCGCCTGCTGGGCGAGGCCCTGGACATCGGCATGCTGGGCATGTCCTCGATGACCAACCCCTGGGACCGCCTGGACGGAGACCGGGCCTGGTCCGCTCCCCTGCCCTCTGTCTTCGCCCGCGGAGCCGAGCGCCGCGCCCTGGAGGCCCTCCTGCGCGAGCGAGGGGCGGTCAACCAGTCGGCGCCGAACCTCGTCACCCGGGTCAATGTGCTGGGCATGGTCCTGGCCAGCGCCGCCCTGGGCCGCCGCCCGCTGAAGACCACCCTCATCACGATGATGGATCTGAAGGCCGATCCCTATGTCCACGCCCTGACCCGCACCCTGGCCTGGCTGGCCAACCGGGTGCTGGGCGGAGACTTCCGCTGGCAGGCCCTGCCCGTGCCCTTCGAGCTGTTCTACGACGGCATGGACTCGGTGCTCTTCGAGGAGTTCCCCGCCGGGCAGGCCATCCGCGACCTCGCCCGCGATCCGGCCGGCCGGACCCTGGCCCTGCGCGATCCGGCCTGGCGGGCCCGCTTCCGCAACGACATGAACCGAAGGCTCAGCCCGCGGGTCTGGCACCGGGACCTTGCCGACACCCTCATCCTCGACTGTCCAGATCCCAGCACCGTCCACAAGAGCTTCGCCCAGGTCGCCGCCGACCGCGGTGCGGACGTCGTCGACACCTTCGTCGATCTGCTGGCCGAGCACGACCGGGCCCTGCGCTGGACCACCACCCTGGCCAACCACCGCCCCGAGCGTCTGCTGCAGATCATGGCCGAGCCCGACGTCCTGATCGGCTTCGCCGACTCCGGCGCCCACCTGCGCAACATGGCCTTCTACAACTTTCCGCTGCGCATGCTCAAGCGGGTCCACGAGGCCGGCTCCAACAGCCCGCTGACGGTCGAGGCCGCAATCCACCGCCTCAGCGCCGAGCCCGCCCGCTGGTTCAACCTCGACGCCGGCACCCTGCACGAGGGGGCCCGGGCCGACCTGGTCGTGATCGATCCCAGCCGCCTGGACGACAGCATCGAGCAGGCCGTGCTGGCGCCCTTCCCCGAGCTGGGCGAGGGCTTCGACCGGCTGGTCAACCGGGGCAGCGCCACCCGCAGCGTGCTGGTGGCCGGGCAGGAGGTGGTGGTCGATGGGCAGCCGCTGCCGACGCTGGGGAGCCGGCGGACGGGGAGCTTCCTGGAGGCGCGGGTGGGCTGAGAGAGCAATCCGGCTGAGGGGCGCGCTGCGGCCGCGGGTCGCGTCAATCTGTGGAGGAGAAGGCGGGGGAAGGAAGCCGGACGCCCCTCTCCGCCTCGCTTCGCTCGGCACCTCCCCCCGCAAGCG
>DDSR01000129.1:0-5452 GCA_002343455.1 Deltaproteobacteria bacterium UBA2385 | reverse complement strand
CCCGAAGGGCCGGAGGGGGGGAGCAACGGCAATGTACAGGCCAATCAACCCTCCTCCCGTCCCTCCGTGTCAATGATGTTGAGACACGTTCAAGACCTGGCCCGCCCCTTGCCAATCAGCCTGCCAGGACCGCCATGCTCCGTCGGCTACAGGCGGGGGGCAGCGGGCGCCCCCGGCGCGGCGGCGGAGGCGCATCGAGCTCTCATCGAGACCACACCCGTACAGTCGGCGATGCGAGACCGTTACGCTCTCCCTCGATGCACCCGCTCCTCCTCCTCGCCTGCGCCTCCTCCCCCGTGCCGGGGGACACGGAGCCGACCGCGGTCCCTACCCGCCGAGCCCTGGGTTGCTGGTCGCAGCAGACCCGCTGGGACGAGGTGCTGCTGGCGATCGAGGAGATGTAGCGCCGGTGTCCAAGCACGACAGCCATGTCGCATCGTCGCTCCCCCAGCTATGAAGGTCCATGCTCTTCCTCGGCAACTCCTACACGTTTCAGGGCGAGCTCGATCAGGTCGTCGCCGAGCTCTTCGCAGCCGCCGACATGGAGGTGGCCGCGCAGCGGCTGGCCCAGCCGGGGTGGAGCTTCGTCGACCACGTCGAGGCCGTCGAGACGGACGGCTCCGCCCACGCCCTGGCCTTCGCCGAGCCCCATGACTGGGTGATCCTGCAGGAGCAGAGCCAGATCCCGGGGTTTCCAGAAGGACAGTCGGACTTCGAGGCGAGCCGCGACGGCGCAGTGACGCTCGACGGGCACGCGGCGGACAGCGGCGCGCAGACCATGTTCCTGATGACGTGGGGTCGGCGGGCGGGCGACAGCACGAACCTCGACATCTTCCCCGACTACCCGACCATGCAGGCCGCGCTGGCCGAGGGGTACACCACCTACGTCGCCGAGGCCTCCGCGGACGGGACGCAAGCGTGGATCGCGCCAGCGGGCCTCGCCTGGCAGGCCGTTTATGAGGACGTGATCGCCGGGGGCGGCGATCCGACCGATCCGACGAGCACCTTCGGGGGGCTCTACGTCGACGACGGGAGCCACCCGTCCGCTCGTGGGACGTACCTGGCGGCGTGCGTGATCTACGCGAGCATCACCGGCGACTCCCCCGAGGGCCTCGGCGCACCGGAAGAGGTGGCGGACGCCACCTATCTGCAGGGCATCGCCGCGGAGGTGGTGCTGTCGGGCCAGGGCTTCGAATACCCGTGGGAGACCACGGATCCGATCGACACCGGCGACACCGGCGACAGCGAGACGGGTGACAGCGAGACGGGGGAGCCTGACAAGACGGACGGCGCGGACACCGCTACGACCGCGACGAACGGGTGCGGTTGCGTGAGTGGGCGCGGTTCGGCGTGGTGGATGGGGATGGGGGCGCTGTTCCTGGGGAGGCGCCGGCGCTGGCCGACCCCTCGGGAGGATTCGACGTCCTCCGGACGTGGCGATCCACCGGCTCGGCGGACCGAGGCCTGAGACACGAACCCGACCCCAGCCTCAGGTGGTGAACCCGATCTTCCGGTGCGTCCCGTCGCAGAAGGGCTTGGTCGCCGACGCACCACAGCGGCACATGAAGGCCTGGGCGCCGCGCTTCACCGCGCGGCCAGTGCCGCAGGTGATCTCGTGCTCCCCGTCCACCTTGAGTGGACCGTTCGGGATCGGCGTGACCTCCAACACGGCAGGCTCACCCCAGGCAGCCAGCTCGGCCGGCGCGGGGAGCTCCCCGGTCGCCACAAACCCCGCCGCGTGGTGGGATGTGTCGCAGTAGGGCTTGTTCTTCGAGGCACCACACCGGCACAGGGTCGCCCGCAGAGCGGCCACACCGCCGATGCGAAGGTCACCTCGCGCGGCGAGGGGGCCGTTCTCCAGCACCGCCACCACGTTGCGGCCCGACGGCTGCTCGGGCGAACCGCCGTCGAGACGATCAACCCTCACTGCGCCGGACGGGCAGCGCTCCGCGAGGGCCAGGAGCTCCTCGGGCGACGCCGCGTCGGGGTCGATCCACGGCCCCTCCACGTTGGCCTTGAACACCTTGGGTTGGCCCAACACGCAGTTCCGCGAGTGCACACACTTCGCACCGTCGAACGTGATCCGTACCGCCTTGCCTTCGACAATCTCCATCGGGAACTCCTCGGCGGGCTCATGCCCGCACGGTCTCGGGGAGAATGGTATCCAAGCGGACAGGCGCCTCCCCTCAGCGTCCAGCCCCCTGCCTTCAGGTCTGAGCCGGCGCCTGCGGCATGAAGACCTGCGCCCAGATCGTGGCGATCGGCGCCGCATAGCGACGAGCGATCGTGGCGATGCTGGCACCGTTCTCTTCGACATCGCCGTTGACCACCCGCCGGGCGTTGGTGAAGTCGGTCTCGTCCTCGTTGATGTAGTCGTCCATGGACTTGCCGGTGTAGCTGCCCTCGGTCATGCCCAGGACCAGCAGCTTGGCCGCCAGCGCCGTGCTGCGGTTGACGTGGGTCGGGTTGGCCAGCAGGTCGATCGGGTTTTGGGCCGTGCCCCAGGTCTGTCCGTCCAGGTTGTAGGTGAAGCCCTCGTCCTGAAGCAGCCCGCTCATCCGCTCATAGTTCTCACGACCGGTGATCTGGACGTAGCCGCGCCCCCTGTAGTTGGCGGCGTCCGCCGTGCCTCGACGGTTGCCCAGCCTGCCGCCGTAGCTGTCGTCCCAGTACTCCTCGTCGAGCTCCTGCTCGGTGTCGCCGCGCACCCGGTTGTCCGTCAGGTGGTTGCGGGAGGTCCAGCGACCCCGTCGGTCCTGACTGTACTGGTTGTGGTCCTCGACCAGGGGCTCGCTCCAGGAGAAGGCCGGCGTGCCGTACTTGGACTCGTGCTCGGTCGTGGCCAGGATGTAGGCGACCTGGTTGTGGTTGGTGACCCGGTCCCAGGCGCACTGCTGGACGATGCCGGGCAGGTGGCTCTCGGCGTTGGTGCGCAAGGACTCGGGGACGACGGCCAGCAGGGCGGTGACCGCCGCGTCCAGCATCAGCTCGTCGATGACCACGCCCGCGGTGCCCGTCCCCGGGGTGGAGCCCTGGCCGGGCAAGCGCCCCTGAGTCTGCATCTGCTGGACGTTGGCGTCGTTGCCGCGCCCACCGGTCTGGCCGGCGCCGGGGCCGGGTCGGCGGCCGATATCGGTGGGCCGGGGACGGGGCATCGGGATGCGGTTCTGGCGCTGGAAGTCGGGCATCGGCCTCTCCGTTCGGAGCCTGTACCCTACCAGAACGAGCGCGGGCCGCGGGTGTGAAGATCCTGCGACAGCCCGGGCGCTCAGCCCGCCTTGCTGCCGCCCATGCAGGGGGGCGAGACGTTGGCGACCGAGCCCGAGGCGGCCTGCCACTCGGCCGGGGTCAGGGTCCGCATGGTCAGGGCGTGCAAGCCGCTGTTCAGCTCGGCAGCCAGGGCGTCGTAGACCCGGCGCTGCCGGCGCACCAGGGGCAGGCCAGCGAAGGCCTCGCTGACCACGACCAGGTTGAAGTGGGTCTCCTGGTTGGGCCCGCTGTGCATATGGCTCTCGTCCACCAGCTCCAGGTGGATCGGCGCCAGGGCCTCGCCCAGCCGGCTGCGGATGCGCGTGCTTCGCTCGGTCATCGAGTTCCTCCCTCTCAGTGGATCGTCCTCTCAGTGGATCGTCTCGCCCTCGACGGTGTCCTCTACCTTGGTGAGGCGCAGCTGCAGGTCCAGGCGGCGCGCCTTGGCGAACCAGCCGCCGACCCCTCCGGGCTTGGGCCAGCCGTCCACGGCCGCGCGCACGATGGGCCCCTCGCCGACCAGGACCCGGCTGTCGTCCATCGGCTGCCAGGCGGTCCACCAGCGGTTGTCCGGCCACTCGACGAAGACGACGGCGGCCCGAGCGCCGCGCTGTGGGCCGGTGCGCACGGTCAGCACGCCGATCAGGGCCGCGCACTCGACGCCCTCCTGCCCGCACAGCGCCGCCAGCAGGGTGTGGCCCTGATCCGCCGGCTTGCGCAGGACGTCGAGGACATCGACCTGATCGACCTGGGCGGGGCGCAGCAGCAGCAGCGCCGGCCGAGGCAGCCCGCGCAGCAAGGAGGCGGCGAGCTGGGTGAAGAAGGACTGGCCCAGGGCCTCGTCCTCCTCGGGAAGACGAGCCGGGTCCCGGGGAGAGGAGCGGATGCGCAGCCGCTGCTCGCCGCTCACTCGCTCAGCCCGATGTCCGAGCGCAGGTCGGCCCCCGGAAAGCGCAGCAGCGCCGCCGCGGCGTAGGCCTCGCGCCGGGCGTGCGCCAGGTCGGCCCCGATGGCGGTCACCCCCAGGACGCGACCCCCGTTGACCACGACCCGACCCTCGACCAGGGCGGTGCCCGCCTGGAAGACGACGACGTCGCGCACCTCGCCGGCGGCCTCCAGCCCCTCGATCGGCATGCCCTTGGGGCCGCTGTCCGGGTAGGGGCCGTTGACCACGACGAGGCAGCAGGCGACGCCCGGCTTCCAGCGCAGCGGCCGCTCGGGCAGGGAGCCCGTGGCGCAGGCCAGCAGCAGGGGCAGCAGNNCTGGCACTCGGGGTCGCCGAAGCGCGTGTTGAATTCCAGCACCCGCGGTCCCGCCGGGGTCAGCATGATGCCGGCGTAGAGCAGGCCCCGGAAGGGCGTGCCCCGGGCGGCCATCCCGTCGACGGTCGGCTGGAGCACCTCGACCCGCACCCGCTCGACCAGCGCGGGGTCGAGGCCGGGAGGCGGGCAGACAGCGCCCATGCCGCCGGTGTTGGGCCCCTGATCGCGATCGTAGCGGCGCTTGTGATCGCGCGCCGGCAGCAGCGGCACAGCCCGCACCCCGTCGCAGAGCGCCAGCACCGAGAGCTCGGGGCCGGAGAGGCGCTCCTCGATGACCACCCGGGCCCCGCCGAAGCGCCCGCCGAGCACCTCGTCCACGGCGGCGTGCGCCTGGGCGGCGTCGTCGGCGACGATCACCCCCTTGCCGGCGGCCAGCNNTCGGCCTTGACCACGCAGGCGCCGAAGGCCTCGACCGCGCCGTGGGCGGAGGCGGCGTCGGTGTGCGCCGACCAGCGCGGACCGGCGATGCCGTGCTCGTCCATGAACTGGCGGGCAAAAGCCTTGCTGGCTTCGAGCTGGGCGGCGTCCTGGCGGGGCCCGAAGGCGGGGATGCCGACCGCGGCGAGCCGATCCACCAGGCCCTCGGAGAGGGGGCCCTCCGGCCCGACGACGACGAGGTCGACGGCGTGGTCCCGGGCCCAGGCGACCGGATCGCCGGAGCTGAGCTCGGCCCCCAGGGCCAGGACCCCGGGGTTGGGGTCCGTGGTCGAGAGGCGACGCAGCAGGGGGCTCTGGGCGATGCGCCAGGCGAGGGCGTGTTCGCGACCCCCGCCGCCGACGAGCAGGACATGCATGAGGACCTCAGTGGCGGAAGTGGCGGATCCCGGTGAAGACCATGCGGGCCCCGAGGGCGTCGACCGCGGCCAGCACCTCCTCGTCGC
>DDSR01000170.1 GCA_002343455.1 Deltaproteobacteria bacterium UBA2385 | reverse complement strand
TAAGCATTCGGTGACCCCGACCACCGGCACCGCCCCTACAGGAGTGAGAAGCTCCTGAGGGGGCTCCTGCGTTTTTCGGTTTGCACGGCATTGGGAGACGGCGAGGAGTCCCGGCTCAGCCCCCGCCTCCAAAGACAAGGTAGGCTGCGCCGGACCGATTGCCGGTCGTGGACTCGTAGCTGGCGCCAATCAGCAGGTCGTCGAACCCGTCCCCGTCGAGGTCCGAGCAACCCGAGACGTTGAAAGCGTAGTCGCCTTCGGCCTCACCGAAGAAGGACGCCTCCGCCTCGTCGGATCCCACTACACCAGCAAAGTTGCCGTAAAACGTACTGACCTTGCCTCGCCCCGATTCGGCATTTGATCCTATGGACGGGTCATGCCTTCCATCGCCATCAAGATCGGCGTCAAGCGAGACGGACATTCCAATGAACTCGCCATCCATGACCCCGGTCAAGCGCCCATCGGCATCCTCTGCATTGAGCACGCCATGCAGCGTGTCGAGAAACAGCAGGGCATCCCCGCGAGCACCGGCGTACCCGCCTGACCAGTCCGGCGCCCCGACCAGAATGTCCGCGAGACCGTCTCCATCGGCGTCGCCCCCGCAGGAAAGGGAGTAGCCGATGTTCCAGACATCGGTAGAGCCTTCGATCCGAGCGTCGGCATCCATGAGGCTCCCCTCCGGGGTCGTCATGCGGAGATCGCCGGTGAAGGGGCCGTACACGACATACGCCACACCGCGCGTCATGAAGTCCACGTCGTAGCTCGTGGGATAGGTCGATGGCGCGCCGATCACGAGGTCGGCAACCCCATCGCCGTCCAGGTCGCCACCGCAGCTCGACCAGCCGAAGTAGCCGTACTGGTGGTTCACATCCGGGCTGAGGGAGGCCATCGCCCTGTCGGTGGTCATCTGACCGGTTGCCGCGCCGTCGAAGATGAAGGCGCCGCCGACGAGCCTCCCCCAGACGCCGTCCTGGTACAGGTTGCCAACACCGGTCACCACGAAGTCCCCTTCATCAAGCGCGGCTGCGGCCTGGCCCAGCCCGAGCCCCGCGGTCGGCTGGCTGAAGGCCGCGTCTGCGGCGCTCCGCTCGCGTGAGGCGGCGATTGGGCCCCGGAACAGGTACACCTCTTGTGCATGAGGTGAGCCCATCAACACGTCGCCGTACCCGTCGCCATCGGTGTCGCCGAGGAACACCGCTGCGCCACCCCGAAAGCGACCATCCTCGTCGCCCCAGAGCGCTACGCCCGTCGCGTCAAGCAGGTGGGTGCCCTCGCTGAGTTCGCTCACAAGCCACGCGCCACCGATGGAGGGCCCGCCGGTGTAGTCGTCGGTGAACTGCTCCGATTCACCGATCAGGAGCTCCGGCCTGCCGTCCCCATCGGTGTCCCCGCCGCAATCGAGCTGATAGCCCGCGAGGTCACCCGCGGTGCCGCCGAGGTACTTTACAGCCGCATCAGACAGGCTGATCTCGCCCACCACGAGGCAACGGGGATCCACACCGTCGCAGTCATCGTCAACGCCGTTCTCGCAGACCTCCTCGGCGCCGGGATGGACCCCCGGATCGTCGTCATCGCAGTCGCCTCCCACCGCGACGTACCCTTCTGGCTCAGCGCATGAGTCGATCGTGTCTTCATCCAGGCCGAACCCGTCCTCGTCGCCGTCCAGGTACCATGTCGCGAACTCCAGACCCTCGTCGACTTGGCCGTCGCAGTCGTCGTCGCGTCCGTTGCAGCTCTCCGGGGCGCCGGGAAACACGGAGGCATTGCCGTCGTCGCAGTCCGTTCCGTCTGCGACGAAGCCCGAAGGAGCGATTTGAGCGGCCTCCCCCGAGGCTGGGTCGCCAAAGCCGTCGCCGTCGCCGTCACGGTGCCAGGTCAACTCGGTCGCGGTGTCACCTTCCAGCCCGGCCGTATCACCGGAAACCCGATCACCTCCCTTGTCGGCGCACGCGGTGAGGACCAGGCCAAGGAGTGAAGCGCTGCGCATCAGTTCGACAGCTTGGCGAACACGATGGCGGCGTCGTTCACGAAAGGATCATCATCAAGACCCGTGCCCCCGAACGGGCAGTTGTCGGAGTCCAACAACCTGAACGCCATCGCCTCGTTGATGGACGCACCGTCGACGTGGACCACCGCGGACGGATTCTCGATGCAGTCGTGGTCAGGCCCACTGCTCGACCCATCCCACTCGAACGTGATGAGGGCGTCGTCCTCCCAGACGGCACCGTTCCAATAGGTGACGTACCATTCCTCAGTCGACCAGTCCTTGTAGTAGAGCTTGAACTCCCCTCCGGGCAGCGGGATCATCGTGTTGTCGTGGCCATCCTCGATGTGGACGACCGGGCAGTCCGGCGAACCGCCATCGGTCTCTACCTCCCACTTCCAGGTGCTGGTCCCGCTGTCCCAGGCGCCGTCGGCCCGGCCGATGTCGTCGTACAGACCGGTGTCCGAGCATTCGTCAGCAGCCGGCCGCCCCATCTTGACCATCATGAAGGGCTGGTCGGTACCTGAGTCGATGTAGGCGTCCGAGATGTAGTTCCATCCCACGCGGCTGTGTTGGAGGTGTACGACCCAGTCGGTGCCTGCGGTCCCGTCCGCGTCGATGGCCACATAGCCCGCTCCATCCAGCATCGTCGTGGAGCACGAACTGCCGCCGCAGGACAAGCCGAAGTCGTCACCAACCTCGTCAACTGACTCGATCTGGATAGCTTTGTTGTTCGCGAGACCCTGGCTCTGAACGAAGAGCTGGACCCGTTTGTCCGATCCGTCGCGGGTTAGCATCGCCCAGGGGTGGTCTGCCTTGTAGTCGTCGTCCGCCAGGTCATTGGAGCCCTCGGCGACGAGCGTGGTCGACGCCCAGCTTGCGGGGTCATTCAAGGGGTTGGAGGCAGGCCATCCAGTGTCGTCGTGGATCGTGTACAACACCTCGCTCGGCGAGCCGCCATCGGCCCGCTCGCTGTAGTATATGGCCAGCTTGTTCGACAGCCCCGAACCCCAGTCCGAGGGGTAGAAGAAGATGTGGGGGGCGTTGGCGCTCGGGTCATCTATGGCCACCGAGGTGACATCGCTCTCGCCGGTCACGCCCGTGAGTACCCAGACCTCCGCCTCTGTCGTTGCCGAAGCTTCCGTATTGGTCTCGTCCTCGAGGCTTCCGCTGCCATCCGCGTACCAGGACGAACAAGACGCATCCTCGCAGGCGAACAACGCATAGCTATAGAGCTTGTCTGACCGGCCAACGAAGTCGTCGCGCGATACTGCCAACAGGTTCATGTCGGCCACCTGCGTCCCGGCGGTCGGGTTGGCCGGAGCGATGTTGCCAGCGGCACGGCGGAGCCTGAGCTTGTTGGTCCCATCCCAGTGGTCGCCGGCGCTATTGGTGCAGGCAGCCGGTGGCCCGTTTGTCCAGGACACCGTGATGGCCTTGGACTCGATCCCGGCCTTCGGGGCTGCGGTCACCGGAGGGTTCAAGGTTCCGCATGGGGCGGCCCATGCCTGACTGGCGCCGAGCAAGATAAACACGGGTAAAAGGGCTGAGAACATGGGCACTCCGACTGAATGGCCTCCAACATACTTGGGGAGGATGGGAGAGCGCAAGGGCATCCCAATCAAAGGGCAGGGGGTCGGGTCGTATCCCGGGCCCCTTCCTCCTGGCGTGCCTCAACCCTCACCGACCCCCCGCCGCGCCCAAGCGACCTCCTCCTCGCTCAACCCCGCCAGCCAGTTCGAAAGTCGTCCAACCAGCCCGACCACATTCTCGATTATCGAACTCGCAATTTCCACTCCATCGGGCTCCGGGAGGAGTGGAAGACAGCGAGCACTTCGATGTGGTCATCCTCTGCAAGGTAGAGCACCGCGTAGGGGAATCGGCGGGTCATCCGGCGCCGCACGTCGCCGCGGACTCGTGGCCACATGAGCGGCTCGCGGGCAATCTCGGCCATCGCGACGTCGACGCAGGAGCGGAACTCGTCTCCGAGCCCCTCGCGCTGGCCTTCGTACCAGAGCCAGGCCTCGGCGAGCTCGTCGAGCGCCTCGGGGCGGATACGGACGGGGGGCATCAGCCTCGACGCCGCATCTGCTCTCGGGCGACCTCCCAGGGGATCGACTCCTCGGGATGTTCGCGGTGGGCAGCAAGCCGCCGGTCCAATTCCGTTGCCTGAGCGTGGCTGAGAGGCTGAGCTTCGGCGTCCCTGGCGATCCGGTCCCAGAGATCCTGCACGTAGAGGATGCGCTCCGCGGTCGTCATCTTGTCGAAGGAAGGCTCCATGCATCTATCATATCTGCGTCGGAGTGGGGTGGCGAGTCCATGTCCGCGACCACCGGCGCGTCCACCCAGTTGGATGGCCCCGTGGAGGTGCTCCAGACCGGGTGGAGCCGCGCTGAGCGACGGCTACGCCAGGCTGATCGCCCTGGCCGGGGTCGCCTGGTCCCGCATTGCAGGGAACACGGTGCCAGGTATTCGCAATTGGCACCTCGTCCGTGCCTCTCCAGTCGCCCGGCTGACCGGCCCCCCCGCTCGGCGAGGAGCGACGACCGCGACCGCCGAGGGCTAAGATGGCCGCTTGGAAGACGTCGCGACCACAGTGCTCATCGACCCGCTCGGACAGCCCTGTCGGACCTGGCGAAGAGGGGGCCTGGTCCTCCGGCCGGTCTACGACGCGCTGCGGCGGCCGGTGGGCCTGTTCGTCGACGAGGGCAGCCGCGAGCAGGGATTGGCCATCGCCCGTCAGAAAAGGGGGCAGTGATGCGACAGGAAGCGCGGGTGTCTCCGAGCCACTCTCTCCTGCTGGTGACGGACGAGGCTGGGATCATCCCGGCGTCGTTAGGGAACGACCTCGTAGCCGCTACCTCCTCCTGCGTTGCCGTCGGGACACTATCAGAGCACGACGGCGAGACAACCATCTCGCTCTCGGATGGCGGGGAGCCTGATCCCCTTGGCCTCGCGCTTGTCTTCGACGGGGGCCTCGCGACCGCGAGCGGTAGGCTGTGTGTCTGCACCGTCCAAGGCGAGGTACTACTGTCACTTCGATTTGCCCAGCATGCCTTTCGGGTCAGGATCTGGGCGAACGACCCGGCCGAGCCGGACCACATCGAGGTCATTGCAACCGCCCCTTGACAGCGCCTGCCTACAAGCCGGTCCACGCGGCCCTGTCGACGGTCGCGACGTGCTCGCAGTGCAAGTTCGGATCCTGATCGTTACAATTCTCATTCCTCCTCGCGCCCACCC
>DDSR01000149.1 GCA_002343455.1 Deltaproteobacteria bacterium UBA2385 | reverse complement strand
CCCCCAACCCCGCCAGCCGCTCGCTCGCGACCTTCGCCAGGTCCACCCCCGTCCCGGACGTGTCCGCCACCAGCGCGTCGAACGCCTCCACGTCCAACACCAACAACCGCACCTCCGTCCGCGCCCGCACCGTCGCCGACCGCGGGCGCCGCTCCAGCAGGCCGATCTCGCCGAAGCAGTCCGGCCCGATCAGCTCGGCCAGGGGGAACTCCGTGCCGTCGGCGAGGAGGCCCAGGACCTCGACGACGCCCTCGACGAGCACGTAGAACCTGTCGGCCACCTCGCCCTGGCGCAGGATCACCCGCCCGGCGGGCAGGGTCAGCCGCTCGGCCCGGCTGCCCAGGCGCTCGACGCGCTCGGGTCGCAGCTTGGGCAGGACGGCGGCGAGGCCGGCCAGGGCCTGCCGACGCTCGACGACGCGGGCGAGCTCGGCGCGGCTCAGGTCACACTCGACGGCGAGCATGCGGTAGGCCTCTCGCCCCAGCGCCAGCAGCTCGACGGGCCCGCGGGAGGAGGCCCGGGCCCGCTGCTCGCGCTGCATGCCCTGCAGGATGCCCCGGGCGCCGAAGTGCTGGCCGGGGCCGAGGCGCTGGTCGGGGCTGCCCTCGAGGACGATCACCCCGCTGCGCACGACGAAGAAGGTGTCGGCCGGTCCTCCCCGCTCGTACAGGACCTCGCCGGCGGCCAGGGTGCGCACCCGCAGGTTGTCGAAGATGGACTCGCGCTGCAAGGCGGAGAGGCCCGTCAGCAGCGGCGGGGCGCCCTCGTCCAGCCGGGAGCGGGCCTCGCGGGGCAGGGGAGGGGGGGTGCGCGCGCGGCCGAGCAGGCGGAAGCGCGCCTCGGGGATGGGGATGGGCAGGCCTCGCACGACGAGCTGCTGCTCTCCCGGCGGCAGGGAGAGCTCCAGGCCGTGCATCAAGGCACCGACGACGGCGGTGGTGAGGACCTGGGAGAAGCCCCGGGCGAGGCAGGCGTGCGGGCCTCCGCCGAAGGGGACGAAGGCGTGCGGCCGGCGGTGCTCGATCCGGCCGGGGCCCATGCGGTCGGGGTCGAAGCGGTCGGGCTCGGGGAAGAGCTCGGGCAGGAAGTGGGTGACGGGACCGGCGATGTAGACGGTGGTGCCGGGCTGGAAGCGGTGGCCGGCGAAGTCGAAGGGCTGGGCGACGACCCGCGGCAGGGCCAGGGCCAGCGGGTAGCGGCGCAGGCACTCCAGGACGACCCGCTCCATCCGGGCCATCTTCTTGAGCTCGGAGAGGCCGGGCGGCCCCCAGGCGAAGGCGAGGTCGACCTCGGCCTGGACCGCCTCGTGCAGCGCGGGGTTGCGCAGGATGGCGTGCAGGACGAAGCTGACGATCCGGTAGAGGTAGATGCCGGCGTTCTTGGCCGGCTGGATGGCGAGGGCGACCAGCGCCGCTTCGTCGAGCGCCGCACCCCCCGCGAGCAAGGCGTCGAGCAGGTCCGGCTCTCGCCGCAGGCCGGGGCCCTTGGCGCGGTGGGCGGCCAGGGCCTGCTGCAGGAAGCCCTCCAGGCGCTGGCGGGCGGCCCGCACGGGCGGCAGGCGCAGGGTGAAGTCGGGGAAGGCCCCGCCGACGCCGACGATGCCGAGCATGCTGCCGTAGAGCGCGGCGTCGCGGGCCAGCGAGGCGCCCATCACCTGGTTGGTCGCCACCAGCGAGACCATGTCGGCGACGAGGGGGCCGACGATCTGTCGCAGGGGGACGGGGCCCGTGGGCCAGGAGCGACGGGCCTCGGCGATGCGCTCGTAGAGCTGCGGCAGGAAGGGGTCGACGGCCTGGGCGGAGAGGCTGGGGGCCAGCAGGCGCCGCAGCTTGCGGTGCTCGGCGCCGTCGTGCGGGTTGGGGTAGCGGTCGCTGCCCAGCTCGGCGGTGACCCGCCGGTATGTGCGGGGCATGTCAAATAGATGGCCCTGGCGGGCCAGCAGCTCGTTGGCCTGCAGGCCGGCGATCATGGTCAGGACGCGCCCGGGGTAGACGACGCGGAAGACCGGGCCGGCCGCGAGGTGGGCGTCGGCGAAGAGCCGGAAGGGGTCACGATAGGCCGCCAGCCCCGCTCCCAGCAGGGGCAGGCCCGGGGCGACGGGGGGAATGGGCTGGACCTCGTCACGCAGCGGCTGCAGGGCGGTCGACATCGGGGGCGCCTCGGGAGAGCCTCGGGGGAGCGAGTCCGTCGGCCGATCGGCCCCTGGACCTTTGGCCCAGCGTTACCATGTTTTCAGCCCGAGACCCGTGGTGCCGATGTCCTCTCCCCTCCTGCTGCTGATCCTCTCCTGCAAGGCCGAGCCCCCTCCGACCCCCGTGCTGCTGCCGGTCGAGGACGTGACGCCCGCGGTTGAGGAGCCTGTAGAGGCGCGGGTCAAGCAGGTCGAGCGAGTCGAGCAGGACGAGCCGGTCGAGCCGGCGCCCGAGCCCCCGGCGGCAGGTCCCCCCTCCGAAGAGCGCGCGCTGGCCTACACCGCCCTGCGCCCCAAGTCGGTGATCGAGCTTCAGCAGTGGCGCGAGTCCTCCTCGGTCCAGCTCACCGGCCCCGACGGCCCCCTGCTGACGGCGACGCTGGTCGACCTGAACCCCTGGGCCCACGAGTGGTTCCTGGTCCAGCTGGACTGGGCCTCCGGCACGCAGCGCGTCTACCACCTGGAGAACCACGACCCGGTCGGGGTGCGCATCCGCCTGGATCCGGACTTCCCCGAGGGCCTCAGCCTGGACCTGGGCTCGACGACGACCCGCTGCGCCCTGTGGGGTGCGCAGAGCCCCGAGCTGGAGCGCGCCCGCGCCTCGGGCCAGCACTTCGCCTCGCTCTGCGGCGACCGGATCTCGCTGCGCCTGCCGGCGGTGGGGACGCGCTCGACCAAGGAGGCGGCGGTCGACTTCCTGCGGGACAAGGTCTGGGGAGGTGAACAGATCACCAACCTGGTCAAGGAGACCTTCTACCAGGACTCCGAGCTGGCCACCAGCGAGCTGCTGCAAGGGGCGGCCGCCGACGTGCAGGCCGGCCGCGGCCCGGACCGACCGGCGGTGGACCCCTCGGTCCAGGGCCGGCGGGTCGTCCCGGTGAACCTGGGCCTGCCCCTGCTGGAGGCCGAGGACGGCACGGTCGAGGTCGGCCGCTGGTACCCGGTGAAGGGCGCCCCCGGCGTGTGGCTCAGCGCGGTCCAGCCCCGCTTCCTGGACGGCGCGGTCGGGGCGGACTGGGGCGACCGGGCGCACCCGCTCGACGAGGTCGAGAGCTCGGCCCTGGTCTACATGACCGCCTTCGAGCTGGACCGCTTCGACCTCGCCTTCGACGTGGGCACCGATCACCCGCGGGCGGGCTGGTCCGAGCGGGCCCCCTCCTCGATGCGCGACGGGCGCCTGGCCGGCCCGGACGGCTTCTCGACCCTGGACCCCCTGGCCCGCATCGGCCGGGTCAACCCCGCCCACGTCCCGCGGGTGGTGGCGACCTTCACCGGCGGCTTCAAGCGCAGCCACGGGGCCTTCCGCTCGGGGCCGTTCTCGTTGGTGAACAGCGCCTCGCACTACGGCTGGGTGGAGCACGGGGTGGTCGAGAGCCGCCCGATGCCGGGGCTGGCCACCTGGATCGCCTGGGTGGACGGGACGGTCGAGGTCCGGGCCTGGACGGCCGAGGACGACGCCCGGCTGTGGGCGGTGCGCCACCTGCGGCAGAACGGGCCCCCCATCCTGGAGCCGGGGCCCGACGGCGGGCCGGCCGTGCCCGGCGAGCTGGTGACCCGCTGGAGCGACGGCAACTGGTCGGGCAGCGTCGAGGGCAAGCTGCGCAGCGTGCGGGCCAGCCTCTGCGTTCAAGAGACAGACGGCGGGCGGTTCCTGCTGTACGGCTATTTCAGCAGCCACACCCCCTCGGCGATGGCCCGGGTGCTGGCCGCCTACGGCTGCGACTGGGCGATGCTGACCGATATGAACGCCCTCGAACACACCTACCTCTCGCTGCACGACTTCCAGGACGGGGTGTACACCGTGCACCACCTGATCACCGGGATGGAGGTGCTCGACCGCACCACCAAGCGAGGGGTCTACCTGCCGCGCTTCGTGGGGCTCTCGGACAACCGCGACTTCTTCACGGTGCTGGCCCGCCCGCCGGAGTCGCCATGATCGCCCTGCTGCTGGGGGTGGCCCTGGCTGGGCCCCAGACCGCCGCGCCGGAGACGCGCGAGGCCGACAACGAGGCCTGGATCACCGCCCTGGCCCGGGTCCACGCGCTGAGCCCCGAACAGATCGCCCGGGTCCGTGAGATCGTCGCCGGCAGCGAGCTGCTCGGCCGCGGCAACCCGGCGGTCACGGTGCGCCCTTTGAGCCGTGAGCAGTGCCAGGAGAAGCTGGCCGCGGCGGGCGAGGACTGGACGGATCCGGTCGGCGAGGCGGTCTGCGGGCGGCCGTACATGGCCCCTCTGTACGACCCCAAGACCCAGACTCCGCAGCAGGCGACGAGCTGCATCGACCGGCTGGAGTTCCCCGACATCCCCTGCGAGTACCCGGTGGTCTGGGTGCGGGCGCGAGAGGCGCAGGAGCTCTGCCTGGCGGTCGGCAAGCGCCTCTGCGACGCCCACGAGTGGGAGGGGGCCTGCCAGGGCGAGCTGGGCCCGCCGGACTACCGCTGGGACCTGGCGGAAGGGCAGAGCGCCCAGTCTGCCTTCACCCGGATGAGGGCAGCCCACAACCGCGCGCAGACGGATCGGCGCTGGTCCTACGGGGACAGCTTCCGGACCGGGGTCTGCGCCCAGGACAGCACCAAGTCGCCGACCTGCACCGGCGGGAGCTGGGCCGGCTGCGGCAGCAACCACTACCCGGCCGGCAGCTTCCCCGGCTGCCAGAGCCCGCTGGGCGTCGGCGATCTGAACGGAAACGCCGCCGAGCATATGAACCTGCCGCTCTCGGCCAGCCAGCTCGCCAGCGCGGGCGGGCCCCTGGGGCAGACCGAGATGAAGGGCAGCTGGTTCATCTGGGACAAGTACCGGGCCCACGAGGACTGGTGCCGCTGGCGGGCCCCGTACTGGCATGGCGGGGCCGTCATGGCCGAAGACAGTCACCGCAACTACCACCTGGGGTTCCGCTGCTGTGCGGATCTCCCCTCTGTTCAGGAGTCCAGCCCGTGAATCGACTCACCCGACGCTCCCTGCTGGGGGCCGGTGGCCTCCTGGCCGCCTCGACCCTGGTGGGCACGCGCTCCAAGGCGCAGGCCTCGCCCGCTCCTCCGCCCCCCTGGGGGGACCGTCCGGGCGGAGAGGCGCTCGCCCAGGGCCTGGAAGGCCTCGGCGACGCCCAGCGCTACGAGGCCTTCGCCGACCAGTTCCTGGCGGGCAATGTGCCCGGCTTCCTGCGCCTGCTGACCCCCGTCGAGCTGGTGGCCCCCGCCGGCCACGTCGGCGCCCAGCGGGCCACCGTCTACGTCAGCCCCGACTACCTCGCCGTCGGCACCAACGAGGACCACCTGCGGGTGCCCCTGGACCTGCCGCAGGCCGCCCGGGTGGCGCGCTCGCTGGGCATGGCCCTGCCCACGCCGCGCATCGTCGACGCCGTCTACGCCGCCGCCAGCACCGTCCTGGCCCCATCGCCCCTGCCGCCGACCAGCCAGATGCGCAGCCTGCCCTACGTCGTACGGCACAACATGCTGGTCGAGCGGGCTCGCGCCGGGCGCTCGGTGCTGCCGCTGATCGCCGGCCACAAGAAGGACCTCGTGCTGACGAAGCGCCTGCGGGCGCAGCCGGACCGGGTGGCGATCTACGGCTGGCACCGGCCCGACGGGCGGCCGATCCAGCCGCTCTCGCTGGTCCACGGCAAGGGCTACGCCGACTACAGCCACGGGGTGCGGCTGATCGCGCGCTACACGGTGGTCGACGGGGTGCAGGTGGACCTCTTCGAGGCGATGGCGGACCCGGCGATGGCGGCGCTGTTCTCGGACGAGGGCTGCGTAGAGGACGCGGACGGGCTGATGGGCTGAGAGGCTGAGAGGCTGAGAGGCTGAGAGGCTGAGAGGCTGAGAGGCTGAGAGGCTGGGTCGGGCGCGGCCGGGTTCCCTCGGCGGCCCCGAAGTGCTACGCTCTCCCGGCAATTTCCGGGAGTCCCGATGGGCCGCGCTCGCCAAACCAGCTCTGCTTCGGCCTCCCCGGTCGAGTCCTCCCCGATCTCCTCGCCCGCCGTCGGGCCGACGCCCGGCCCTCGCGGCAGCAACCAGGATCGCGCCCGGCGGCTGGGGACCGGCAAGCGCGACAGCGCCCGGGCTGCTTTTGAACAGGCCCGCGGCGGCGCGGGTCGACCCCTCCCTCACCTGGAGCGGCTGGAGGCGCTGTTCGGGCAGGACCTCGCCGAGGTGCGCGTCTTCCAGGCCTCGGCCCAGGCGATGGAGGCCCTGGGGGCGCGGGCGGCGACCGACGGGCAGGACATCCTGCTGGGCCCGAAGGCCGACGAGGCCTCCCTGATGGAGGAGGTGGTCCACGTGCTGCAGGCGCGGCAGGGCGGGGGCGGGGGCGACGGCACCAGCGATCCCGACGCCCCGCACGAGGTCGCCGCCGGTCGGCTGGCTCGACGGGCCCTGGCCGGGCAGCCGCTGGAGCCCGGGCAGGCCGGGCCGCTGGGTCCGGGCGCCATCCACCGCGATCCCGACCGCGGCGCGTTGCGCTACGGCTCCGCCCCGGGCCCCATCGCCGACGCCAACGCCGCCCAGGGCGAGCTCGACGCCAGCCCCGAGCAGCGCGCCCAGCAGCTCGCGACGGCCATCCGCGCCGACGACATGCGCACCATCGCCGCGCTGCTGGCCGGCGACAACCAGGAGGTCAAGCGCGCCTACCAGGCCTTCTTCGGCCAGAGCGTCGAGCTGGACATGATCGACCGGCTGCCCTACGGGTCGATGTCCACGGGCCTGTCCTGGGCCCGCCACGGGCGCGCCGATCTGCAGAGCCGCATCCGTGCGGTGACCTGGGACATCGTCGGCACGCACGAAGAGAAGCTCTACGGCATCCTCGAGGCGGCCAGCCTGGAAGAGCGCCTCTCGATGGCCAACAACTCGCTGATCCTGTTCTACATCACCCGGGACACCAGCGGCGATGTGCGCGAGCGCTGCATGCACCTGCTGCGCCCGCTGATGGGCCACGACGGGCTCAGCGCCGAGGCCCGGCAGACGCTGTTCCAGCAGATCCGCGAGGCCGAGGCCCAGCTGGGCCAGCAGGCCGAGACGCTGCTGGTCCGCCTGCGCGCCCGCAAGGGCTGGCTGGACGACGACGAGGACGGCATGGTCAGCGATGTCGAGGCCTGGGCCGGGCAGCGCGGGCCGGTGGCCGAGCTGGACATGGCGGCGCGGCGGCCTGCCGAGCTGATGGGCGTGATGGACTGGCTGCAGGGTGAGCTGAGCGACCGGCAGTTCCTGCAGGTGGTCAACACGGTGCGCACCGGCGGCCACCGGGACCTGCTCGACAAGGTCGCCGAGGCGGGTGCGGACACCACCTGGGGCGTCTCGGACACGGACGAGGAGGGCATCTACGCGGCGATCACGGCCGCCAGCGCCCAGGAGCGGCAGGCGATCCTGGACGACCCGGCCCGGCTGGCGCGCCTGCTGGCGCCGCTGGACGAGGGCAGCGAGCGGGAGCGGGCGCGGGCCCTGCTCCGCGGCCAGGGCACGGGAGACTCGGCCAGCGCCTACCAGGAGCTGCTGTCCGAGCTGGACTCCTGGCTGTACATCAGCGACGCGAACATCTACGCCTGCCTGGAGCGGATGAGCCCCCAGGAGCTGGCCCGGGTCCGCCAGGACACGGCCTTGCTGGGGCGCATCGAGCGGGGGGTCTCGGACCTGCCGCGGCTGCACGCCCTGGTCGGCTACACCGGCTCCCAGGGCCCGGACCAGGACAACGGCCTCCCTGCGGCGGACCTGGCCGCCAGCAACGAGCGCCTCGTCGCCCGCATCGAGCACGCGGTCGACTCCTGGGACGACGACGAGGACCTGGTCTACCGCTCGGTGCTGGAGTGGCAGGCGGCCGGCGGGGCGATGGACCCCAGCGCGGACGCGGCCTTGCTGCAGCGCGCCCGGACGGCCCTGGGCGATCTGGACCAGGCGCGTCGCACCGAGATCATGGCGGCGCTCAACGGCAGCCGGCTGCTGAGCTGGCGCGACCGGCTGGAGTCGGCGGGCGAGGGCTTGGGCACGGACAACACCGGGCTGGAGGCCACGCTGAAGGATGTGCCCGAGGTCGTGCTGGTCCGCGAGTGGTCCAACCTGGCCGCGTACAAGCAGCAGGCCGAGGCCGCCGCCACCGAGTCCGAGGTGCAGGCCCTGTCCGGCTTCATCGTCGACATCGACAACGACACCAAGTACCTGCTCAGCGAGGAGCGCAGCGACTGGCGCGATCTGCTGGGGGATCTGCGCGGGCGGCTGATCGACGCCCTGCGCAAGCCCGAGCTCGCCGGCCTGGCCGAGCGGGAGTTCCACTATGTGCCGCGCGCCTCGCTGCTGACGCGCTTGCAGTACGCCCAGGCGCGGATGCTCTCCGACGACGACCGCGGTCCGGGCTTCTGGAACAACGTCAGCATGGGCATCAACGACACCTGGTCACCTACCGGGGTCCTGACCGAGAACGCCTTCGCGACCTTCGCCGGCGAGGCCCGCGACGTCGTCACCGCCGCCGAGGGCACCGAGCACCAGCAGCAGCAGGTGGTCGAGGCCGACGCCGCCTACGCCAGCTACCTGCAGAGCCACCAGGAGTACGCCGCGGCCCGCTCGGCGGCGGCGGCCATCGCCGGGGCCATCGTCGGCATCATCGCCTCGACCCTGATCACCATCGCCACGGCGGGGGCGGCCGGCCCGGCCTGCGCGGCCTTCATCGGCTCGGTCGCCGGCGGCTTGCTGACCGAGCTGACCGAGGCGGCGGTCGAGGGCAACGGCTACGACCCCGAGAAGGGCGCCCAGGACCTGGCGGTCGCCAGCGTGACCGCCCTGATCACCCTGGGCATGGGCCAGCTCGCCGAGAAGATCGCCGATGGCGCCGCCGCCACCGCGCGTGTACAGTCGATCAACACGGCGATCAAGGCCCGCTTCGGGGACACCTTCGCGCGCTACACCGGCGCGGTCGGCAGCCAGGCGCTGGAGTCGGCGCTGTCCACCTTCCCCTCGGAGTACGCCACCGACCTGATCCGAACCGAGGGCCTGCTGCGGCAGGAGCTGGGCGGGGCGGGCGGGGCGATGCGTCGCACGATGCAGGACTTCGGCACCAGCATCGTCACCAAGGGCGTGCAGCACGCCGTCAACGACCGCTCGGCCGTGCTGGCCGACCTGCGTCGTCGCGGCGAGTGGGACGAGTACGCCGACCTGCTGGTCCGGCAGAAGCTCATCAACTCCGCCATCGCCTCGGTCGCCTCGCAGATCGCCTCGGGCGAGGCCCCCAGCGCGCAAGACGCGGTCAAGTTCATCTGCAAGCTGCTCGACGCGCGCTCCGGGGCTCGCCTCGACGCCCGGGACGCCCAGACGGATGTGGCCTCCACGCTGCGGTTCTTCAACGAGGCCGACGCCGAGAGCCTGCAGTCGGTGCGCTTCATCGGCCCGGCCACCGCCCAGCGCATCATCCAGGCCCGCGGGGCCGGCGGCTTCACGAGCCTCCAGCAGCTCCTGGACATCCCCTACTTCACGCAGCGTGTGCTCAGCCCGGCCGCGAGCGAGGTGCGCGACGACTTCCACCGCCGCCGGGACGAGGAGCGCCGTCGGGCCGGTGAGGGCGGGGGTCAGCCATGAGCGAAGCCACCGTGCGGGCTCTGTTCGTGTTCGGGGTGGCCGGTCTGCTCGGCGGCTGCGGTGGGGCGGACCCCTCGCCGGGAGGCGCCACCTCGGGTGCGGCCTCTCCAGCGCCGGTCGCCTCGGCCGGGAGCGCGGCCCTGCCCGCCAGCGCGGCCTCGGCCCCGCCGTGGACAGACGCCGAGCGGGTCGGCGCGGCCATCAGCACCCACGTCGCCCAGGCCTACCAGGCGGGGGTGGAGTACCAGGTCACAGACGGCGGCAGCTCGCAGCTGGCGGTGGTCCTCGACGAGGTCGGGGACGCCGCAGGTCGAGTACAGACCTGGCCCACCGGCCCCGCCGAGGGCTATGCCCAGGCGTCGGCTCGGACCCGGGACGGCCGCGCGGTCCAGCTCCTGTACGCGCTGCGCTGGGACGCCGGCCAGCCTCGGATGGACGGAGGCAAGGGCGGCTTCGTGGTCACCGGGGCCGAGGTGCTGAAGCTGGCCGAGGGGCCCGAGCGCTATCGGTTCGAGCAGGTCGGCAGCTACTGGCGGCGGGTGGACGCCCCGTGAGCTCGCCCGCCATCCCGGCAGAGGCCCTCTCGGTGGAAGCGGAGCGCCTGGGGCGGCTGCTGGCCCTGACCCCGGTGCCGGCTGGACCGCTGCCCGGCCTGCTGGCGCCGCTCCTCGCCGCGGGAGCGGCCAGCCTGGGCTACGCCATCGAGCCCGCCGGGCGGGCCTTCGGGGTGCTGGCGACGGGCCAGGGTCCGGCCTTCGCGGCCTGCCTGGAGGGCATCGTCGGCGAGCTGCTGGACCCCAAGGCCGCCGGATCGATGCACGCGCTGGCTTCGGTCTGTCCGGGGGGGACCCTGCGGCTGGAGGTGGTCCTGGGCGAGCCCTCCTGGCTGCGGGCCGGGGTGCGCGGGATCGATGCCGGATCGGCCCGGGAGATCCTGCGCCTGGAGGGCTTCGCCACGCAGCTGGACCGGGCGCTGAAGAGCGAGGGCGGGAGCGAGCTGCTGGGGCTGGACCTGCACAGCGATGGGCGCTCGCCCTGGGCGGTGGCTGCGGTCCATCGGCTGGCCCCCGCTCCGACCGCTCCAGCCCAGGCGAGCGCCACCCGGCTGATCGGGACGCGCTTCCTGGGAGCGCCTCTGCCCGACGAGCTGCGCCGCGGCGGGGGCCTGGAGGGCCGGGCTCTGTTCGACTGGCTGGCCGAGAACGGAGGCCTGCGGGCCGGGATGGGGGAGCGCTTGGGGGTGGTGCAGGCCGAGCTGGGCGCCGAGCAGCCCGACGAGCTGCGCTGGATCCCCGGCCAGGAGGAGCGCAGCCGGGTGCTGCTGTACCGGTCCGTGGGACGATAGCGCGCGCATGGCCATCCCGACCCCCCGCTCCCCCGCCGTCAACCGCGTCGTCTCCCTGGTGGAGTGGGCGGGCATCGCCCTCTGGTTCCTGATGGTCCCGCTGACGGCGTTCGTGCTGCTGCGGCAGGGCCTCGCCCTGGGCTGGCTGGCGCTGCTGGTCCTGCCCGCCCTGCTGCTGGGCGCGCTGATCGCCGACTTCGCCTCGGGCCTGGGGCACTTCCTGGCCGACAACTTCTTCGCCGTCGACACCCCGGTCCTGGGCCACCTCTTCATCTACCGCTTCCGCCAGCACCACGAGGACCAGACGATCATCTGCCAGGCGGACTTTCGCGAGACCAACGGCGCGCTCTGTCTGCTCTCCCTGCCGGCGGTCGTCGGCGGCTACCTGCTGCTTGGGGGGGCGCCCTCGCTGTGGGCGCTGCTGGTCGCAGGGGTGATGCTGGCCTTCGGGATCCTGGGCGGGATGACGAACCAGATGCACCGCTGGGCCCACGACCGCCAGCGTCCGCCCCTGGTGCGCTGGATGCAGCGCTGGGGGCTGGCCCTGAACCCCCGCCACCACTCGGTTCATCACGCGCGGCCGCACCACGAGCACTTCTGCATCGCCCTGGGGGCGATGGATCCCCTGATGGAGCGCTTCGCCGTCTGGCATCGCCTGGCGAACCTGATGCGGGCCCTGCGCGCGCCTCAGGCCGAGGAGTCGGTGATGGGCGACGCGCGGGCCACGGAGCGCGCACAGTGGAGCCGGCCGCAAGCGCAGTAGGGCTGAGGCCCCGCAGGGCCCAGGGGGCGGGCTCAGGCCTGGGCGGGCTCGGCGCTGAAGAGGGCCACGTCCTGGCTGACGCCGTGGGCGCGGGTGCGGGCGCTGGGGGCGAAGGCGTCGACCTGCTGGTCGAAGGTCCAGGTCTTGACCGTGGCCCAGTTGGCCTGGGCGCCGATCTCGTCGAGCCGGGCGGCGGAGAAGTAGATCTTGGGCAGCTCGCCCAGCCAGCTCAGCACCCGCTTCAGCGTGGAGTGGGCGGAGGAGGCCATGTCGGGGCGGATGAAGGAGATGACCACCCGCGGCTGGACGGTGATGGTGCGCACATCGTGCAGCAGCTTCTCCAGGGTGCCCTCGGGCAGGTAGTGGATGAGGCCCTCGGCCACCCAGAGGGTCGGGCGGGCGGGGTCCAGGCCGGCCTTCAGCAGGGCGGCCTCCCAGCCGGGCACGGAGAGGTCGGCGGTGACGTGCACGACCCGGTCGTCGACCTGCGCCAGGACGCCGCGCTTGTGGCCGATGTAGGGGCTGCGGTCGACCTCGAACCAGCGGACCTGGGGGTTGCTCTGGCCCAGGCGCTCGGCGCGGGCGTCCAGGCCGGCGCCCAGCAGGACCACCTGGAGGGCGCCCTTCTCGAGGCCTTCGCGGACGAGCGCGTCGACGGCGGCGTGGCGGACGCAGTGGACCGTCTGGAGCTGGTCGAAGAGGTGGGCGAGGCCCGGGATGAGCCAGCGGAAGGTCCACATCGCCTGCAGCCGCCACTGGGTCCGCACGAGGCCCACAGCGAAGGGATCGTCGAGGATGCGCTGCCCCTCGGGGTTTGCGGACTCGCGCGCGCGGAAGAAGGCGTTGGCGATGGCGATCTGGGACACGGCGAAGCTCCGGGGGCGAGGCGCTTAGCCGAAGGTGTGGCGGGGGGCCAACATCCGCGTGACTGACATATGACAGCGTCCTCGCTGAAACCCCGGCGCGGGATGGGCATCGACCTCCCATGCTCCTCCTCGCCCTGCTCTCCTGCTCCCCCGACCCCAAGGGTCTGGAACCCTCGACCACCGATGACGGGGGCAGCTCCGACGGGGGCGGCGACCAGCCCACGGACGGGGGGACCCCCGGCGACGGTGGCGGGGAGACCACCGTCCCCGACTGGATCAGCCTGCCCGCCTCCTGCGAGGCCCCGGCGACGCTGGGCGCGGTTGCCCTCCGGCAGCTCGGCGAAGACCAGCACACCCAGACGACGCCGGGGGGCTGGTTCATGGAGCTGGTCGACCTGGAGATCGGGCCCGACGGCAGCACGGTCTACGGGGCCGGGCAGGGCGGGATGATGGTCTTCGACGTCAGCGCGGCGGAGGCGCCCGAGCTGGTCGGCGGCTACCCCACCGCCGGGAGCGGGCCGGTCGGGCGCTACTACCACGTCGAGCCGGGGCCCACGGGCCTGGTCTACGCGACGCATCGGGACTTCGGGCTGGATGTGATCGACGTCAGCACGCCCAGCGCGCCGAGCCGGCGGAGCTCCTGGAGCTACCGCTCGATGGAGGGCCTGGCCTACGCCGATCCCTGGCTTGTGGCGGTCGGGCTGGACGGGACGCTGCGGATCTTCGACACGGTCGTTCCCGAGAGCCCGGCGCTGCGGGGCGAGCTGGGCAGCGGGCTGGGCTCGGCGGTCGACCTGGTGATCCGGGGGACGGTCGACGAGGACGCGGTCGCCTACGTCGCCAGCCTGAGCGAGGGGGTGGTGATGGTCGACCTCTCCAGCGCCGCTGCGCCGGTCCTCCTGGGGACGATCGACGTCGGCGGGGGCGTGCAGGACCTGGCCATCGGGGGGGACCACCTCTACGTCGCCGCGGGCGGGGCGGGCATCGTCACCGTCGACATCTCCGACCCGCTCGCGCCCGTGGTGGTCGACACGATCGACCTGGGCGGCAGCGTGCAGAGCGTCTCGGTCGACGCCGCCTCGGGGCTGCTGTGGGCGGTGGACCAGGACGATGTGCTGGTCTTCGACCTCTCGACCCCCGGCGCGCCCTCGCCCTGGGGCACGGTCCAGACCGCCGAGCACGCCATGCACGTCGCCGCCGGGCCGGGCATCGCCTATGTCGGCGACTGGTCGCGCTTCGGGACCTGGCAGGCCGACAAGGAGACCCGCTCGCCGGACATCGACCTCTCGGTCTCGGCGCTGCTGGTGCGGGAGGAGGCCTCCACCGCCGAGCTGACCGTCACCAACACCGGCGCCGCCACGCTGAGCCTGCTGGGCGCCACCGTCGGCGACGGCCGCTTCACGATCGAGGCCAGCACCGACTCGCTGGCGCCGGCCGAGAGCGCCACCGTGCGGCTGAGCTTCAGCGGTGGGAAGGCCGTCGACACCGTCCTCTGCCTGGCCAGCGACGACCCCGACACGCCCACGCTGGAGGTCTCGCTCTGGTCGGCGGGCGAGGGCGAGCACTCGCTCTTCGGCGTGGTGGCCCCCGACTTCAGCCTGCAGGACCTCGATGGGACCACCCACGTCCTCTCCGAGCAGCTCGGCCACCCGGTCGTGCTCGCGTACTTCGCCACCTGGTGACCCCAGTGTTCGTCCGAGGTCTCGGACATCGAACACAGCATCTGGCAGGCGTACAAGGACGAGGGCGTCGTGGTCTGGGGCATCGCCAGCATGGAGAACCGTGACCTGGTCGCCTCCTACACCTCGGCGCTGGGGCTGAGCTACCCGATCCTGCTGGACACCGACGGGCGCGTCAAGGCCGCCTACGAGCAGGAGATGCCCTTCCCGACCGGGGCGTATCCGCAGGACTGGATCGTCGGCACCGACGGCCGGGTGGTCTACCAGAACAACCGCTGGGATCTGCAGGCGATGGAGGCGGCGATCGAGGGGGAGCTGGCAGAATAGAGGGCCGCCATGCTCCTCTCCCTCCTCCTCGCCCCCGCCCTGCTCGCTCCGGCGCTCGCCTCCACCATCCTCGACCAGGCCGTGCCGATCGAGGATCCCCAGCTCCTCGCCCCCTGGTTCCAGGCGCTGGACGCCGCGGCGGCCGGGAAGGGCGTGGCCCGCGCCCTGCACTACGGGGACTCGACGATCGCCTACGACGGCATCGCCAAGACCGTACGCGCGCGCTTGCAGGCTCGCTTCGGCGACGCCGGGCCGGGCTTCGTCTCGGCCAGCTTCCACCCGCAGTGGGGGATCCGCGCCGACGTGAAGAGCAGCCTGCGCGGGGACTACGGCTGGCGGACGATCCTGCGGGGCGGGGCCGGCGGGCGGCACGGCCTGGGC
>DDSR01000224.1:13969-17010 GCA_002343455.1 Deltaproteobacteria bacterium UBA2385 | reverse complement strand
GGTCGGGGGCGGCGGGCTTGACCCTGGCGGGCGGGTCGCCCTTCGGCAGCGGGCCGAAGAGGTCCTGGATCTGCACCTTGACGACCGCGGGGTCGAAGTCGCCGGCGACCACCAGGCTGGCGTTGTTCGGGACGTACCAGGTCTGGAAGAAGGAGACGACATCCTGCACCGTGGCCGCCTCCAGGTCCTCGTGAGTGCCGATGACGCTGTGGGCGTAGGGGTGACCGGCGGGGAAGAGGGCCGGGGGCAGCGCCTCCCAGGCGATGCCGTAGGGGCTGTCCTCGACCGACTGGCGCCGCTCGTTGCGCACGACGTCGCGCTGCAGGGCCAGCTTCTTGCGGGTCATGGCCGTGTCCAGGCCCTCCATCCGATCGGCCTCCATCCACAGCAGCGTCGGCAGCAGCGTGCTGGGGCCGATGTCGTAGTAGTTGGTGGCGTCCTCGCTGGTCCAGGCGTTGTTGCGGCCGCCGTGCTGCTCCATCAGGTCGTCGAAGCCCGAGCCGGGCAGGCGCTCGGTGCCCATGAACATCAGGTGCTCGNNGAAGAGGTGGGCGAAGCCGGTGCGGCCCGCGACCTCGTCCTTGGAGCCGACGTCGTACCAGGTGTCGACGACCACCTGCGGCAGGCTCTCGTCGACGTGCAGGATGACGGTGAGGCCGTTGTCGAGCGTGTAGGTCTCGAAGGGCAGGGAGAGGGGGGCCGCGATGGCGGCCGGCAGCAGCGAGAGGAGGAGGATGTGCATGGGGGCGGGCTAACGCTTCGCCGTGGACGAGGGTAACGGCCTGCGGTGGACCCTCTCCCGCGCGTGCTGCACGTCGACACCTCAACCGAGTGGCGGGGGGGGCAGGTGCAGCTCCTGGCGCTGGCCCGCGGCATGGCCGAGCGGGGCTGGCCCGTCGCGGTGGGCTGTCCGCGCGGCTCGCCCTTGTGGCAGGCGCTAGACGGCGTGGAGCGTCTGGACCTCCCGGCCGGGCGCTCGCCCCTGGGGACCTTGCGGCTGGCGAGGGCATCCGCCGATCTGCTGGCGGCCCACACCAGCCACGCCCACACCCTCTGCCTGCCGCTCTCTCGGCCCCTGGTGGTGCATCGGCGGGTGGACTTCCTGCCCGGCGGTGGTTTCAAGTACCGTCGTCCCGAAGCCTACGTCTGCGTCTCGCAGGCGGTGGCCTCGATCGTGGCGCAGGCGGGCGGACGGGGCTGCGTGGTGGTGCCCGACGGGGTGGACGCGCTCCCCCCCCAAGCGCCCGCGCCGGACGGGCCCACCGTGCTGGCCGTCGGCGCGCGGGTCGCCCACAAGGGGCATCGGTTCCTGGCCGAGGCCGCCGCGCTGCTGCCCGGGGTCGACATCGGCGTCGCCGGAGACGGGCCGCTGGTCTACCCGGGCCTGCGCTGGTTGGGCCCGCGCGGGGATGTGGCGGCCTTGCACGCGGCGGCGCGGGTCTTCGTCCACCCTTCGGTCGAGGAGGGCATGGGCCAGGCGGTGATCGAGGCGATGTTGTCCGGCCTGCCGGTGGTCTGCACCGACGCGGGCGGGCTGCCCGAGGTGGTCGGCGACACGGCCATCGTCGTCGCCAAGGGCGACGCCACCGCGCTGGCCGAGGGCATCCGGCGGGCCCTGCGGGGCGAGCACCCCCCGATCGAGGCCGCCCGCCGTCGGGCGCTGGAGCGCTTCTCGGTCCGCGCGATGGTCGAGGGCAGCATGAGGGTCTACGCGCAGGTCGCCGCGGCCAGCAAGCGGGTTTAGGAGCGCGGATGCCCCTGGTTCACACCGACTGTCGCCACTTCAGCGGCTACAAGCCCTGCGTCTTTCGGCGGCCCTGCGAGGGCTGCCCGCACCACGATCCGGTCGGCGCCGAGGTCCTGCTGATCAACCTGGACGCGATGGGCGACGTCCTGCGCACCACGGCCCTGCTGCCGGCGATCAAGCGCTCCCTGCCCGACAGCCGGATCACCTGGCTGACCCTGCCCCGGGCGATGCCGCTGCTGGCGGCCAACCCCCTGATCGACCGGGTGCTGCCCTTCGACCTGGGCAGCACCAGCGAGCTGCTGGCTCGGCGCTTCGACCTGCTGCTCTGCGTCGACAAGTCCGGGCCGGCCGGCGGGCTGGCCATGCGGGTGCCTGCCGTCGAGCGGCGGGGCTTCGGCATTGACGGGCGCGGCGTCATCACCCCGTTGAATCCGCAGGCCGAGGAGCTCTACGCCCTGGGCCTGGACGATGAGCTCAAGTTCCGCGGCAACCGCAAGGCCGAGACGCAGCTCCTCTGCGAAGCCATGGGGTTTTACTGGTCGCGCGATCCATATACGCTGAACCTCTCGCCGGCCGAGCGAAGCCCCGCTGCCCCGCGGCGGGTGGGCTTCAACACCGGCTGCTCGCCGCTCTACCCGCTGAAGAAGCTCTCCCTGGACATCCAGGAGGCCGCCATCCGCCGCCTGCATGGCCTCTTGCAGGAGCCGATCCTGCTGTTGGGAGGGCCCGAGGACGCCGAACGAAACGCCGAGCTGGCCCGGCGGCTGGGGCCGGCGGCCGAGGCGACCCCGGTGGATCAAGGGCTGCGACGGGGCGCCGCCGAGGTCGATCGCTGCGAGGTGGTCGTGACCGGGGACAGCCTGGGGATGCACCTCGCGATCGCCCGCGGCAAGCACGTCGTGGCCTGGTTCGGCGTCACCGTCCCCGAAGAGATCGACCTCTACGACCGGGGGATCCGCCTGCGGGCCGCGGTCGACTGCGCCCCCTGCTGGAAGAAGAGCTGCGATCTCTCGCCGCTCTGTGTCGACCGCGTCGAGGTCGAGTGGATCGTGCAGGCGGTGCTGGACTGCCTGGACGCCCGGGCGGCCGGCCGGCCGCTGGACGAGACCCGGGGAGGCGGCTGGGGTCGGGGCTAGCGTCGCTAGTTCACGGGGGGGGCGCTAAGACTAGCGGTGCTAGCGGCGCTGCGCTCGATGACGATGCGGTGGACCTTGTCTCCCGGCTGGATGCCTTGGAGGACGCCCAGCCCGTGGGTGACCTGGCCGAAGGCGGTGTAGCCGCCGTCGAGGTGGGG
>DDSR01000224.1:0-13950 GCA_002343455.1 Deltaproteobacteria bacterium UBA2385 | reverse complement strand
CCCCGTAGCCGTCCCCGCGCGGGTCGCCGTGCTGGACGACGAAGTCGGCCACGACCCGGTGGAAGGCGAGGTTGTCGTAGTAGCCCTGGTCCGCCAGCCAGGCGAAGTTCCAGACCGTCAGCGGCGCGAGCTCGGGGAGCAGGTCGATGCGGACCTCGCCCCTGGAGGTGAAGACCCGGGCTCCTTGGATGCGCTGTACCTCGTCGAGCGAGACGTTCATCCGCTGGTGTGGGCTGACGGTGGGGCTGAGGCCCATCGACTTCAGGAGGCCGGCGGCGGCGGTCCGCACCCCGGAGTCGGGGTGCTCCCCCAGGCCCCGCAGGGCGTCGAGCAGGTCCGCGTCCTTCTTCATCGGCGGGTTGGGGTGGCCCATGTAGCGGGCGGTGAGGGCCTCGGCGGCGGCCTTGAGCAGGTCGGGCTCTTCGGAGGCCTTCAAGGTCGCGACCAGCGGCCCCTCCATCTGCGGGCTGGGGTTGCTGGCCAGCTCCTCGGCGGCCAGGGCGGCGACCACCGGGTCGAAGGCCTCGAGCAGCGTGATCAGCACGCCGGTGTCCGCGCCGCGCTCCACCAGCAGCTCGGCGGCGGCCGTCCGGACCTCGCGCTCGGGATCCTTGGCGGCCAGCTCGTACAGCCGGGCCGGATCCTGGACGGCGTAGACGGCGGCGGCGCGGATGCGGGTGGGCCGCTCCAGCGCGAGGAAGGACTCGGGATCGGGGAGCAGGCCGCGGCTGCCCAGGGCCCGGACCGCCAGGGAGGCCTCGACCAGCCGGCTGTCGCCGACGGTGGCCTGGGACTCCGCGGCGAGCTGGTCGCCGCCCTGTTCGACGATGGAGACCAGCCGCTCGATCGCCAGGTCGGCGGCCTCTTGCCCCCAGCTGAGGCTGCCCCAGGCGACGATCGCCTCGCGCCGGACGCCGCGGTCGGGATCATCGAGCATGGCGTCCAGGCCCGGCCACTGCAACCGAGCCCCAGCGCGGGCGGCGGCGACCCGCACGGCGGCAGCGGCGTCGCGGCTGGCGGGCAGCAGCAGGGACTCTCGCTCGGTGGCGTCCAGATCGAGGCTGGCGCAGGCCCGGACCAGGAAGGCGCGCACGACCGGGTCGGGGTCGTGTACGGCCGCCCGAAGCAGCTCCTCTCGGCTGGGCGGGCGCAGGGCGGGCAGCTCCAGCCGGGCCAGGGCGAAGGCGGCCGCGCGGCGGGTCTGGCGGTCCGTGGAGCGCAGCTGGCCGAGCAGGGCTTGAGCGACCAGCGGGGTCTGGGCCTCGGGGATCGCGCGCATGGCCAGTCGGCCCAGCGCCTTGGCGGCGGCGGCGGGCTCGGGCGAGGGGCGCAGGAGGCGACCGCGCCGGTTGAGCGAGTCGAGCAACAACACCACGACCTGCCCGTCTCCCAGCCGTCCCATGGACTCGATCAGCAGGGCGCGGGCCTGAGGATCCGCCTCCTCGGCCAGCCTGCTGACGATCAGGGGCATGGCGCCGGGGGTCTGGCCCAAGGCGAAGGCGACCTCGCGCCGGACCTGGACGGAGGGGTCCTCGGACACGCGGCGCAGGCCGGCGATGGCGCCGCTGTCGCGCAAGCGGCCGATGGCCTGGACGGCCCGGGCGCGGGTCTCGGCGTCCTCGTGCTCGAGGTAGCTGGCCAACGCCAGCGGAGGCAGGCGCTGCGCCTCGATCAGCAGGATGGCTGCTGCGTCGTGTGCCTCCATGGCTCCGGCGGGAGCGATCAGGCAGGCGAGCAGGGGCAGGAGCATCGACCTCTCCAGGGAGGGGGAGCATAATCGAGGCGGGTCGGGTTGGCGGTCGGGCTCGTCGCGCGTGAGAGAGGGGCCATGGACACCGCGACGGCGCAGCACCGCCTCGCCCGGCTGCGCAGCCGTGGCGAGATCAAGGCTCTGGCCCAGGAGGCCGAGCGCGATCCCGATCTCTACGAGGCGCTGCTCTCCCTCGCCCGGGAGCGCGCGCTGGTGGAGGACGCGGAGCGGCCGGCGGCGAAGGCGCTGGTCCGGCGCCTGCGGGATCGGCAGGACCAGGCCCAGGTGCGACGAAACCCCATCCACCGTGACGAGGCCTTCGCCTGCGCCCGCTGCGGGGCCCCGGTCGCGCCGGGAGGGGCGCGGGTGCGGGACCACTGCCCGCGCTGCCTGGCCAGCCTGCATCTGGACGTCGTCCCCGGCGATCGTGCCGCCGGCTGCGGGGGGCTGCTGCTGCCCGAGCGCTTCGAGTCCTCCGGCGCCGAGCTGCGCATCCACTACCGCTGCCAGGCTTGCGGCCATCGCCACCGCGTCCGGGCGCACCCCGACGACGAGATCCCGGCCGATCTCTCCCTGCCGGCGCCGGTCGGGGGGCGTCCTCCGGCCCGCGGGGCGGCCCAGACCCTCCCGATGCGGGTGCTGGGCGAGGTGCAACGGCTGCGCCTGTGGGCGCCTGGCGACGAGGTCCTGCTCGCCGTCAGCGGCGGCGTGGACTCGATGGTCCTGCTGGAGGTCCTGAGTCGGACGGCGCGCGCGCACGGCGGCCGGCTGCGGGTAGCCTGCGTGCAGCACGGGCTGCGGCCCGAGGCCGAGGCGGAGCTGGAGCGGGTGGAGGAGCGGGCGCGGGAGCTGGACCTGCCCTTCCACGCGCTGCGCCTGTCGCTGGAGCCGGGACCGGACCTCGCTGCCCGGGCCCGACGGGCGCGCCGCGCGGCCCTGGCCGGGCTGGGCTTCGGGCGGATCGCCACCGCCCACCACCGGGACGACCAGGCCGAGACCGTGCTCCAGCGGCTGATGGCCGGCAGCGGGGCCTGCGGGCTTGGGGCGATGCGCAGCCTGGACCCGCCCTGGTGCCGCCCGCTGCTGGCCGAGTCGCGCTCGGTCATTCGGGAGTTCGCGGTCGAACAGGCGCTGGCCTGGGCGGAAGACCCCAGCAACCCGGGGAGCGAGAGAGGGCGGCTGCGGGCCCTGCTGGCCGGCCTGGGCGAGCAGCGGGAGGGGGCCAGCAAGGGCCTCGCGCGCAGCGCCGCGCTGCTGGCGCGGGACGACGCCTACCTGGAGTCCCTGCTGGATCCGGCCTGGCCCCGGCTTCGGCGCGGGGACGGGCTGGACCTCGCCGCCTGGGGGGAGCTTGCGCCTGCCCTGGCGCTGCGAGCGGTGCGCCGCCTCTGCGCCGAACACGACCGGGTGCCGCGGGCGGACCTGCTGGAGGCCCTGCTTCGCGAGCCGCCGGGCGAGGGCTGGAGCGGGGCCCTCGGGGGGGGCGCCGAGCTGCGCGTCCAGGCCGGACTGCTGGTCCTGCGCTCCTGATGCGCTGGCCCTCCCCGTTGTGGTAGTAGGTTCGACCTGGAGGAACGCATCGCCCCTGTCTCGAAGCCTCTGAACCTGGTCCTGGGGCTGGTGGGAGTGGCCGTGCTGGCCGGGATCCTCGCGGCGCGCGCGGCCTGGTCGATCCCCTTCGTCAGCGACGACGCCTGGATCTCCTTCCGCTACGCCTGGAACCTGGTCCACGGCCGGGGCTTGACCTGGAATCCGGGCCTGGAGCCGGTCGAGGGCTACTCCAACCTGCTGTGGACCCTCTGGTCGGCCCTGGGGATCGCCCTGGGGCAGCCCGTTGGCCGCTGGGCGGTGGCCTGGGGGGCGGCCTTCGCCCTCGGCGCGGCCCTGGGGACCGCGGCCTGCGTGCGCGCGGCCGGGGGTGGGCGGACGCTGGCCTGGGGGGCGGCCGTGATGATGGCCGCCTCACCCTTGATGGGGCGCTGGATGGGGCTCGGGCTGGAGACCCCCCTCTTCACCTTCCTGATGAGCATGGGCTGCTGGCGGGGGATGGCGGAGCTGTCGGCCTCGCGCCAGGGCGCTCCGATCCGGCCCTGGTCGGCGCTGGCCTTCGGGCTGGCCTGCCTCTGCCGGGCGGAGGGTCCGCTGTACCTGGCCGTGCCCCTGCTCTTCGCCCTCAGCCGGGGGCGGCAGCTGGGCCGGTACGAGCTGAAGACCCTGGCGCTGGCCGCTGCGCCGGTGGCCCTGCAGCTCCTGGCGCGCATCCTGTACTACGGGGAGCTGGTCCCCAACACCGCCCGCGCCAAGGTCGGCGGCAACCTGGCGGTTGAGGCCATGACGGGGCTGCGTTACCTCGCCGCCGGGCTGAGCTACAACCCCCTGCTGAGCGCCACCGTGGGGGTGGGGGTGCTGGGCGTCCTGGCCTTCGGGCGGCACGCCCTGCCCTTGTTGGCTCCCGGGCTAGTCGTCTCGGCCTTCGTCGTCGCGGTGGGCGGGGATCAGTTCAGCGATATGCGCTTCCTGTTGCCGGCCCTCCCGGCCGCCCTGGCCGCCGCGGCCGTGGGCTGGACGAGCCTGGCCCGTCGCGCCGGCCGGCTGGCCCCGGCGGTGCTGGTGGTCGGCCTGGGGCTCTCGCTGGGCGCGGCGATCGAGGACTCCCGGATCACCTCCGTCAACGTCGCCCGGGCGGAGCGCGAGCAGGGCGGGCCCGGCTCGGCGGACGGTCGTCCCCCGCTGCCCTGGAAGCAGCTCAGCCCACCCTGGGCCGAGGTCGGCAAGGGGCCGCTTTGGTGGACCGGGGCGCCCGTGCAGGCGCAGCCCCTCTGGTCGGTCCACTGGTTCTACGCCTACCTGATGGAGAACCTCCGGCCTGGGGAAGCCTTCTTCTTCCAGGAGGTCGGCCTGATCGGCTATGTCCTGGTCGACTCCACCCTGCTGGACGGGCGAGGGCTGACCTGGCGACCCGCGGTGGACCTCTCGCGCTCCAAGATGCCCGGCACCTCGCTCGCAGAGCAGCGCGAGGCGCGGACGGCCTTCCTGGCCGCCTTCGAGGAGCAGGCCCCGGCGATCGTCTTCTTGCAGTGTACGGAAGAGGGCTTCTTCGGGCCCTCGGAGGAGGTCCTGCTCGAGTCCGAGTCCTTCCGTTCGAACTACACCTTCGTGGCCTGGGGGCCCTACTTCGCCAATCGTCAGATCTGCGCCTTCCGCCGGGAGGGTGCCGGCCGGCCGTCCTACCGGGAGACGATCGAGCGTTATGTACGAATGGAGGAGGACGCCCCCGACGAGCTGGACTGGGCAGACCGGCGCCTGGCGATCGAGCGGCGTCGGGCGATCCCCGTGGAGCAGATCCACGGCTCCAAGGCCCCGCCCTTCGTGTTGTCCCGTCGCGCAGGGTCGTGGTAGACGGAAGATCTGTGATGGAACTCCCGTGGTAGCGGGCGAGTGCTCGCTCCGGTGCCGTGGGTTTTCAAGGGTTTCCATTGTGGCATGGCCTTTGCGTTCGGGGAGGGCCCACCCCCAGACGCAACGAGGCACTCATGGTCCACTTCTCGCCATTCCTGCTCCTCCTCTCCAGCGCTCCCGCCCGGGCAGAGGATCCGGCCCTGAAGCTGGGCCTCTCCTTCCAGCCTCGTCTCAGCACGACGATCGACGGCGACCCCGAGAGCAGCGACCAGGTCAGGATCTCCGACGCCGGCTTCCGCATCCGGCGGATGCTGGTCCTGGCCAACGGCACCGTTGCCCGTCGCTTCGACTACCGACTGCGCCTGAACGCAGCCAGCGCGACCCTGGACGACGCCCAGGTCAGCGTCCGATTCCACGACTCGCTTCAGCTCAGCGTCGGACAGTTCAAGGTGCCCTTCACGGTCTCCCAGGCGATGAGCGACACCAGCCTGCTGCTGCCCGATCGACCGATCGTGCTCGACGGCTTCCGGTACGGTGAGCTGCGCGTGGACGGGTACTCCTGGTCCCGCGACATCGGCGCCACCTTGTCCGGCTCGGCGGCGGAGGGGCGGTTCGTGTACGGCGTGGGGGTCTTCAATGGAGAAGGCAGCAACGTCTGGCCCACGGTGGACGAGGCGCCGCTGCTGTCCGGGCGGATCCAGGTGGCACCCCTGGGGGCGATGAAGCTCGACGAGGTGGACCTGGGTCGGGCTGAGCCTCGGTTGGCGATGGGCCTCTCGGGTTCCGGGCTGGCTCCCACGAGCTACGACGAGGCGGGCGAGGCGCTGGGCAGCGTTCAGGAGCTGCGGGCCGGCGCGGATGTCCGTCTGTTCGCCCGTGGACTGTCTGTGCAGGCCGAGGGGCTGCTCGGCATCGTCGACGGTCTGGGCTTCGAAGAGGCTCAGCGCTCGATGGGGGCATATGCCCAGCTCGGGTACTGCTTCCCGGTCGGCCTCGCCCCCGGCCTGCGCGGGTCCTGGCTGGATCCCTCCTCCACGGCGGTCGATGACTCCGTCACCCAGGTGGAGGGGGTGCTGAACTGGTATCTGCCAGACCCGGCCGATGAAGGCGGCAACCTGGGGCACAAGGCCCAGATCCAGCTCCACTGGGCCACCAGCCTGAAACAGGGCCTCGACCACCCGCTCAGCCATCAGCTACAGGTCGCGACCGCCCTCAGCATCTGAGCGCGCCGGAAACCCGTGAGTCCGTGACGGGTTTTCCGTGTCACGGGCAGCCTGCGTCTCGCCCATGTCCACGCCGTGCGGATCCTCGCTCTGGCACGACTCCTGCTGACCCCCCACCAAACCCTGAGGTACCCATGTCTCTCGCCGCACTCCTCCTCCTCGCCTGCTCCGAGACCGCTCCCGTGGAGTCGGCATCGGCCGAAACCGCGCCGGCCGCTCGGACCCGCACCCTCACCGTGGCGGCCTTCACCACCCCCCGCGAAGCCTACGGCAAGACGATCATGCCGGCCTTCGCCGAACAGTGGAAGGCGAAGACCGGGGAGACGGTGGTGTTCGAGGCATCGTACCAGGGCTCGGGCGCCCAGGCCCGGGCGGTGCGGGAGGGGCTGAAGGCCGATGTCGTCGCCCTCTCCCTGGAGCCGGACATCACGGTCCTGGAGGAGGCCGGGTTGATCACTCACGACTGGAAGGCGGGAGCGGGGGAGGGGATGGTGACCCGCTCGTTGGCGGTGATCGCCGTGCGACCGGGCAATCCCAAGGGCATGGCCGACTGGTCGGACCTCAGCCGCGCCGATGTGGACGTGTTGACGCCAAATGTGCGAACCAGCGGAGGTGCGATGTGGAATGTGCTGGCCATCTGGGGGGCAGGAACCCGGGGCTTCTCGGGAGTGACCGCCGGAGACGAACAGGCCACCATCGATCTTCTGCGCGGGGTGCTCGCTCGGGTCACGGTGATGGACAAGGGCGCCCGGGAGTCGATCGTCAACTTCGAGAAGGGGGTGGGCGACGCGGCCATCACCTACGAGAACGAGGTGCTGGTCGCCAAGGCCAGCGGCAAACAGATGGACTACGTCGTTCCGCCCTCGACCATCCTGATCGAGAACCCGGTGGCGGTGGTCGACACCTACGCCAAGGCCAACGGCAACGAAGACCTCGCCCGGGCCTTCGTTGCGTTCCTGCAGACGCCCGAAGCCCAGGCTGCGTACGCCCAGTACGGGCTGAGGCCGGTGGACGAGTCGCAGGCGCCCGTGGGCCTGCCCCAGCCCACCGATCTGTTCACGATTGAGGATCTGGGAGGCTGGGGGGCGATGAAGACCCGGGTCTTCGACAAGGGCGGCGCCTACGATCATGCCGTCCCGACGGGCCGCTGAGCGATGAAGGGACCTCTGCTCCTGCGATTGGGCGTATCGACCTGGGTGACCGCCCTGGTCGCCCTGCCGCTGGCCGTGCTGATCGTACGCGGCCTGGAGGGTGGACCGGCGGCCTTCCTGGAGGCCGTCGGCGGCCAGGGCGTGCGCGACGCGCTCTGGCTCTCGGTGTGGACCGCAGCGCTGGCCACGCTGATCAACGCGGTGGTCGGTACGGCCATCGCCTGGGTCCTGGTGCGCTGGGATGTGCCGGGTCGCAGGTTCATCGCCGCCCTGGTCGACCTTCCGCTGGCGATTCCCACTCTGGTGGCCGGGATGCTGATCCTTGCGATGCTGGGGCCGCAGACCCCGATCGGGGCTGCCCTGAGCGCTTCGGGAGCGGCGATCGCCTTCGCCCGGCCGGGTATCGTGCTGGCCCTGGTCTTCGTGACCCTGCCTTTCGTCGTGCGCGCGGTCGAGCCGGTGCTGGAGGAGCTCGATCCCGCCGAGGAGGAGGCCGCCACGACCCTGGGCGCCAACAGCCGAACGACCTTCCTGCGGGTCCTGCTCCCCCCGGTGCTGCCGGCCATCGCAGCGGGCGGGGTGCAGACCTTCGCCCGCTCGATCGCCGAGTTCGGCTCCCTGGCGGTGGTCTCGGGCAACATCCCTCACAAGACCCTGGTCGCGCCGGTCTACATCCTGGGCGAGGTCGAGGCGGGCAACACCGCTGGGGCCGCCTCGGTCAGCCTGGTCCTGCTGGCCCTGGCGCTGGTCCTGCAACCCCTGGCCGGTCTGCTGGCGCGAAAGGCGGGAGGTGGCCGTGTCTGAGCACCGACTTCGGAAACCGAAGGGCTTCTCGTTGCTGGTCTTTGCGCTGGTCTGCGCCTGGCTGGGGATCCTCCTGGTGATCCCGCTGGGCTCCCTGGTCTACACCGTCGTCGAGTCCCGCCATGAGGTCGTCGAGGTGCTGATCGGAGCGGAGGCACGGCGCGCCCTGGTGCTGAGCGCCCTGGTCGCGGTCGCCTGCATTCTCTGCAACGGGGCCTTCGGCATCGCCGGCGCCCTGGTGCTGGTCCGGCAGCGCTTCTGGCTGCGGCGCCTGCTGGACGCCCTGATCGACATGCCGCTGGCCCTCTCGCCGGTCATGACGGGGCTCGCCTTCCTGCTGGTCTTCGGTCGGAGCGGGGTCCTCCGTCCCGCGCTCGAAGGCCTGGGCCTGGATGTCGCCTTCGCCTGGCCCTCGGTCTTCATCGCCACCCTCTTCGTGACCCTGCCCTTCACCTTGCGGGAGGTGGCCCTGGTGCTGGAGGAGATCGGCGACGGGGAGGAGCAGGCGGCGGCGACGCTGGGGGCTTCACCCTGGCAGACCTTCTGGCGGGTGACCNNCGGCCCGCGCCCTGGGCGAGTTCGGGGCGGTGCTGGTGGTCGGCGGCTCCATCGCCAACCGCACCCAGACCGCGACGACCTTCATCCATGCGGCCATCGAAGAACGGCAGGAGCCGGCTGCCTTCGGGATGGCGCTGATCCTGGCCGCCGCCGCCGTGCTGTTGCTGCTCGCCATGCAGATGGCCAACCCCAAAGGCAAACGGAGGTAACCATGGGTATCGAAGTCCGAAACCTGGTGAAACGATTCGGGTCGCTGACCGTGGTGGACACGATGAGCTTCGATGTGCAGCCCGGCGAGCTGGTCGCCCTGCTGGGCCCCTCTGGGGGAGGCAAGTCGACGGTGCTGCGCATCATCGCGGGCCTGGAGACGGCCGACGCCGGGGAGGTCTGGCTGGACGGCACACGGGTCGACCACCTGCACGCCCGCGACCGGCAGGTGGGCTTCGTCTTTCAGCACTACGCGCTGTTCCGCCATATGACCGTGGCCGAGAACATCGGCTTCGGCCTGTCGGTGCGGGGGGTCGACAAGGCCCGCCAGGCCGAGACGGTCGAGCGGCTGCTCAACGTGATGGGCCTGCGCGGTCTGGGCGAGCGTATGCCCTCGCAGATATCGGGCGGACAACGGCAGCGGGTCGCGCTGGCCCGCGCCCTGGCTCCCACGCCCAAGCTGCTGCTGTTGGACGAGCCCTTCGGCGCCGTGGACGCCAAGGTGCGGGAGGAGCTTCGCCAGTGGCTGCGCAAGATGCACGACGAGGTCGGTGCGACCACCATCTTCGTCACCCACGATCAGGAAGAGGCCTTCGCCATCGCCGATCGGGTCATGATCATCCAGTCGGGCAGGCTCGAACAGCACGGCAGCCCCTTGGAGATCCTGGACAGCCCGGCGACCGAGTTCGTGGCCCGCTTTGTCGGGGATGTCAACGTGCTCTCGGGCGTCGTCGAGGGCGAACGCGCGCGGATCGGGCCCATCTGGGCGCCGCTCGACGCGGCCCAGCGCGCGGGCCTACCCGACGGACAGGAGGTCCATGTGGTCGTCCGGGCCTACGACCTGAAGTTCTGGCGGGACGACGCCGGCGTGGCCTCGGTCCGGCGGGTCATGACCGTCGGCGACCGGGTGCGAATCGAAGCCAACTTGCATCCCCTGGGCTCCCAAGCCGAGGGGCCCGCCATCTTCGCCCAGTTTCCACGGCGCTCCTCCTTGCTGAACGGAATCGAGCCGGGCGTTCGCATCTCAATAGAAGTTACCCACGCCCGGGCCTGGCCCGGCAAACCTGGGGAGCTCGCCTCGTGACCCGACCCGCCCTGCACTCCGATCTCCTGGTGGATGTCTGGCGAGAGGTGTGCCGCCACCTGGAGATCGAGGAGGCCACGGCCGAGCTGCAGCGGCGCCTCGCCGAGCGCCTGCCGATCGAGTGGCTGCTGGTGCGCCGCTGGGACGTCGATCGGGCCCGGCTGGAGACGGTCGCCACCGGCGGGTCGGCGTCCTGGCTGGCGGAGCTCCCGGTGCGCACCTCGGTCCCCAGCCCCCGGCAAGAGGAGCTCCTGGCCTGGGCCTCGCGGGGTGTGGTCCAGGGCTGGTCCTCGCGCGAGGCGACCGGCCTGGGGCGCCTGCTCCTGCCCGAGGGCCTGCTCGGCCCGATGCGGGTCGGACCGCTGGTCTACGAGGGCCGGCTCCTGGGGATCCTGGCCCTGGGCGGCCCCTTGGAGCCCTGGCGGGCGATGGTGCAGGTCCTGCTGGAGCCCTTCGCCGTGGCGCTGGCCAACGATCAGCGCCTGCACGAGCTCTACCGGCTGCGCGAGGCGGCCGAGGGCGATCGGGAGGCCCTGCTCAGCCGGCTCGATCGGCAGGACGTCAGCGAGGCGATCATCGGCGAGGGCACCGGCCTGCGCGACGTGATGCAGCGGGTGGACCAGGTCGCCCCGACGGACGCGCCGGTGCTGATCCTGGGCGAGACCGGCTCGGGCAAGGAGGTGGTCGCGCGGGCCATCCACACCCGCTCCCGGCGCTCGCGCGGGCCCTTCCTGAGGGTGAATTGCGGCGCCATCCCGACCGAGCTGGTCGACAGCGAGCTCTTCGGTCACGAGAAGGGCAGCTTCACGGGGGCGATCGCCCAGCGCAAGGGCTGGTTCGAGCGGGCGGACGGCGGCACCCTCTTCCTGGACGAGGTGGCCGAGCTGCCGGCGGCGGCCCAGGTCCGGCTGCTGCGGGTGCTGCAGGACGGCAGCTTCCAGCGGGTCGGCGGTCAGGACAGCCACAAGGTCGATGTGCGCATCGTGGCGGCCACCCACCGCGACATGGGTACGATGGTCCGGACCGGCGGCTTCCGGCAGGACCTCTGGTACCGGATCAGCGTCTTTCCCATCGAGCTGCCCTCGCTGCGGCAGCGGCGGGACGATGTGCCGGCCCTGGTGCGGCACTTCTCCGAGCGCGCCGGCAAGCGGCTCTACGGGCGGCCCCTGGAGGCTCGGCCCGAGGACATGGCCCGGCTGCTCGGGTACCCCTGGCCCGGCAACGTCCGCGAGCTGGCTGCGGTCGTCGAGCGCGCGGCGATCCTCGGAAACGGGCGGAGCCTGGAGATCGCCGCGGCGTTGGGGGTGGGCAGCCGCCAGGAGTTCACCGAGGTGCCGGTGATCGCAGGAGAGGGGGACGAGCGCGCCCGGGTGGAAGCCGCCCTGAAACGCTGTCGGGGCCGGATCGAGGGGCCGTTCGGCGCGGCGCGGGCCTTGGGAGTCAACCCGCACACGCTGCGCTCTCGGATGCGGCGGCTGGGCATCGACTGGGCGGCCTTTCGTACCGACTCAGGCTGAGTCCCGCAGCCTCTGGACGAGCTCGCTCGCCGTGGCCCCCCGGCCCGCCCGCTCACCCGCCTCTCCATGCCGCCAGGCGGCCAGGGCCAGGGCGCGCTCGGCGGGGAGGCCCCGGGCGAGATAGCCGCCGGCCAGCCCGGCCAGCACATCGCCGCTGCCGGCGGTGGCCAGGTTGACGCTGCCGCGGGGGTTGATCCAGGTGCCATCGGGCGCGCCGACCAGGCTGCATGGGCCCTTGAGCAGGGGGGTGCCGAAGTGGCGCAGGGCATCCACCGCGGCGAAGCGGTCGGCCTCGACGGCGGAGCGCTCCAGGTCCAACAGGCGGCCGGCCTCGGCGGCGTGAGGCGTCAGCGCCCGCGCCAGGTCGGCGGGGCGGGCGAGGGCCAGGCGGGCGAGCAGGCTGAGGCCGTCGGCGTCGAGCAGCATCGGCCGTGGGAAACGACCCCAGAGCGAGGTGAGCTCCTCGGCCACCCCCAGGCCCAGGCCGGGGCCGAAGACGAGCGCGTCGTGGCGAGCTGGGTCCAGCCGGTCGGGCTCGGCCAGGATGACCTCGGGCCAGAGGCCGTGCAGGGTGGGCCAGTCGGCGCGGGGCAGCAGCAGGGTGACCAGCCCGGCACCCGAGCGGAAGGCGCCGTGGGCGGCCAGCACGGCGGCACCCCCGCTGGCCCGGATGGCGACGTGCCCGCGGTTCCACTTGGCGGCGCCGGGGTCTTCGACCGGGGCCCAGCCGCGCACGTCCTGCTCTTGCAGCAGCCAGGCCTCTGGCGCAGCGGGGGAGGGCGCCAGATCCAGTCCGATGTCGACGAGGACCAGCTCGCCGGCGAGGTGGTGGCCGGGGGCGCACCACAGCCCGGGCTTGTGGCGGCCGAGCACCAGGGTGAGGGCGAAGGCGGGCATCGAGGCCCCCAGCGGCTGGCCGGACTCGGCGCACAGCCCGGTGGGGAGGTCGACGGCGACGCGCAGGGCGCAGCGGGAGAGGGCCTCCATGCCCTCCAGGGCGAAGCCCCGCGGCGCGGCCTGCTGCCCGGTGCCGAGCATGGCGTCGACGGCGATCCCGGCGCCCTGGACGGCCTCCTGCGCCGTCGGGGAGGCGAGGCCGAGCTGCTGCTCCAGCAAGCGGCGGTTCAGCCGGCTCTCCTCGGTCGCCGAGGGCAGGGGGGCCCACCAGCGGACCGGGTGCCCCCACAGGGCCAGCCAGCGGGCGATGACGAAGCCGTCTCCGCCGTTGTTCCCGGGGCCGCAGAGCACGGCGACACCCTGGTCGGGCCAGCGCTGGTGGATCTGCTCGGCCACGCCTCGGCCGGCCAGCTCCATCAGGGTGTGGGCGGGCATGCCCAGCCTGCGGATCAGCGCCTCGTCCAGGGCCCGGGTGGCCGCCGAGCCGCAGACGGGGATCACGCCAGCCTGCTGGGGCCGCCGGGGGCGCCCGGGCCGCCGGGGGCGCGGATCATCTGCAGCAGATCGCGGACCGCGACCTCGAGCCCGCAGAAGACGGCCCGGGCGATGATGCTGTGGCCGATGTTGTACTCGAGGATGCCGGGGGCGGCCTGGACCAGGGGGGGCAGGTTGTGGTGGGTCAGGCCATGCCCGGCGGCCAGCTCCAGCCCGCTGCGGCCGGCCAGCGCGGCGGCCTGGGCGAGGCGGGCGAGCTCGGCGTCGTGCCCCTCGGCGTAGCGCGCAGTGTTCAGCTCGATCATGTCGACGCCCACCGCGGAGAGGCCGGCGGCGGCGGCGATCTGGGCGGGCTCGGGGTCGATGAAGAGGCTGACGGCGATGCCCTGCTCGGCGAGGCCCGCGACGGTGGCCCCGACCAGGTCGAGCTGTCCGGCCACGTCCAGGCCGCCCTCGGTCGTGACCTCGCCCGGTCGCTCGGCGACCAGGGTGACGCGGTGACGCCGCCGGTCGCCCGGGCGGGCCCCGAGCGTGCGGCGCGCGATGCCGACCATCTCCTCGGTGCAGGCCAGCTCGACGTTGAGCAGGGTCTGGACGCTGTCGCGAAGGCGGGGCAGGTCCTCGTCCTGGATGTGCCGACGGTCGCCGCGCAGATGGCAGGTGATCTGGTCGGCGCCCGCCAGCTCGGCCAGGAGGGCGGCGGCGACCGGGTCGGGGTAGCGCTCGCGGCGGGCCTGTCGGAGGGTGGCGACGTGGTCGATGTTGACGCCGAGGCGGCGGGGTGAGGCGGTGTTCATGCTCCCTCCGTATCCAGAAACAGCGGGGGGGGCTGGGGGCAGGACGACCCCCCTCCGCCTCGCTCCGC